>NZ_JBCLVH010000018.1:0-81628 GCF_039548255.1 Lentibacillus songyuanensis
ACATTTTATGATAGAGTGCCTTTTCTTTTTTGGCTAGAATATCGCTCAAATACCCTCGAGAAATATTTTACACTTACTTAGTTAAATGATCCAATTGTGGAACAGCTCATGTTTAATCAGCTATTTTTAAAATTTACACTGATGCCACCTATTATCCTAAACGATTCGATTATAGTCGTGAAAGGAGGGAGGAACATGGCAACATTACAAAAATATGCTTCGATTTTGCAATTGGTACTTGATGACGGCATGGATGAAGAAACAGGAAAGCCGGCGTACAAACTAAAAAGCTTCAACCATGTAAAAACAGATGCAACTGCCGATCAATTGTTTACAACAGCAAATGCCTTTGCTGGATTGCAGGAGCGGACGCTAACTGAGATTAATCGCAAAGACAGCTCCAAAGTTCGGAACAACTAATGAAAGGATTAAGAAAATCATGCGAGAGGAGGGAAATCCTTGAAAAAGCTGGAGTTCAAATTTTTAAATGAGGATGGCAAAACAGTCACTTATAGCTTGGAGAAGCCGATTGAACCAGTTGATCCGGAAGCAGTGAAGCAGGCTATGAATGATATCCTGGAGCAAAATGCCTTCAACACTTCTGGTGGCGAGCTGGTAGCGATCAAAGGCGCGCGCATCGTTGATCACAATGTAGAAGAAATTGAGCTTGATTAAAGCTAGTGATAATGGCAAACGGCTGCTACAGGTTCATGAAAAAAAACCAGTGCTTAACAACTGTCTATAGCCCTGGTTTTTTACAATAACAACGATAGGAGGTTTACCTATGGACACATGGATATCGTTTTTAACCGATGTGGGCTTTCCGATTGTGGTCACATTTTATTTGTTGAACCGCATTGAAGATAAGCTCAATATTTTAATCGAATCCATACACGCTTTGCCGGAAAAAATGAAGTAATAAAAAAGCTGTCCCAGGAAGTATATTACTTAACTGGGACAGCTTTTTCGCGTCTAGGTTGGTTCGGAAACTGCTGTCATACGATAAGTCTGGAATGCTACTGATTTTTTATTCATCTTCGAGCAGCTTCACTGGAACGCGGTATTTACTATTCGAATCGGAATACAAACGGTATAGCTGAATGAGCACGATACCATTTTTATAGTTGGCTCTGATTTTATCTGACCGTACTGGAAATGGCAATCTTATGGTTCGTTCAAAAACACCTTGTAGTATTTCTTCTTGCAATACTGTTCCATCACTGTGCGGAATATCGATGACACCATTTAATTCTAGCTCCGTATAGTTTACATAGATATCCACTTTGTTAATATCGGTTAACCCGGGGATACTAACTAGACATGTTATTTCATTTTCGGTTTGATACATATTGATTTGTGGAATAGTAGGTTTTATGATGCCATCAAATTCATTCCAAAAATTTTCTCCAAAAAAGGAATCCATATTTCGCTTCCAATCTGACATTTGTTTAAATGGATCCATCCTAATCCTCCTTTGCCACATATACGAAAATTGATATGTATTACGTTATGCGGGTAATTTTAATTGGGTGAACATCATAGTATTTAATTTTAGGCATGATTGATGTATGCTGAAAAAAGAATAAATGAATGGGGAGGGCTTATTGTGCTTGGCAATGCATATGTAATGGTTGTCATTATTCTCGTGATTAATATTGTTTACGTCACCTTTTCGACCATGCGCATGATTTTAACGTTAAAGGGACGCAGATATTTAGCAGCTTTGGTTAGTATGGTTGAAATTGTTGTCTATGTTTTAGGGTTAGGGCTTGTGCTGGATAATTTAAACCATATCCAAAATATTGTTGCCTATGCAGTTGGTTTTGGAATCGGCGTTGTTGTTGGTACCAAAATTGAGGAAAAGCTTGCCCTCGGTTATATTACAGTTAACGTTGTTTCATCCAATCCGGATCTTGAATTCACACGGAAATTACGGGATAAAGGCTACGGTGTCACAAGCTGGTATGCGTACGGAATGGATGGCGACCGATTAGCCATGCAGATTTTAACACCAAGAAGATATGAACTAAAGCTATATGAGACGATTAAGACGATTGATCCCAAGGCATTTATTATCTCCTATGAGCCAAAACAGATTCATGGCGGTTTCTGGGTGAAACAAGTCCGAAAAGGAAAATTAGGAAAGAATGGGAATGCAGCGGAAAGTCAACCAGGAGCACACTCCCAATTTCCTGGATCGCATGTGGAATATCCGGAATGACTGTACTTTAGGCTATGTCAAATCTGGGATTGGATAATAAAGACATTTTAGCGGCAAGACCTCTGGATGTCTTTATTTTGTTTCATTTTATAGTAATACTTTTAACTATTAGTAAATTGGATGTCCATACTAGGGCAATGAAAAAATGCTTGTTCCTGTTACATTTTTCTGATATATTAAAAACAGAAACACACCCCGGTTTTCCGCTTCATACCCTCATAAAGGATGTGCTGCTTTGCCAGTAACCACAGTAATCAAAGAAGATTCCCCTAATTACACGAGACACGATCAACTATTCAAGCAATTAATCAACACATTTTTTGAAGAATTTTTAGAAGTATTCTTTCCTGACATCCATCATGATATTGATTTTCAAAGCCTTCAACCCTATCCACAGGAACTTTATACCGACTTAATTCAAGGAGACACGAGAAGGCTCGATATTATCGTAGAAACGAAGCTAAAAGGTACAGATTCCGTCATTCTTGTTCATATCGAACCGCAAAGCAGTAAGGAAGATGACTTCCATGAGCGGATGTTTCGGTATTATAGTTTGTTGTATAATACGTACCAAAAGCCAATTGTTCCAATCGCGGTATTTAGTTACAACGAAAAATGGGAACAAGATGAATATATAATAGAATTCCCATTTGCCCATGTATTAACGTTTCATTA
Organism: Lentibacillus songyuanensis; assembly: GCF_039548255.1. NCBI lineage: Bacteria > Bacillati > Bacillota > Bacilli > Caryophanales > Bacillaceae > Lentibacillus > Lentibacillus songyuanensis. The sequence continues at coordinate 2,897 of NZ_JBCLVH010000018.1, forward strand.
CCAGACGTTGCATTTGCGTAAAAAAGATTGGCGAGACTATATCAAATCTGACAATCCAGTGGCCGCGGCGTTGTTAAGTAAGATGGGATATAAAAGAGACGAAAAAATACAGGTTAAAATCGAATTTTTGCGGATGATGGCGAAAATGGAGTTGGATCCAGCACGAGAGCGGTTGATATATGGATTTTTCGAGACTTATTTAACACTGTCCGAAGAGGAGGAGGATGAATTGATGAAGGATATTAAACAGTTGGATGACGCGGATAAGATAATGGAGTTACCGATTTCGTATGAGGAACGTGGGATTGAGAAAGGGAAAGAGATTGGAAAAGAAATTGGAAAAGAGATTGGAAAAGAAACCAGAAGCAAGGAAGTGGCGCTGGAAATGTTAAAGGAAGGGATGGCTGTTGGACTGATAGCGAAAGTAACTCATTTGAAGAAGGAAGAGATTGAACAGTTAAAGGACAAGTTGTAATCTTTAGCCCACCTTTCCTTTCGATTTGTATAATGGCTGTTAAATAGTATTCTAGCACTAGAGCCTAAGACAATAAATGTCTTGGCTCTAGTTCTTGTGAAGGAAAGTTAACTAACGTTTCCTTTATATTATACTAGTCTATGTCCATCCGCTTTAATACTTCCAACTAACAAACTATTATGATAAATTTAAAGTGAATGATTGTATAATGGGAAGGTCGTACCGGAATAATGAAAAGAATCAGTTTACAAACAAAAATATTAGTGTTAATTACATCATTGGTTTTATTTGTTACGGTGTTACTTGCGGGTATCCTTTCCTATATTGAATCCAAAGATACGACAGAGAGTATCGGAAATCGGGCCTTAAATGTTGCAACAGCGATTTCATTCATGCCAACCGTAAAGGAGGCACTTGAAATAGATGATCCTGCCGGAGTGATTCAACCATTAGCAGACCAGATCAGGGAAAAAGTCGGCGCAGAGTATATCGTGATCGGTGATGAAAAGGGAGTCCGATATGCGCACCCGGATGAGAACAAATTGGGCAAGCATATGGTTGGCGGTGATAATGATCGTGCAGTTGTTAAGGGGAAATATTACACGTCTAGGGCTGTTGGAAGCTTAGGTCCTGCGCTGCGTGGGAAGGCACCGATTTTCAATGATCAGGGTGATATCATTGGGCTCGTATCGGTTGGCTTTATGGTTAAAGATATTAAATCTATTGTATTGGGCAAGCTTATTAAAATTAGTGGCATTGCATTGCTCGTGTTAGTTTTTGGTATCGTTGGCGGGATCATATTGGCACGAAATATTCGCAAAGATACACTTGGATTGGAACCACATGAAATCGCTTCATTATATCGTGACCGGGATGCTATTTTACATTCTATCAAAGAAGGGGTGATTGCGGTTGATAAAGCGGGGTACATTTCGATGATTAATCCGTCAGCGAGGAAGATTCTTTCGCTAAATCGTGACATGCGGTTCAAAAAGGTAGAAGAGGTCATCCCCAATACGCAAATGTACCAAGTATTGAAGACCGGGGCACTGGTAAATGATGAAGAAATGCATTTGAACCACCGGGAAATTATCGTCAATCGAACACCGATTATCGAAAATGGGGAAGTGGTCGGCGTTGTTGCCAGCTTCCGCGATAAAACGGAAGTAAACGAAATGCTTAATGCGTTATCGGATGTCAGAAAGTATTCGGAGGACTTACGCGCACAAACGCATGAGTTCACCAATAAATTATATGTGTTATCCGGACTCCTGCAATTGGGTCACTACGATGAGGCAATCGAACTCATCCAGCAGGAATCCGATCTGCACGTGAACCAGAATAAGGTAGTACTTACCCAAGTCAAAGATAAAACGGTTCAGGCCATTCTATTGGGGAAAATCAGTAAAGCATCGGAGAAGAAAATCAGTTTTGTTGTGGATGATAACAGTTCATTGGAAACCGTCCCGAAACAAATTGATACGGTAAAGTTAATCATGGTCTTGGGGAATGTCATCGACAATGCGCTGGAAGCAGTTGAGGATAGCGAAAACGGACAGGTGACCTTTTTTACAACCGATTTAGGAAAAGATATCGTTTTTGAAATAGCCGATAATGGTGGTGGGATTGCAGAAGATACAATGACACATATTTTCGATACAGGCTTTTCAACAAAGAGTGAATTCGACAGGGGGTATGGGCTGGCAACGGTTAGGGAAACAGTTGATGAGCTACGTGGCGTGATTGAAGTACATAACCAGCCAGGCGGTGGAGCAGTATTTTCCGTTTTTATCCCGAAAAAGGTGGAGGAGAAGGAAAATGATTAACGTCATTATAGCTGAAGATGATTACCGGGTTGCCGGAATCCACGAGGAATTTTTAATGAAAGTTACTGGCATCAACCTAGTTGGCAAGGCACTGAATGGAAAAGAGACGTTGCAATTAATGCGCGAGAATGCAGTTGATCTGGTGCTGTTGGATATATACATGCCTGATATGCTTGGTACAAAACTGATCCAGGGTATCCGGGGTATACGCTGGGAAACAGACATCATTATGATTTCTGCGGCAACGGATAAACAAGTCGTTGAAGAAACCATTAGAGGTGGTGTGTTTGATTATATTATCAAACCAGTAAAAATGGACCGGTTCATTCAAACCATTGAAAAATATAAACAGACGAAAAAGTCACTGCATGATAAAACCGAAATAGATCAGGCTTTTTTGGATGATTATTTCGGACATACCGAAGGAAAGACCAGTCAGGTTAAGCAAACGCCAAAAGGGATTGACCCGCTGACACTGGAAAAGATAGAAGAATTGTTACCAAAAATGGACGGCGGGGTGACCGCTGAGGAAATGGGCTATCAGATTGGAGCTTCCCGAACCACAGCTAGGCGATATCTGGAATATTTAATTTCCGCGGGAACATGTACTGCTGAACTGGAATATGGGATTGTTGGCCGGCCTGAACGCAGATATCGGTTTGCTGGGAAAACATCTTGAGAATAAGTCGAGGTGCTTTTTTGTAAGTCCAGCATGGGTGAGAAAGGATAGGGTGCAAGTTCCGAACAGTGAAGCAGGTAGTACCTGTAGCTTAAGACAATAGAATTTAATCCAGTTTTAGGAATATCCACTCAGGTATGAAAAAGTAATATTCAAGTTTGGAATATCCAGGCATTAATTATTTGAATTTTCGAGTTCGCAAATGCTTGTTAGAATTATATATACATTGAACATAAATTATGAATGTAAGGAGAGAAAAATAATGTGTATACTTAAAAAGTTCCAGGATATCCCGACTACTTGTATTTCTGATGCGTTAAATGGTCTTTATAATTTCGATTCGTCGATTAAGCCTTTAAAAGAAAACTATCAAGTAGTTGGCCGGGCATTTACCGTCAAAATGCCTGTTGGTGATAATTTAATGGTGTTAAAAGCAATTAGAAATGCACAGCCTGGAGATGTACTGGTGATTGACGCGAAAGGAGATACATATCGGGCAATTGCCGGTGATTTTATTCTAGGTATGGCGCAAACATTGGGAATCAAAGGTGTTATAGCAGACGGTGTTATTCGCGATATTTCAGGTGCGAAAAAGTTAAATTATCCAGTTTTTTGTAAAGGTACAACGGTTGCGGCCAGTGGCAAAGCAGGTGCGGGAGAAGTGAACGTACCGATTTCCTGTGGCGGGGTAATGATTCAGCCGGGTGATATTATCGCGGGAGATGCAGATGGTGTTGTGGTTGTTCCACGTTCGATGGAAAATGAGGTCTTGGAAAAATCAATAGAAAAAAAGAATAAAGATGAAAAGAGAGAGGAAACAGTGGCTGGGAACAAGGATAAAATAATTGAGTACTTAGATTCCATGTTAACAAAATAAACGGAAGCGTATATATCTAACCATATAGACTTTTAATGATAAAAGGGTACCCAATTATTTGGATACCCTTTTATCATGACATATAATTTTTGATAAAGTCAGTAAATGCTTTTACAACATTTAGGTTTTTATTATCCGTATAGTATATCATCCAGGTTTGTTGCGACAGGGGGGAGCCATCTTTTGTGAATAATGGGATTTGATAAACGTTGGGAACATCCTTTAAGAAAAGTGAAGGAAGGATGGCATACCCAAGTCCGTTAAGAATCATTTCCCTGCATGTGTCACCCCGATCGACGGTAATTTTCACAGTGGGCGGTTGAGAATAGCGTTCTGCCCACCAATTGTCGGTAACGTGTTTATAGAGTGTGTCAGTGTGATAATCAATCCTTGGCAAATTGGGAAGATCCTCTAAATCGACAGGATGAATGGATGCGATGCAAAGGGGTTCTTCAAAGAGAAGTTCTTTTTCCTCTGGCCAGTTATATTCCCCTCTTATAAATCCAATATGAACATCCTGATTATAAGCCAGATTATAAATCTGTTTACTAAAGCCTGTCTCTACTTGGTATTTCACATTTGGATAGTGCTTTTCAAACGCTGCGAGCCATCCTGGAAGTTTATATTTACTAATAAAATTCGAAACACCTAGACGTAATGTGCCGACAATACAATGGTTAAGATTGTCAACATCTTCTTTTATCTCCCGGAATGTTTCCAGAATTTCATCGGCCCGTTTTGCTAGATATTCCCCCTCCTCTGTGAATTGAACGCCTTTTATACTGCGGTTAACAATTTTTACTCCTAACTCCGTTTCCATTTGTTTTAAGCGCTTCGTTAAGGTTGGCTGGGAGATATATAGCGATTCTCCGGCCTTTGTGATGCTTTTTTTTCGATAAAGCGTATGTATAATCAGCCAATCTTTATCATCCATATCGATGTTCTCCCCTTCAGAAGGAGTATATCATAAAGACTTGTCCTCTAAAAGATGCTATTCAAAATATTCATTATCAGGCATGAAATATTACTATTTTCAAAAGGATTGGATATTCCATTATTATAAAAATAATCAACTGTACAACTACGGAGGTGTGCAAAATGACAACAGACTTGGTTGATTCCTTTGCTTCGAAATTAAGGGTTGGTAATAAAGAATATATTTATTATCCAATTCAAACAGTAGCCGAGCATACCGCAAACAGGCTGCCTTATTCCATTAAAGTACTCCTTGAAGCAGCAATAAGGGAATACGATGGGAATTCTATCACATTCGAACATATTCAAAAACTTGCTAATTGGACAATGGGGCATTCCAAAAATGAGGAAGTTCCGTTTAAACCCTCGCGTATATTAATGCATGATACAACAGGTCTTCCGGCTATTGTTGATCTTGCCGCGATGCGGGAGAAGCTGTATGAAATGGGAGGCGATGTCACAAAAGTAAACCCGGACATTCGGGTGGATCTTGTGGTTGACCATTCCGTAACGGTAGATTATTTCGGTGATCAACGTGCGATGAGGCTGAATGAACAATTAAATATGACCAGGAATAAAGAGCGATTTAAGTTCCTGCGCTGGGCACAGCAGGCATTCGATCACTTACATGTGATACCGCCAGCCACGGGTATTATGCACCAGATAAATATGGAGTATTTATCTTCCGTCGTTTCTCGAAAAGATAAAGATGGGGAAATCATTTTGTCTCCGGATTCGCTTGTTGGCACGGACTCGCATACAACCATGATCAACGGCCTCGGCATTGTGGCATGGGGTGTTGGAGGTATTGAAGCGGAGGCTGCAATATTAGGGCAACCGATTTATTTTGCTGTTCCTGAGGTGGTTGGGGTAAAATTAACCGGTTCGTTACTTGAAGGCGTTACGGCAACAGATGTAGCCCTGACAATTACCAATATACTTCGAAAACACGGCGTCGTTGGGAAATTTGTTGAGTTTTACGGACCAGGAGTTCGTACCATGACGGTAGCCGATCGGGCAACAGTGGCTAATATGGCACCTGAGTATGGTGCTACAATGGGCTTCTTTCCAGTTGATGATCAAACTATACATTATCTGCGTTCTATTGGTCGTAGTGAGGAACAGTTGCAATTAATTGAAACTTATTATCGTGCACAGGGAATGTTTGTCGACGATAATAGTCCGGAAGCTGACTTTTCAGAAACGATTACATTAGATTTATCTACTGTGTCTTCCTCGCTTGCAGGACCAAAGCGGCCACAGGATCGAATTAATTTGGCTGATATGAAACGGTCCTATCACGAAACGATTCGAAAGCCAATTGAGACGGGTGGTTATGGGCTTTCAGAAGATCAAATCAAAGAGGAAGTGCTCATCACACATAAAAACGGTGAAAAAAGCAAGCTGTCACATGGTTCTGTTGTGCTGGCGGCGATTACAAGTTGTACAAATACTTCCAATCCAACCGTGTTAATGATGGCAGGATTGCTGGCGAAAAAGGCAGTAGAGAAAGGTTTAAGAAAACTGGAGTTTGTAAAAAGCTCGTTAACACCGGGATCTCGTGTGGTGACCGATTATTTAAGGGAGTCAGGATTATTGTTTTATTTGGAAAAACTAGGATTTTATGTTTCCGGTTATGGTTGTGCAACGTGCATTGGAAATTCAGGACCACTTCCCGAAGAGATAAGCGATGCGATTGAACAACATGATTTAACGGTGGCCGGTATTCTATCCGGGAACCGAAATTTTGAGGGGCGAGTCCATCCGGAAATTAAAGCGAATTATTTGGCTTCTCCGCCATTAGTAGTCGCTTATGCACTGGCGGGGACGGTTGATATTGACTTTTTGACAGAGCCAATCGGTGTTGACCAACAACACAATCAAATTTACTTGCAAGACATTTGGCCAACTTCAGCAGAGGTAGAAACATGGATTAGTCGCTCGCTTCAGCCACAGCTTTTTAAAAATCGCTATCAGGAAGTATACGAAGCGAATGAAGGTTGGAATGACATGCAAGTACCTGGTGGTCAATTGTATGAATGGCAGGATAATTCTACCTATGTTCAAGAGCCGCCGTTTTTAAATGAATTGTCGAATAATGCACCTGTTATAGAGGAGATAAGAAATGCTCGAGTTTTAGCTTTGCTTGGAGATTCAATAACAACCGATCATCTCTCGCCATCAGGGATCGTTCCGGTAAATAGTGTTGCGGGGAAGTACTTGCACGAACAGGGAGTGGCACCTAAAGATCTTAATTCCTACCCTTCTCGTCGCGGCAACCATCACATCATGCTTCGTGGTGCGTTGGCAAATCATCGGATTCAAAATAAACTCGTACCTGGTGTGGCGGGTGGATTTACCAAACATTTTCCGACCGATGAAATAATGTCAATCTATGAAGCGTCTTCTAGATATAAAAAGAATGGAACTCCTTTAGTTATTATTGCTGGGAAGGAATTTGGAACAGGTAGTTCAAGAGATTGGGCGGCGAAAGGAATTTATCTGTTGGGGGTCAAAGCAGTTATTGCGGAAAGCTTTGAACGTATTCATCGAAGTAACCTGGTTGGAATGGGAGTTCTGCCACTTCAATTTGAAAAAGGGAGTAACGCTGCAACGTTGGGGCTTGCTGGACAAGAAATTTTTACGACATTCGGTTTGTCTGAAAAGATACAGCCTGGAGAAACGATAACCGTACAAGCGGAAAAAGAAAATGGAACACAACTAAAGTTTGACGTCACTGTACGTTTGGATAATGTGGTGGATCTGGAATATTATCGAAATGGCGGAATTATGCAGAAGGTGGTCCGGCAATTGTTGGTGGACGAGTAAGAGATAGAGCGGGGAAAAATTCAGTGATTCAATCACAGCAAAAAGGTAGCTTATCTTATCAACCGAGAGTCCTCTTTCAAATAACGGTTTAATGAAGTGTATGATCAGGATTTGAATGTGGTATCAAAAAATTCTATGTAAATATATTGAATTTTAATATTTTATTAATTTCAATATTTAATATATAGTAGTTGATAACGAGTTTGTTTACCTAGAGATAGGCATACTTTATATGGATGGAGGGATGATGGACAAGCTTTAGTATAATACATTTTTGGCGTAATTTGTCAGAAGATAACGATTATTAGGAGGCGTTCATATTATGAAAAGGTTTAAATTCCTTTCGATGATGATACTTGTATTGTTTGTATCGATTTTGTTAGCTGCCTGTGGTGAAAATTCAAAGAAAACAACTGCAGAAGGAGAAGGTGCAAACTATCCTGAAAAAACATTAAACTGGACAGTGGCATTTGGCCCCGGTGGTGGAAACGACCTCATGTCCCGAACGGTAGTTGACATTTTGAATAAGCATGACCTTTATGACGGAGATATTGTAGTAGAGAACAAGGAAGGTGGAAGTGGCGCAGTTGGTTGGAGTTATGTGAATCAGCAGAAGGGAAATCCATATCATATTTCATCGACAAGTGGTAATTTCATTGCGACACCACTGATTTCGAATACTGATTTTAACTATGAATCATTCACGCCGGTAGGATTATTAGCTAGAGATGAAATGTTGTTCCTAGTAGGAGACGATTCAGAATATAAGTCGATCGAAGACTTTGTTAAAGCAGCTAATAGTAATACGTTAACTGTTGGTGGAATGGGAAGCGCAGGTCCTGATTTGGTGGTCACGAGCTTGCTTGAATCTACTGCAGGAATCGATCTTGAATATGTACCTTTTCAAGAAGAAGGACAGCTTCTTACTGCTTTAAGTTCAGGAAGTGTTGATGCAATTGTTTCTAATCCGGGAGAAGTACTTGGTCAAATAGAGGCTGGTAAAATGAAACCGATTGCATATTCTGGGGATGAAAGAAACCCTGCATTTGATGATGTATTAACTTTTAAAGAAGCGGGATATGACTTTAGTTTTTCCTTCCCACGTGGTGTCATTTTACCTGCAGATGTTTCGGACGAAGTACAGGAGTATTGGATCGATGCATTAAAAGAAGTTGTTGAAACAGACGAGTGGCAAGATTATCTGGAAACAAATACATTGACAGACGATCCAATTTGGGGTGATGAATTTGAAGACTATCTGGAAGAAACAAATGATACGTTTAAAAATGCTTTAGAGGAAGCAGGAGCATTGAAATAAAATGCAGGGGGGCTAGATAATCCTATTTCTTTCAGCCCTCTACCGCTCCACATTTGTAACTTTATTATATTTGATTAGGGTGGTGAAAACTTTGAAAATAATTTTTTCAATTGCTTGGGTTGTATTTTCTTTTATCTTCACGATAATAAGTCTCATTAATTTGGACTTTTTATCAAATGCCGGTCGCCCGGGTCCGGGTTTTTTTCCTACGATTATAGGACTGGCTTTGTTGATTTTGAGTATCTTTAATCTCATGAAAGATGTAAAGGATAAACATAAAAATACTGCTGCAATGTCCGAAAAAGCAGAAGATGATAAAGGAAAGCGTTACGTAAAAGATATGGCGTGGGTGATTGTATTTATCATAGCGTTTATAGCGGCCTTGACGACTTTGGGTGGAATCGTATCGATGGTACTGTTTACATTTGGTATATTACTTTATTTGAACCGGGGAAAAGTAGTGCAGAATGTTATCATCAGTGTCATCTTTCCCACCTGTCTGTTTCTTTTATTCGAGGTATGGTTACACGCAGGTATTCCCGAAGGTATTTTTGGATTTTAATATAGTAAGAGAGGAGGAATAGAATGACAGATCTTATTAGTAACTTCAGTCTTGGTTTATCTGTAGCTTTTACGCCGACTAACATTTTATTTTTGTTAATTGGTGTATGTGTAGGAATGGTCGTAGGAGCGTTTCCTGGTTTCGGTCCCGCTGCTGGAATTGCCATCTTGTTGCCGGTAACATTTGGGATGGATCCTACTGCAGCTATTATCATGTTGGCAGGAATCTATTATGGATCGATGTATGGGGGATCAATAACATCTATATTAATAAATACTCCTGGTGAGGCGGCAACGGTAGCCTCCATGTTGGATGGCTATCCGTTAGCTAGAAAAGGAAGAGCGGGCCCTGCTCTGGTAATGCATGCAATCGCCTCCTTTGTCGGTGGGACAATTGGTGTCATATTAATTTGTGCGCTTGCTCCTTGGTTAGCAAGTGTTGCAGCTACTTTTGGCCCTTCTGAATATTTTTTGATTATTACGATGGGAATAATGCTATTAACCGTCATGATGGGTGAGGATAAAATAAAAGGTATCATGTCGGCATTGTTTGGCTTTGCTATCGCCATGGTCGGCGTCGATGTTATGTCAGGTATGCAACGATTTACCTTTGGCTCCCCTGAATTAATCGGAGGAATTGATTTCGTTGCGGTCGCCATTGGATTGTTCGGTATTGGAGAGTTGTTATATTGTGTTTATACTGGCCTACATAAGGAGAAGGATGAAGATAAAATAAAGGTCCCGTTCCTTGGAAAAGGATTTTGGCCCAATAAGGATGACCTTTCTACGACAAAATTCACCATGTTCAGAGGATCCATTTTAGGTTTTATTGCTGGTGTTCTTCCAGGTTCTGGAGCGACGTTGGGATCCATTATGGGGTATTCGATAGAAAAGAAGATTTCGAAGCGATCAGATAACTTTGGAAAGGGAGAAATGGCAGGATTAGTTGCTCCGGAAGCGGCTAATAATGCAGCTTCTTCAGGGGCAATGGTCCCTTTGCTTTCTTTAGGCATACCTGGTTCAGGGGCTACGGCAGTATTGCTTGGTGCGTTTATGATCTGGGGACTGCAGCCAGGCCCACAATTAATGACGGCAAATCCTGATTTTGCCTGGGGCGTTATTATGAGCATGTACCTTGGTAACGTAGTTTTAGTGATCATGAGCATTGTAGCCATTCCATTAATTGTGAAGGTATTAGACATTCCATACCGAATATTGATACCGATTATCGTAGTATTGTGTGTGGTTGGAACGTTTAGTTACCATGGCAGCATCATTGAAACCTGGATTCTCATTTTTTCAGGAGTGCTTGGGTTTTTTATGAAACTATATGGCTACTCACCTGCAGCTGTAGTGCTTGCATTAGTGTTAGGACCAATGGCAGAGAATGGATTACTTCAATCGGTGATCACATCAGGTGGAAATCCAGCAACTTTATTATCGCGTCCTGCGACAGCTATACTGTTTTCCGTTATTTTATTGATCGTTTTCGTTCCAATTGTCATAAAATTATTGAAGTACTTCAATAAAAACAAAAAAGCTGCTGCAACGCCTAATGAATTTTACGATGATCAATCTGGATAACAAAATTATATATGGAGCTTCGCTGAAGGAAAGAAGCTCCATATGTCATGGTAGTTATCGTCTATTCTATATCAAGAAGTTTAGCAGGATTATATTTGGTCATGGTGTCTAAAGCATTGGAAGATAAACCATTACTCTTTAGGAATTCAATATATCTTTGGAGTGAATGATGCCATAAAGGATTTTCTACTTGTCCACTATCCGTTGAAACGATGGTAGATTCGTAACCAATTTCATTAATTGCAAACAAATTTTGATCTAAATTAACCTTGTAATTTCCGTTTCCAACAGGTTGGGCATACGTCCTTTCAAAATAAACCGGGTGATCTTTGAGAAGCTTTTTTTGATCTTGTACAGACATCCCGACTACATGAAATTCTGGGTGGGTGACCACTATCTTTTCAACTCCAAACTTTCTAGCCTCTTCTACAACAATGAAGATTTCATTAGATGAGAGATGGCCGGTAGCTAATATAGCTTCACTTTCAGCAATTAATTTAAATACATCTTTTAGAGGTGGTACGACATGACTGTTTTTAACGGACTCTACAGCATCTCCGCCTTTTCCTAATACCTTGCGATGCTGGGTAGAAAATAGTGTAGGAAGCCATACAACTTTTGCTCCTAACTGTAAAGCAGTTTCCACAGCAAAAGGATTAATCCCTCCTACTGCTGGGTTAAGGGTAATGCTTCCGAATGTTTGTACTTCTGGGATAATTCTGTTAAGGAGCCAGGCTCTATCGGTAGTAGGGAAAAAATGGGACTTAATAAGAACGGCCTGAACACCTAATTCCTTGGCTTTTTGTATTAGTTCAATGTCGTTGTGTGATCGTTCTCGTATATCTGGTGCAGAGTGCACATGCATGTCGATCACTCCATATAGATCATGATTCATTATCAATTTTCACTCCAAACGGATAATATTTTGGCTTAAATATAGTACTTTTTGACAAATTTTGCAAATTCGCTAACTGCCGATAAATTTAAAGCTTCCTTTCTATAGAGAATCCAAGTGGTCCATTTTATAGGTTGGTTTTCTTCATCTTTAAGATCATATGTATAAAACTGATCATTTTCTTCAAGTACAATATTAGGAACAATGGTATAACCTAAGCCAGCAGTAATCATCCTCTTGGCAATCTCCATATTGTCAACTTTCATTGTAATTTTGGGAGGTTCACTAAAGCTGTCCTTCCACCAGTTATCAATTGCCATGATCAGAGTAGGATCTGTCTGGTAATCAATCCGTGACAATTTAGGTAGTTGATTAACATCAATGGGATGCTCGGAGATAATACTTATATTTTCTTTAGTGAGTATATGTTTTTCGCCAGACCAGTGGTGATCTCCGCGAACAATCCCTACGTGAAAATCCTGTTTATATACGGAATTAACAAGGTCAGGGTTTAATCCTGTGCTGACTCGGAATTCCACTTCAGGAAAAGTTTGATGAAACTGTTTTAATATCTTTGGCAGGGTGTATATAGCGATTGCGCGAGAGACTCCTAAATTTAAGGTGCCCCGTACAAATTGACTAGAGTTTGCAAGTTCTTCTTGCAGATCACGATATTTAAAAAGCATCTCCTCGCAATATCGAACTAGTATTTCACCCTGCTCTGAAAACTCTACGCCCCTTCTTCCTCGGAACAGAATTGTAATATTTAATTCTTTTTCAAGTTGTTTTAACCGGTATGTAAGCGTGGGTTGGGATATATACAATCTTTCAGCTGTTTTCGTAATATTTTTTTCTTTGAAAAGTGTTATTAGTAGAACCCAATCTTTTTTATTCAAAGCATCACCTCCATTAGGAATAGAAAAAATAAATGGATATAAATTAAAAAACAATATTTTATCTATATCTATAGAAGAAGTATACTATAAATAGACTTAAAAATAAAGATAAAGAAAGGAAATGGTGTGAATGGCAATTTATAAAATAGGTGTACTGCAAGGCGACGGAATTGGACCAGAAATTGTACCCGCGACAGTTAAAGTATTAAAGGCAGTCGAACAACAACTGGAAAGTACAATCTTTGAATGGATAGACTATCCAATAGGATGGGAAGCAATTGAAGAATATAATAATCCTGTTCCTGAGATTACGAAAGAGGGGTTAAAAACGTGTCATGGATGGATTATGGGTCCGCATGATTCTGTCGCTTACCCAAAAGAACATAAAGCAGGGCGTAATCCTAGTGGTGAACTTCGCTTTTACTTTGATCTTTATTCAAATATTCGCCCGAGCCAAACGATCCCGGGTATTAATAGTGTTGTAAAAGAGGCGGATATGGTTATTTTCCGGGAAAACACGGAGGGGTTTTACTCAGATCGTAATATGTATGTTGGTACGGGAGAGTGGCAGATTACATCGGATGTTGTGGTATCCACCGGGGTGTTCACAAAAAAGGCCATTACACGCATTGCTCATGCCGCTTGTAAAATGGCAATGGAGCGAAATAAAAAATTAACAATTGTTCACAAAGCAAATGTCATAAAACTGGGAACCGGTATGTTTTTAAATGTTTGTAAAGAGGTGGCTCAACAGTACCCGGAACTAACCGTAGATGATTATCATATCGATGCGATGGCCGCACACATGGTTAGACGCGCACAAGATTTTGATGTGATTGTCACCGAAAATATGTTTGGGGATATATTATCGGACCTTGCTGGTGAATTGGTAGGGAGCTTGGGACTTGCACCTTCCATTAACACGAATGATTCCATGGGAATGGCACAAGCAGCGCATGGTTCTGCTCCGGATATTGCTGGTGAAAATATTGCTAATCCGATCGGTATTATGTTGTCATCCGTGATGCTTCTTCAGTGGTTAGGCAATCGTCACCAAGATAACCGTTTGTTTGATGCAGCTCGGATAATGGAATCAGCAATTATGGAAGCGATTAAAGAGGGAAGTTGTACATCTGATTTAGGTGGAAACGAGACTACCTCCTCTTTTGCGGAAACCATTATTAAAAAGGTTGAAAGCATCAAAGCAGTGGAGGGAAAATAATGCCTGAAAGAGAAAGGTTAATATCATTGGGGCACTACCTTCAGAAGAACAAACTTGCGTGGGGTACCTCGGGCAATGTAAGCACAAGAATAGATATAGAAAACATGGTTGTCACTGCTTCAGGAACATCCATGGGAGATCTAAAAGAAGACGACTTTGTAGTATGTAATATCAACAATGGAGAAGTGGTCGGAAAAGGCAAGGCATCAAAGGAAACACCAATGCATACGGGCGTGTATAAAAGGAGGCCTGATGTGAACGTTGTTTTACACTCCTCGCCGTATTACACAACATTTGCTGCATGTTCGTCATTGCCGATATACTCCGATCTATTTGTTGAAACGATGTATTATCTGGAAGATATAGCATATGTTGATTATCATCACCCGGGCTCTGAGGCATTAGGTAATGCAGTTGCGGAAGCCTCGCAAAACGCTAATGTTATTATTCTTAAAAATCACGGCGTTGTTGTTTGTGATGATTCAATTGCAGAAGTATGCATGAGAATAGAAACATTAGAAATGGCTTGTCGTATGTGTTTAGAAGCGGAGCAAGCGAAAATGGCATTAAATAAAATTTCGCCTGATAAAGTTAAGGAATTTTTAGAAGACGCAGTGTATAAACCGAGAAAGTCCTTAAATGGATATTAATTTAATGAATAGTGGTGATAAGATGGTAAAAAAAATCGGATTGATCCATGCAACTTTAAATTCGGTTCAGCCTATTAATGAAGCCTTCAGAAAGTATGCCCCATATGTTGATTTGCTTAACTTTCTGGATGATGGGCTAATTCAAGAGGTTAATGCTCAAGGTGAAATCACACCGAAAACATTACGGCGCTTTATAGGTTTAGTGGGTAGAGCAGATGATAGTGCTGTTGATGGAATTCTTACCGTCTGTTCTGTATTTACCCCATATGTTCCGGGTATTGCTCATTTATTCCAAGCCCCAGTACTAAGTGCAGATTACAGTATGTTAAATGAAGCTGTAAATACAGGGAAGCGTATTGGTCTCATTGCTACTGTTGCAACAGCAGGCACTACCTCAGAGGAAATAATGCTAAAAATTGCTGAAGAAAAAGGAAAAAGCATCGAGGTTCATACCGAAGTAGCTCCGGAAGCTTTTCAGGCATTACAGGCAGGGGATACTGCGAAACATGATGGAATTATTCACCAAAAAATTACTGACCTGTCTCAAAAATCTGACGTAATCGTGTTAGCACAGATTTCAATGGCTAGGGCGACACAGAATATGAATAACGTCTCTATTCCTGTCTTAACAAGTCTAGAAGTTAGTATGAAATCTATTATCCATGCCATTGAAAGTTGAAAGGAGGGAGTTTCTCTGTGATAGGAGTTGTAGCAGATGATACTACCGGGGCAAATGACATAGGGGTAATGTTTAGTAAAAATAAATATTCAGTGAAAATCCTTCCTCATGATATATCGTTGGAAACGAAGAACGACTCAGATGTTTTAATTTTGGATACCAATAGTCGTCTTGATCCACCTAATGATAGTTATGATAAGGTCTATTCTTCTACAAAAAAACTTAAAGAACAAGGCTGTTCTCTTTATTTTAATAAAACATGTTCTGTTTTTAGGGGTAACATAGGAATGGAATTTGATGCAATGTTGGATGCTTTGGATGAAAACTTTGCTGTTGTCGTTTTATCATTCCCCAAAAATGGAAGGAAAACGATACATGGTATCCACACTGTCTACGGTAAGCTTTTGGAGGAATCGGAGTTTGCGAATGATCCAGTACATCCTATGTATGATTCAAATCTTGTAAACATTTTACAAAAGCAAACGGAACGAAAAGTTTCTATGGTAGATATTGAAAAAGTAAGACGAGGTTCAAAGAAATTAAGAGAAACAATAGAAGAGCAAAAAGATCAGACAAATTATTGTATTATCGATGCAGAAATCAACGGGATTTAGAAATAATAGCTAGAGCAATCGTGAATTATCCTGTTCTTTGTGGCAGTTCAGCTATAGCAGAGGAGCTGCCTAAATTCTTATCTGTAAATTCAACAACTCATCCTGTAGAAACGATTGATGTTGCAGATGATAATGGTGTGTTGGTTGTTTCTGGTAGTTTGACACCGCAAACAAGGGATCAGACTGCATATTTAGTTTCCTCAGGTGTGGAAACATTAGTATTGAATACACGTACTCTTTTTAACAAATCAAAAAAACAACAAGAGATTAATTCGATTACAGATAAAGCGAAGCACCTGATTGCTGAAGGAAAAGATTTGTTAGTGCTGGCGGACAATAATGAAGAACATGTCATAGAAACAAAAGAAACAGGTGTTAAATTAGGGTTGGATGATCCGGCAATTAGTAAATTGGTCTCCGCGTCCCTAGCAGAAATAACAAAGCAGGTGGTAGACGACACTGGTTTAAAAAGATTAATTATTGCAGGTGGTGATACATCGGGGACAATTTGCAGAACGTTAGGAATAAAGGGAAATCATGTTTTGCAAGAAATCGAAACAGGGTTGCCGTCGGGTCTTGCGATAGGTAGAGAAATGTTAATTGTCCTCAAATCAGGAAGTTTTGGAGGTCAAGATTTTCTTGGAAAAGCTATTCTACATTTGAAAAAACTCTCAAATGTAGAAAAGTAACTTCTGATCAACGTAATTTATTTTCAACAAAAATAAGGGTATAAGACATGTAACTGTCTTATACCCCTTTTAGAGAAAATATAGTGAAACTTCATATGTGGGTTTTTGACGACGTTCTATATCTCTGTTTTCCAATTTATACCCCCATAAAGGAAGGAATGTCCGTTGAACGGATTCAAGCGTAACGGACTTAGAGAAAAAAGAGACTGAACGGTTGAAGGAAACGTTGTAACGTCGGACCTAAGACATGAAAATATGTTTTAGGTTCTTTTTTTGCAGTAGAAAATCAATAAACTTCTTCCATAGACAATTTCCAACCAGCATTCCATGTAAAATTTTCTGCGACTAATGATTCAATCGCCTGTGAACTAAATGAACAAAATGCACAAAAAAATTTTATTAACCGTTATTTTGAAAACGATTACAATCTGGAGTGATTCGATTAGAATAAATTTCAATAGCAATGATGACTATCTATTCATTGCCAAAAAGACAAGGGGGAATTAGTAGTGAAAAAGAAAATGGCATTATTTGTATTGATTTTTCTAATGGTAGTTGTTTCCGCCTGTTCAGGAGGAGACAAGAACACCAGCAGCGATTCATCTGGTGACAAGGATTCCGGTGACTGGAAGCCGGATAAGAAGATTGAAATTGTCGCTCCATCTGGGGCAGGTGGCGGCTGGGATACGACTGCACGAATGGCAGCGAAAATGTTTAATGAAGCAGGTATTATCGACCAGGATATTGGTGTTGTTAATAAAGAAGGCGGTGGCGGCGCGGTAGGCTGGGCCTATATTGCCGGAAAGGATGGCAGCCCATACAATTTATTTGTTGGCTCACCACCGTTACAGTTGGTTCCATTAAATGGACAATCTGAATATAATTACGATGATTTCACACCGCTTTCTAACCTAATTGCTGACTATGCTGCAATTGCAGTTTCAGCGGATGCAAAATGGGATAATCTAAATGAACTATTTGACGATATGAAAAAGGACCCATCTAGTATTACTGTTATCGGTGCGTCTTCACCAGGAAGCATGGACCACATTCAGTTCATTAAAATTGCCAAGGCAGCTGGCGTAGATGTTAAAAAGATTAAATATGTATCTGATCAGGAAGGTGGGGCATTAACCGCCCTGTTAAATGGCAGTGTTGATGTTTATTCGACTGGTGTAGCAGAAACAGTTGAACAAGTGAAAGCCGGTAAAATTAAGGTTTTGGGTGTGACCTCGGAAGAACGTCTGGAAGGTGATACGCTATCAGACTTCCCGACGGCGAAAGAACAAGGAATCGACGAAACATTTGTTAACTGGCGTGGATTCTTTGGGCCACCAAACATGGATGAAGCTGCAGTGAAATATTATGAAGAGAAATTTAAAGAGTTAAGTGACTCCGATGAGTTCGCTGAAGTTCGCGCAAAATATGGCTGGAACGAAAAGTATATGGATAGTAAGGAATACAAGGAATTTTTGGATGAAGAATATGAATCGAACAAAGAATTGCTGGATGAATTAGGTCTTGCAAAATAGCGTGATTTGGGAGAGCCAATGATTCTGTTCATTGGCTCCATCCTTTAGAAAAGGAGGTACGTAAGCATGTTTCAAACAACAAACAAGAAAGTCTCCATTGTTTTAATTCTGATAGCCATTGTATATCTTGTCTTAAGTTTTCGATTACCAGCCTATGCCTATGTGCCGGTTGACAGTGATATCGTGCCGATCGGACTCGGGGTTATCTTGTTGTTCTTATCAGGGATGCTTTATTTTATCAAAGATCAGGAAAAAGAAGAAGCTAGTGATCATATTACAAAGCGTGATTTACCTGCCGTTCTTGGCGTTATTTGCTTTACGATTGTTTACATTGCCCTGCTTGAAGTAATTGGTTTTCTGATTATGACGGTATTATTTCTCTTTTTATGTTCGTTGTTTCTCGGATATAGAAAACATTGGGTTAATGCTATAATCTCGCTTATTCTACCAATATTAATCTACTTATTATTTGTTGAATTTCTACAGGTTCAACTGCCGACAGGGATATTATCATTCTAGTGATCCTTGGACTGTATTAGAAAAGGAGGTAACATCATGGATGTCATGCATGGACTCGCTCAAGGCTTCCAACTGGCTTTAAGTTTGCAAGGTTTATCATTTGTATTTATTGGTGTTGTTGTCGGTACTGTGATCGGGATGATTCCTGGACTTGGTCCGATTACAGCGATTGCCGTTATGATCCCAATCACATATGGAATGGATCCAGCAATTGCATTATTGTTGATGGCTGGTGTATATTATGGTGCGGCATATGGTGGGGCTGCGTCATCCATTTTACTGAATGCACCGGGTGTTTCTGAATCGGTGGCGACAACATTTGACGGCTATCCGCTGGCGAAACAGGGAAAGGCAGGGAAGGCACTCGCCCTTGCCGCAATTGGTTCATTCGTTGGTGGTACGATTAGTCTCATTCTTTTGACATTTCTAGCGCCATTACTAGCAAAGGTAGCGGTATCATTTGGCCCGCCGGAATATTTTGCCCTCATGCTTATGGGGCTGACGGCTATTGCAAGTCTTTCAGAAGGGTCTACCATTAAAGCGTTAATTTCTGGTACAATTGGCTTAATCATTGCTACAATCGGTATTGATGCGCAAACCGGAACCCCTCGTTTTACATTTGGTAATCCACACTTGTTGGAAGGGATCGATTTCCTCGTTATTGCATTAGGATTGTTCGCACTTGCCGAGGTAGCATCACTTATTAAAAATAGAAAAGAAAAGGCAACAAACATGAAAAATGTCGGTAGCTTAAAACTGACAAAAAAGGAAGCAAAAGAGGTAGCTCCTACAATGGGAAGACAATCGATACTTGGTTTTCTTGTCGGGGTTTTGCCTGGTGCGGGTGGAACAATTTCGTCTTTTCTCGCCTATATAACGGAAAAAAAGCTTTCCAAAAATCCAGAGGAATTCGGAAAAGGAGCAATCAGAGGTGTGGCTGCGCCAGAATCAGCCAATAATGCGGCGTCAAGTGGTGCGTTTGTTCCATTACTAAGCCTTGGAATTCCTGGCTCTGGAACCACAGCAGTTATGCTTGGTGCGTTAATTGTCCTTGGTGTTCAGCCTGGGCCGCTGTTAATTGCTGATCATCCGGATGTGTTCTGGGGCGTTATTGCAAGTATGTATATTGGGAACATTCTATTGCTTATCTTGAATTTACCGCTAATACCATACATTTCAAAAATTCTGCTTGTCCCAAGGCAGTTGTTAATTTCATTAGTTATTGTATTTTGTATTATCGGTGTTTATGCGGTTAGCTTTAGCACGTTTGACCTATATTTGCTGCTTGGGTTCGGGATTCTTGGATATGTGATGCGATTGATAAAATTTCCTGCAGCGCCGCTATTACTCGCCTTTATCCTTGGTGGTATGATGGAACAGGCGTTTAGGCAGTCGTTGACCATTTCCAATGGAAGTTATTCTATTTTTGTAACCAGTCCAATTGCGGCTGTGTTGCTGCTAGTAGCTCTATTGGCATTCTTAGTTCCGATTACCAAAAGTTGGAGATCAAAACGTAAAGCTTGAGTGGAAAATGATAAAAGCTATTCTATGGGGGGGGGTAACAGGTAAATTGTTATCCTCCATTTTTTATTCACTTTATAAGTGTTTAAAAGTTTATTTTAGAATCACATTAGATACATTATATTGTTTGAAAACAGACAATTTAAGTCCATCATAGTTGATAAAAGATGCACATGAAAATACGAACAAGAAAATAATCTTGTACATAAAAGTGCTTGTTCTAATGCCACCTTTCTGATATATTTAACCTAGAAACACACCCCGGTTTTCCGCTTCATACCCTCATAAAGGATGTGCTGCTTTGCCAGTAACCACAGTAATCAAAGAAGATTCCCCTAATTACACGAGACACGATCAACTATTCAAGCAATTAATCAACACATTTTTTGAAGAATTTTTAGAAGTATTCTTTCCTGACATCCATCATGATATTGATTTTCAAAGCCTTCAACCCTATCCACAGGAACTTTATACCGACTTAATTCAAGGAGACACGAGAAGGCTCGATATTATCGTAGAAACGAAGCTAAAAGGTACAGATTCCGTCATTCTTGTTCATATCGAACCGCAAAGCAGTAAGGAAGATGACTTCCATGAGCGGATGTTTCGGTATTATAGTTTGTTGTATAATACGTACCAAAAGCCAATTGTTCCAATCGCGGTATTTAGTTACAACGAAAAATGGGAACAAGATGAATATATAATAGAATTCCCATTTGCCCATGTATTAACGTTTCATTACCAGACGTTGCATTTGCGTAAAAAAGATTGGCGAGACTATATCAAATCTGACAATCCAGTGGCCGCGGCGTTGTTAAGTAAGATGGGATATAAAAGAGACGAAAAAATACAGGTTAAAATCGAATTTTTGCGGATGATGGCGAAAATGGAGTTGGATCCAGCACGAGAGCGGTTGATATATGGATTTTTCGAGACTTATTTAACACTGTCCGAAGAGGAGGAGGATGAATTGATGAAGGATATTAAACAGTTGGATGACGCGGATAAGATAATGGAGTTACCGATTTCGTATGAGGAACGTGGGATTGAGAAAGGGAAAGAGATTGGAAAAGAAATTGGAAAAGAGATTGGAAAAGAAACCAGAAGCAAGGAAGTGGCGCTGGAAATGTTAAAGGAAGGGATGGCTGTTGAACTGATAGCAAAAGTAACTTATCTGGAAAAAAAGGAGATTGAATGGTTGAAAAACGTTTAACATTGGAGCCTGATACATTATGTTTTAGGCTCTATTTTTTGTGGAAAGTTAACAAGATTCCCCTATTAAGTCATTTTAATTACTCAAAGCTTTTACCCTGGGCGGTTTGTTGTTTGAGTCAATTTCATCACTTAACGATAACAAGATGAAAAAGCATGACGTGATGAACGCCTACCTCCAAAGTCGAATACATTACCTTTAGATTGGATTTTCTTAATAGGAGGAAAGCACATGCGTAAAGATGATCAACAAAAAACGCCTTTTCCACCACAGCATCAACCGCAACAACCTGGGATTGAGTCGTTAATGGTGCCACGGCCAGTTGTCGAAAATCCGAACTATCAAGGCTCAGGGAAGTTGATGAATAAAGTTGCGATTATTTCTGGTGGTGACAGCGGGATTGGGGCAGCGACTGCAATTGCCTTTGCCAAAGAGGGAGCGGACGTTGTTATCCCCTATTTTTATTCGTATGAAGATGGCGATGCATTTCGTACAAAGCAGCGGATTGAACAGCTTGGCCGACAATGCCTGCTAATCGTTGGGGACCTACGGAATAAAGGACATTGCGATAACGTAATCGCAAAAACGTTGGAGCGATTTGGCAAACTCGATATTTTAGTTAATAATCATGGTGTACAATTTGTTCAGCACTACTTGGAAAATATCTCTCCAGAACAACTGCATGCCACGTTTCAAACGAATATTATTGCATTCTTCTACTTAACACAAGCTGCCTTGCCGTGTATGGAAAAGGGAAGCGCGATTGTTAATACCACCTCGATCACCGCATATGAGGGAGAAGTACAGTTGATGGACTATTCAAGTACCAAAGGAGCAATCGTTGCATTTACCAGGTCACTATCACAAAACATTGTGGATAAAGGGATCCGGGTCAATGCCGTGGCTCCCGGTCCAATATGGACGCCGCTTATTCCCGCGAGCTTCTCAGCTGAGTATATTGCAACCAAGTTTGGTCAGGATGTGCCAATGAAACGGGCCGGGCAGCCGTATGAATTGGCACCGGCATATGTGTATCTTGCTTCTGACGACTCTTCATATGTGACGGGGCAGGTAATTCATGTGAATGGTGGGGCGCCGGTTAGTTCTTAGATAATGATTGTTTTTAAGAACAATGAATTCTATCCCAAACACGAACATTAATTAATATTTGTATAAAAATGTTCCGTTGTTTTATTGACAGATCATTCTATTATTTGCTATCCTTAAACCAACAAATGAATACGGTAACCTCATATATTTCCTGAGAATATGGCTTGGAAGTTTCTACCCGGCACCGTAAATGCCGGACTATGAGGGAAGGTGAATCGTTGCAGATGCAATGATTAGTTTCGTCATGTCAGAAAAGTCTATTCATCTTCTCTTGTAGGAGGAGATTTGAATGGACTTTTTTTGTTTTGAAAAGCCTTGGCGGTAGTCGCTGGTTCCACGCGCAACTAGATCAGAAAGTTTATTATAAATAAGAAAGAGGGATACGATGGCACGGGTTGGTGTAATTATGGGCAGTATATCGGATTGGGAAACGATGAAGCATACGTGTGATGTACTGGATCGTTTACAGGTTTCATATGAAAAGCAAGTGATTTCAGCACATCGGACGCCTAACGAGATGTTTACATATGCCGAGACAGCGCGTGCACGTGGGCTAAACGTAATCATCGCCGGTGCCGGTGGTGCGGCGCACTTGCCTGGCATGGTAGCTGCCAAAACAACGTTACCGGTAATTGGTGTCCCTGTAAAAAGTAAGGCATTAAATGGACTAGACTCGCTTTTATCAATTGTACAGATGCCTGGCGGGGTACCGACTGCGACCGTGGCCATTGGCAAAACGGGGGCAACAAATGCAGGGATTCTTGCTGCGGAAATAATTGGTGCGTTTGACGAACAGATTGCAGAAAATCTTCAAGTCTATCGAGAACAGATGCAGGAAAAAGTAGCGGAAATGAGGGATGATCTTGCCAAAGGATAAGGTGATTTTACCACCAAAAACAATTGGTATTATCGGTGGCGGGCAGTTGGGAAGAATGATGGCGATTGCGGCAAGACATATGGGATATAAGCTTGCCGTGCTTGATCCCACACCAAATTGCCCAACTGCACAAGTAGCTGATGAACAGATCGTGGCTGCATATGATGATCTGCAAGCGATTGAAAAGCTAACGAACATCAGTGACGTGGTTACATATGAGTTTGAAAACGTCGATCTTACTGCTGCACGCTATATTGCCGAACAAGGGAAACTTCCTCAAGGGTCACAGGCATTGGCAATCACACAAAATCGTGAAAAAGAAAAGCAGCAGATGCAACAAGCTGGTTTGCCTGTACCGAAATTTTCGATTGTAACTACTGCTCACGAATGTGAAAAGGCATTAGAAAATACAGAACTGCCAGTAGTTATCAAGACGTGTCGCGGTGGCTACGATGGAAAAGGGCAGCTTAAACTTACATCTGCAGTTGACAAAAAAGCTGCGATGGAATTTGCCGCTAAGCACAGGCACTGCATTATCGAGCAATGGGTGCCATTCGATAAAGAGATATCCGTTGTTTTTACCCGCACAGTAACTGGCGAGATAGCATTTTTCCCAATTGCCGAGAACGTGCACAAGGATCACATTTTATATCAAACAACAGCGCCAGCAGCAATCAGTGATCAGGTTCATGATAAAGCGATCGGAGCTGCTTCCATACTAGCAGATAGCATCGACGTCGTTGGCACGTTTGCCATTGAAATGTTTGTTAAGGGTAAGGATATTTTCCTCAACGAAATGGCGCCAAGACCACATAATTCTGGTCACTATACGATCGAAGGCTGCACTATTTCCCAGTTCGCACAGCATATCCGAGCAATCTGTGGCTTGCCGTTGATCCCGGTAAAACTTGTCCAGCATGCTGCAATGGTCAATATTCTTGGTGAGGATATGGAGCATGCGTTAACGCAGATGGCACAATCAAACGAAGGGTCATTCCATTTATATGGAAAAGTGGACATAAAGGCGAAACGAAAAATGGGGCATGTGACATTTACGGCAGATACAGCCGAAGCAGTGAATCAACAGCTAACGAAATATAGGGGGAAGCGTGATGATTGATCGGTATACACGGGAAGAAATGGGTCGGATTTGGACCGAAGAGAATAAGTTCAAGGCATGGCTTGAAGTGGAGATTTTGGCGTGTGAAGCATGGAGTGAGCTTGGGGTTATCCCGAGAACAGATGTGGAGAAGATCAGACAGAACGCCTCGTTTGCTATCAACCGGATTTATGAAATCGAACAGGAGACGCGTCATGATGTCGTGGCTTTTACTCGCGCGGTCTCAGAGACACTTGGCGAAGAACGGAAATGGGTCCATTATGGCTTGACCTCAACCGATGTTGTCGATACAGCCCTATCCTATCTGCTTAAACAAGCGAATGAACTAATTTTACGTGATATCGAAAACTTTATTGCTGTTTTGCATGACAAAGCATTGGAACACCAGCATACGGTGATGATGGGCCGGACCCATGGTGTACACGCGGAGCCAACCACGTTTGGTCTGAAACTGGCTTTATGGTATGAGGAAATGAAACGTAACCTGGAACGGTTTAAGTTTGCTGCCAGAAACATTGAATTTGGTAAGCTTTCCGGCGCGGTAGGGACATATGCGAATATTGATCCATATGTGGAACAGTACGTTTGTGAAAAGCTTGGCCTGACACCAGCACCAGTATCGACACAAACCCTGCAACGGGATCGACACGCTGATTATGTGGCCACGTTAGCATTAGTAGCAACATCGATCGAAAAATTTGCAACAGAGATCCGCGGTTTGCAGAAGACGGAAACGCGGGAAGTGGAGGAATTTTTTGCAAAAGGACAGAAAGGCTCTTCGGCTATGCCAC
Organism: Lentibacillus songyuanensis; assembly: GCF_039548255.1. Classification (NCBI taxonomy): domain Bacteria; kingdom Bacillati; phylum Bacillota; class Bacilli; order Caryophanales; family Bacillaceae; genus Lentibacillus; species Lentibacillus songyuanensis. Next base: position 28,349 of record NZ_JBCLVH010000018.1, read on the forward strand.
ATAAGCGTAACCCGATCGGTTCAGAAAATATGACGGGAATGGCCCGAGTGGTACGCGGTAATATGGTCACTGCTTATGAAAATGTTTCGCTATGGCATGAGCGGGATATTTCTCATTCATCGGCCGAACGGGTGATTTTGCCAGATACGACGATAGCTTTAGATTACATGTTGAACCGCTTTGCCACAATCATGAAGAATTTGACGGTGTTCCCGGAAAATATGAAACGAAATATGGATAAAACCCATGGTGTCATCTTTTCACAGCGCGTTCTGCTGGCATTAATTGACAAGGGGATAGCACGTGAAACAGCGTATGACATCGTACAGCCAAAAGCAATGGAAGCGTGGGAAACAGAAACGCATTTTAAGAAATTGCTGGTGCGAAATGAACAAATTAACAGCATACTGTCGCAGGAAGAAATCGATGATTGTTTCGATTATACCTATCACTTGAAAAATGTTGATCGGATTTTTGACCGAATCGGACTAAAACGAGGTGAAGCTCATGAAAGCGGAATTGTTGTATGAAGGAAAGGCAAAACAGGTTTACCAGTCTTCAGAGGCAACCGACCAGCTGATTTTAGCTTATAAAAATGACGCAACAGCGTTTAATGGGAAAAAGAAAGCAAGCTTTACTGGGAAAGGACGGTTGAATAATGAAATTTCAGCACGGATATTTACCTGCCTTCATGAACAAGGAATCGAGACGCATTTTATCGAGAAACAAAACGCAACCGAACAGCTTGTCTGGCAAACAGAAATCATTCCGATTGAAGTTGTTGTTCGGAATCTCGCTGCCGGCAGCATTACTAAACGACTAGGGGTGGAAGAGAAGACTAACTTTGCGCCACCGATTGTTGAGTTGTTTTACAAGGATGATGCATTGGATGATCCATTGATTAATGATCAGCATGCATTATTGTTAAGTGGCGTAAATGAAGCAGAATTACAGGAAATAAAGGATAAGGCGTTAGCGATTAATGATGTGCTAAAAGAACTGTTTCTTTCTACTAATCTAAGCTTGGTAGATTTCAAATTAGAGTTTGGCCGGCTTGCCAGTGGGTGTATCATCTTGGCTGATGAAATTTCCCCGGATACATGTCGCTTATGGGATGTCGAAACAAACGAGAAGATGGATAAAGATGTATTTCGCCAGGGAACGGGCGATTTATTGGATGTGTACAATACGATTTTACAACGACTGGAGGCCAAAGCATGATGAAGGTTACAGTAAATATTACGTTAAAACAAGGTGTGTTAGATCCACAGGGAAAAGCGGTCGAAACATCGCTCCATTCGCTTGGATTTAGTGAAGTCAACGATACCCGTGTCGGTAAATCTATTCAATTCTATACAGAAGATCAAGTAAATCTTGAAGAGCGGGTGCACATGATGTGTGATCAACTGCTGGCGAATCCGGTTATGGAAGATTATCATTTTGAAATCGAGGAGGTTGTACCTTCGTGAAATTTGCTGTGATCGTATTTCCAGGATCGAATTGTGACCGTGACATGTACCATGCAGTAAAAGACGTTCTAAACATAGAAGCAGATCTCGTGTGGTATGAAAATAGTAACCTGGAAAACTATGACGCGATTTTGTTGCCTGGCGGGTTTTCCTATGGGGATTACCTCCGTTCAGGGGCGATCGCAGCCACCTCGGATTGTTTGCAGCAAATCAAAATCCATGCCGCTAAAGGAAAGCCGATACTCGGTGTTTGTAATGGATTCCAAATTTTGTTAGAAACAGGTTTGCTTCCGGGTGCAATGCTGCCTAATAAACATCTTGCCTTTATGTGCCATCAGGAAATAGTACGTGTCACAAATAATACGAGCATGTTTACAAGTCAATACAATGAAAATGATATCGTGCAGTTCCCGATTGCGCATGGAGAAGGAAATTATTTCTGTGATGATGAGACCCTTGACCGCTTACAAAAAAACAACCAAATCGCGTTTACGTATCAAAACAATCCTAATGGGTCTACTGCCAATATCGCTGGAATTCTTAATGAACAAGGCAATGTACTGGGAATGATGCCGCATCCGGAAAGAGCAGTTGAAGCACTTCTTGGCAGTGATGACGGATTAAAAGTCTTTCAGTCGATGATCCTAAATTGGAGGGAATCCTATGTTGCAAACGTCTGAAATAAGTCCAAACGAAATCGAGATTAAAAAGCTTTATTTGGAAATGGGACTTAGTGAACAGGAATATAACAAGGTCAAAGCGATTTTAGGACGCCGGCCGAATTTCACCGAAACGGGTATTTTCTCAGTGATGTGGTCAGAGCATTGCAGCTATAAAACATCCAAACCATTGCTGAAGCGATTCCCAACGAAAGCAGCACATGTGTTACAAGGGCCAGGAGAAGGTGCTGGAATAATTGATATTGGTGATAATCAAGCGGTTGTGTTTAAAGTGGAGAGCCATAATCATCCTTCAGCCGTTGAACCGTATCAAGGTGCAGCAACTGGTGTTGGCGGGATTATTCGTGATATTTTTTCGATGGGGGCTCGTCCGCTCGCGTTAATGAACTCGCTTCGTTTTGGAGACTTGCGGAACGATCGAACCAACTATCTGTTCCGGGAAGTTGTACACGGGATTGCTGGGTATGGCAATTGTGTTGGTGTGCCAACTGTTGGTGGAGAAATTCAATTTGATGACTGTTATGAGGAGAATCCGTTAGTCAATGTGATGTGTGTCGGGTTAATTAACCACGATGATATTCAAAAAGGTATTGCAGCTGGAGTAGGCAATACCGTTATCTACGCCGGTGCAGCAACCGGCCGCGATGGCATTCATGGAGCAACATTTGCATCCGATGATCTGGGTGAAGATGCAAATAAAGATCGGCCAGCTGTCCAGGTTGGGGATCCATTTATGGAGAAACTGCTCATTGAAGCTTGCCTGGAAGTAATCAAGTCGGATGCGCTGGTTGGGATGCAGGATATGGGTGCAGCGGGGTTAACGTCGTCAGCAAGTGAAATGGCCAGTAAAGCGGGAACCGGGATGGAAATGAATCTGGATCTTGTTCCGCAGCGTGAATGGCATATGAGTGCATATGAATTAATGCTTTCCGAATCACAGGAGCGGATGCTGCTTGTGGTGAAACAAGGTCGTGAACAAGAAATTGTCGATATTTTTGAAAAATATGGACTGCAAGCCGTTGCTGTCGGCCATGTTTTGGAAGAGAAGACATTTCGCTTAATCCAACATGGAGAGGTTGTGGCGGATGTCCCTGTCGATGCCTTGGCAGAGGAAGCGCCGGTATATCATATGCCTTCCGATGAAGCGGCATACTTTCACGCATTTCAACAGATGAAAAATGTCATCCCGGAAGTTTCGGATCATAAGGACATGCTGAAACAGCTGCTCCAACAGCCAACAATCGCCAGTAAAGAATGGGTATACGAGCAGTACGACACGATGGTGCAGACCAATTCAGTAGTTGGTCCGGGTTCGGATGCTGCGGTTATCCGTTTGAAAGGGATGGATAAAGCTTTGGCGATTACAACCGATTGTAATTCCCGATATTTGTATTTAGATCCAGAAACTGGCGGAAAAATTGCTGTGGCCGAGGCGGCGCGCAATGTTGTCTGTTCCGGTGCGAAACCAATAGGTATCACGGATGGGCTTAATTTCGGTAACCCAACAAATCCGGAAATCTATTGGCAAATGGAACAAAGCATTGCTGGTATGAGTGAGGCGTGCCGTTACTTAAAGACACCGGTTATTAGCGGAAATGTGTCATTATATAACCAATCAAACGGAAAAGCGATTTTTCCAACTCCAGTTGTTGGTATGGTTGGTTTGATGGAATCGTTGGAACATATCACATCGAGCTATTTTCAACAAGCTGGTGACGCTATTTTTCTTATTGGGGATACGAAGCCTGAGTTCGGTGGAAGTGAATTGCAGCGTGTGTTGTCAGAGGCGGATGGGAAAGCAAGCTACTCTGGGAAAGCACCAATGATTGATTTGGCAGTAGAAAGTAAACGCCAATCGCAATTGCTGAATGCGATTCACCATGGCATCATCCAGTCCGCCCACGATTTAGCAGAGGGCGGTTTAGCGGTAGCTCTTGCTGAATGTTGTTTTAACCAAAAAGGATTGGGCGCAAATGTATATTTAACCGGTGATATGACGGTCGAGCTTTTCAGTGAGACGCAATCCCGATTTCTTGTATCGGTAAAGCAGGAAGACGAAGAACAGTTTACAAAGCTGGTTGACGATGCAACACAAGTTGGTGTGGTAACGGCAGATCAAATGTATACGGTCGTCGGCAATGGGAAAAGGGTGCTAGCAACGAATGTGGACACACTTTATGATTGCTGGAAAGGAGCTATTCCATGCTTGCTGAAATCAAAGGCATAAACGAAGAGTGCGGGATTTTTGGAATTTGGGGAAACAAGCAAGCAGCTGAGCTTACGTACTATGGACTGCATGCACTTCAGCATCGTGGGCAGGAGGGCGCCGGTGTTGTTGTGAATGATGGAACCAACCTAAAAGCACATAAGGGTTTAGGTCTCGTTAATGAAGTTTTTAGTGATGTAGACTTTTCCAAGCTTACAGGAAAGGCAGCTATTGGTCATGTTCGCTATACAACCCAGGGTAGTGGCGGAATTGAAAATGTGCAGCCATTGTTGTTTCGATCACAAACGGACAGCCTGGCATTAGCACATAATGGCAATATCACGAATGCTGACGAGCTGCGGGGTCAACTGGAAGATATGGGCAGTATTCTGCAAACTACCTCAGATACGGAAGTGCTAGCCCATTTAATCAAGCGGGATGGTGCCAAAATGACAACGGAAACGGTTGCCAAAGCACTTAACCAGATTGTTGGAGCGTATGCGTTTGTTCTTTTCAATGAGGAAAACATGTACGCTGCGCTCGATCCAAGTGGTATTCGCCCTTTATCGATCGGCAGACTGGGTGATGCGTATGTGATTGCTTCAGAAACGTGCGCCTTTGATCAAATTGGTGCTACTTTCATTCGTGAGGTATTGCCAGGAGAACTGGTTACTATAAGTGACGCTGGGATTGAATCGGAGCAATTTGCTATGCGGAAGCAACGAAAAATGTGTGCAATGGAATATGTGTATTTATCCCGTCCCGATAGCAATGTCAATCATGTCAATGTGCATGCATCACGAAAACGCATGGGAAGAGAATTGGCGAAAGAAGCGCCTGCTAATGCTGATATGGTAATTGGGGTCCCGGATTCCAGTATTTCGGCGGCGATTGGGTATGCCGAAGAAAGCGGATTGCCATATGAAATGGGCATTATAAAGAATCGTTATGTAGGCCGGACGTTTATTCAGCCATCGCAGGATTTGCGTGAACAAGGCGTAAAAATGAAACTTGCACCAGTCCGGGGAATTGTTCAAGGCAAACGTATTGTGATGATTGACGATTCTGTTGTTAGAGGAACGACAAGCAAGCGGATTGTCCACATGCTAAAAGATGCAGGTGCGAAGGAAGTTCATGTCCGGATCGCTTCTCCTTCCATTCAGCATCCATGCTATTACGGAATTGATATGTCAACACGAAGTGAACTTATTGCCGCTAACCGTACGCTTGACGAGATTAGTGCTATTATCGGAGCGGACAGCATCGCGTACCTGTCAGCGACCGGTTTGGAAAAAGCAATTGTAAAAGATAAAACGATTAACCAGGGGATATGTACAGCCTGCATGAGTGGGATTTACCCAGTGACAGAACAACATAAGCAGCCCGCGATTAGTAATCATTCCCCAAGGAAAGGGACGGTGCCAATTGTCTATTAGCTATAAAGAGACAGGAGTCGATGTGGAAAAAGGTTATCAGGCAGTTGAACGGATGAAAAAGCACATTGCTAAAACAACACGTCAGGAAGTACTTGGAGATATTGGAGCATTTGCCGGGTTGTTTGATCTAAGCGGTTTTTCGTACCAACAACCTGTTCTGGTTTCCGGTACAGACGGAGTTGGCACGAAGCTGAAACTGGCACATCAATTTGGCATTCATCATACGGTGGGACAGGATTTAGTTGCTATGTGTGTGAACGATATTGTTGCCCAAGGTGCCGCGCCATTATTTTTCCTCGATTATATTGCTTGTGGAAAAAATGACCCTAAGATGATCGAACAAGTTGTTTCCGGTGTTGCGCAAGGCTGTGTGCAAGCGGGGGCTGCCTTGATTGGCGGTGAGACAGCAGAAATGCCGGGAATGTATGAAGAAACGGAGTATGACCTGGCTGGTTTTACAGTTGGCATCGTAGAAAAATCAAAGCTGATCACAGGTCAAGCTATTCAAGCGGATGATTGTGTGATTGGTATCGCATCAAGCGGCATCCACTCCAATGGTTTTTCCTTAGTGCGCAAACTGGTCGATGGTTTGGATGTTTCTAAAACGTATTCTGCCATGACGAAGCCCCTCCAAGATGTTCTTTTAGAACCGACAAAAATTTATGCGAAACAAACGGATGCTCTAATGAAAAAGATTGAAATAAAGGGTTCTGCCCACATTACCGGTGGAGGATTCTATGAAAATATCCCCCGGATGCTGCCGGCTGGTCTTGGTGTCTCGATCGATCTAACCAGCTGGGAAAAACCGCCGATCTTCTCCTTTTTACAGGAACTTGGGCAGCTTGACGAACAGGAAATGTACGGTGTCTTTAATATGGGAATTGGCATGGCAATTGTGGTAAATAAAGATGAAGTATCTACAGCGATCAAGATACTCACGGAGCGTGGCGAATCCGCTGTGCTAATCGGCAAGGTAACTGATCAAGAAGGAGTGCGGTTCGAATCATGAGAAAGGTGAAAGCGGCCGTGTTTGCTTCTGGAACGGGCAGTAACTTTCAAGCAATAATGAAGGCGTCTGTCGAAAATAAGCTGGCCTGCGAGATTTCGCTGCTCGTTTGTGATAAACCAGGGGCCAGGGTTGTTCGTTTGGCCACAAATTATACGATACCGGTATTTGTTTTTGATCCGAAGAACTATTCTAGTAAACTGGCTTATGAACAAGAAATCATTCATAAGCTGCAAACGCTAAACGTAGAATGGATTTTTCTTGCCGGTTACATGCGAATGATTGGGCCAACATTGCTTGAAGCTTATCAAAATCGGATCGTGAACATTCACCCATCCTTGCTGCCGGCATTCCCTGGCAAAGATGCGATCGGGCAGGCGTTTGCAGCAAAGGTTATGACAACAGGTGTAACTGTTCATTTTGTCGATGCGGGAATGGATACCGGGCCCATTATTGAGCAAGCTTCTGTAGCTATCTATAAGGGAGATACAAAGGAAACATTACACAAGCGCATTCAGCAGGTGGAGCATGCATTATATCCAAAAGTTATCAATGATCTTGTGTACAATAGTAGATAGGAAGAAAAATTATATAATAGAGTGAGGCGTGTTTGAATGAAAAAGCGAGTGTTAATTAGTGTATCGAATAAAGACAACATTGTCGATTTTGCGAAGGGACTCACTGAACAAGGTTACGAAATTATTTCGACCGGGGGGACATTGAGCACGCTCAAACAGGCTGGAGTGGAAGCAATCGCTGTCGAGGATATTACCGGTTTTCCAGAGATCCTTAATGGACGGGTGAAGACATTACACCCATATATTCATGCAGGATTGCTGGCGAAACGGGACAATGCCGATCACCAAAACCAGCTTGAGGACCTGTCGATTACCCCAATTGATCTGGTGGTGGTAAATCTGTACCCATTTAAGCAAACACAGGCAAAACCTGGTGTTTCCGAAGCGGAGATTATTGAAAACATCGATATTGGCGGTCCAACCATGTTACGGTCCGCGGCTAAAAATGTAGCTGATGTTGCTGTCGTGGTCGATCCGGCAGACTATGATGGCATTTTACAAGCAATACAAAACCAGACATTGGATGTTGCTAAACGCAAACAGTTAGCTGCTAAGGTGTTTCGTCATACGGCAAATTATGATGCCATGATTGCAGATTATTTTACCGAAGAATCGTTTCCGGAAGCACTTACAAAAACATACGAAAAGGTCCAAACATTGCGCTATGGCGAGAATCCACATCAAACCGCTGCCTTTTACCAGGATGTCCAACACATGGCAGGGACGCTTGCCGCAGCAAAACAGCTGCATGGAAAGGCGTTATCATATAATAATATTCAGGATGCCAATGCAGCGCTGGAGATTATTGCTGACTATGAGGAACCAGCGGCTGTTGCGGTTAAACATATGAATCCTTGTGGCATCGGGATTGGGGATACAATTGAAACGGCATTTACCAGAGCGTATGATGCGGATCCAGTATCGATTTTTGGCGGCATTGTTGTTTGCAACCGTACTATTGATGTAGCTGTCGCGGAACGTTTAAGCAAGATCTTCTTGGAAATCATCATTGCCCCAGGCTTTAGTGACGATGCATTTACATTATTGACAAAGAAAAAGAATATCCGGCTGCTAGAGTTGGAATGGAATGATGGATCAGCAAACAGGCAAAAGATTACGAGTGTGATGGGCGGCATCCTGGTGCAGGACTATGATTATGGGGCTGTAAGCGAGGCGGATCTCACCTTCGCAACGAATCGTAAGCCGACGGAAGCAGAACTTACTAATTTGTTATTTGCCTGGAAAGCAGTAAAGCATGTAAAGTCAAATGCTATTGTATTGGCGAAAAATAACCAGACGATTGGTGTTGGAGCGGGACAGATGAATCGGGTTGGTGCTGCAAACATTGCCGTCGAACAGGCAGGAGAAAAAACAGTTGGCGCGGTGATGGCCTCTGACGCCTTTTTCCCCATGCCCGACACGGTAGAAGCGGCGGCAGATGCCGGTATTACTGCAATTATTCAGCCAGGCGGCTCTAAGCGGGACCAGGATTCGATTGATGTGTGTAACGAACATGGGATTGCCATGGTATTTACGGGAATGCGCCATTTTAAACACTAAGGAAGCAATTATTTGATTGCTGAACATAAAGTTGATCGTATATATGTAGAAGTTGATCGAGTGGACATGAAAGTTGATCGAATCGGGCACAAAGTTGATCGAACTAGGCTGAACTATGATTATGTAATAGGAAATGCAGGCGTACGTTACATAGTAATAGGATATTTTTTGTAATCTCATTAAACAAAGGGGAGCGTTTGGATGAATATATTAGTCGTCGGACGCGGCGGACGCGAGCACAGTATCGTGATGGAATTGGCAGCAAGTGAAGCGGTGACCAATCTTTATGCGGCACCTGGGAATGGTGGTATATCGCAACAAGCAACGTGTGTGGCCATTGATGAAATGGATATCGACCGACTAATCACATTTGCCAAGACCAAACAGATTGATTTAACTATTGTTGGACCAGAAAACCCACTTAACGCCGGAATCGCCAACCGCTTTCAGGAAGCAGGATTAGCCATTTTTGCCCCGACAAAGGAAGCGGCATTATTAGAGGGAAGCAAACAATTCGCCAAGGAATTTATGGTGAAATATGATATTCCGACCGCTGCATATGCCGCATTTACCGATGCAAAAAAGGCAAAGCAGTATATTATCGAACAGGGTGTACCGATTGTAGTAAAAGCAGATGGGCTGGCAGCGGGAAAAGGCGTGGTTGTAGCGGAGACGAAAGCGCAGGCATTACAGGCGGTTGATGCCATGCTTGTAGAGCACACATTTGCTGAAGCAGGCACGACGATTGTCATCGAGGAATGCTTAATCGGACCGGAATTCTCACTCATGGCACTTGTTCATGAAGGGAATGTTTATCCGATGCTGCCTGCTCGCGATCATAAACGTGCATACGATCATGACCAAGGACCAAACACTGGCGGGATGGGAGCATATGCACCAGCATCTGATGTGACAGGCGAGGATCTTGTTTATGCTTACCAGGAGATACTAACAAAAACGGCGCGCGGGTTAATGAATGAGGGGCGGCCATTTACAGGGATATTATATGCTGGTTTAATATTGACGGCTGATGGTCCAAAAGTTATTGAATTCAATACCCGATTTGGCGATCCGGAAACTCAGGTTGTCTTGCCTTTATTGAAGAACGAGCTGCTTCAAGTCATTATCGACGTGATGCATGGACAAAATCCACGATTGGAATGGGAAGACAACTTTTGCGCAGGAGTAGTTGTTGCCGCAAAGGGCTACCCGAATACATATGAAAAAGGGGCAGCATTGCCTGGTATTCCGAGTGAGGATGGCGTTTTTGTTGCACATGCTGGAACGAAGCTTGTGGGGCAATCGTATCAATCAGATGGCGGACGGGTATTGCTTGTTGGCGGCAAAGGACATACACTTAGACATGCTGTTAAGCTTGTTTACAAGATTTTAATGTCAGCCGACTTAACGGATGCGTTCTTTTATCGAACGGATATCGGAAAACAAAGCGTACAAGAAACGAGTGCAATATAGAATGTCAAGAACGCAAATAAGTTTACATGTTCAAATATGGCGCCTAAATAGATTTTTTATCTGTTTTATGCGTATAATAGCTAAGGGCTGATTTTTCTACGATCAGCCCTCTGTTTATTTTACCACACATAAAAAATGGAGGGGTTCATGCTTTATGACAAGACATCAAAATCATTCGACAGCTGCTGCCGCTGAATCCTCCAGCTTCTTAGCACTTGTTCGGCAGGCGTTTGCTATCAAAAAAAATCCATTCCCATGGTGGAAAGCATTTAGAGCCGGGATTTGTATGGCTGTACCTCCGTTTATCGGATTACTTGCAGGAAATCTGCAAAATGGGTTATTAATGGGGATCGGGGCGTTTACATTTCTTTATATGTTTAATGAACCGTATGCACAGCGGGCGAAAAAATTATTCTTTGTGATGATTGGAATCGCGTTATCGGTTGGCTTAGGTACGCTGTTGGCGCCGTATCCCTATTCGTTAGCATTGATGATGGGGCTGATTGGCGCCGTGGTTACATTCATTTTTGGAGCCTTGAAAATTCCTGGGCCGGCTGCAGTGTTTTTCGTGCTTACCTTTTCGATGACATCCGCCATGCCAATTGATCCATCACTCGCACCAATGCGTGCCGGGCTTGTATTCCTCGGTGGTGCACTGTCATGGCTTGTTGCAATGGCGGGTTGGTTTGTTCATGCACGCGGACCGGAAATAACGGCAATGAAGCAAGTATACCGCGAGCTTTCATCGCTGTTGGATGCGGTCGGAACAGATACGTTCAGTGCCAAACGACAACAAACCTTGCTAACGATTAGAAATGCGGAGGACACACTGCTGGCCGGATATTTACCCTGGGATAAATCGAATGTCTATAAGCAGTTATATTTATTATACGAGCAGGCAAATATTATCTATTCGGAAGTACTGGAGTTTTACACCGAAAGTGATCAACAGCTTCCAGCAGAACTTGGCAATTCATTAAGAGGACTAGCGGATGCAATTGGTGTGAAAGGTTATACGTCCGCCCAGGAAATAATGACGATGGATACCGATGAAATGACCAATCGTTTGGGCAAAGAGGTTCAAAAAGCAGAAAGCATTGTCAGCGGGTCAACTGAGATGATGAACAGGAAGATAGCTGTGAACAAACAGCCGTTAAAGGAAATCTTAGGTGCGTGCCTGCACCGTAATTCGATTGTGTTTATTTCAGCGCTTCGTTATGGTTTCATTCTGATGATAGCTGCCTTGGTTGCGTTTGGCTTTAACTTTGACCGTTCTTACTGGATTCCTTTATCCTGTGCTGCAGTCATGCTAGGGGCGACGATCATGACAACCTATCATCGGGCGATTCAACGAACACTTGGTACAGTGATTGGGATTCTCATTGCAAGTGCACTGTTATCAACCCATCCAGATGGATTTTTAATTGTGCTCATTGTTCTGACGTTAACGTTTTTGACAGAGGCGTTTATTGTTCGCAATTATGCACTCGCTGTTTTCTTCATTACCCCGAATGCCATATTTATGGCGGAAAATACCACGCAAATCCATAATGTCAGCTACTTCGCTACTGCACGGATTACTGACATTTTTATTGGTTGTGCGATTGGACTGATCGGGACACTAATCACCAGCCGGCGGTCTGCATCCAGCAGGCTTTCCCGTTTGGTTGCCAAGACGATTCGGAGTGAGATACAATTTCTCGTACTGCTTTTTTCCGCGGAAACGGCAAAGCATGATTTTACTAATAGCCGGGAAATGCGCAAAATGTACTCCAATTTGGCAAATTTAAGGATTGTTTATACGACCGCATTGGGAGAAATTCCTAATAATAAAAAGGCGCTGGAATTTATCTGGCCAGTTATTTTTTCGATCGAACAATTGGGATATTTACTGGAATCGTCATCAAAGAGTCAGTATCGTCCGGTCCTTTCCGATGCAGACCTTGCACAATTTCTGCTTGTGTTTGAAACCATGGCAAAAGCGAGCGAACGTGGGTCTGCACCAAGCACAAGGTATATTCCGCCTATTAATGGATATACCCAAATCCAGAAGGAAGCGGCGGATTTACAGCAGGCGTTACAGTCCAGTGCGCGGATACCGATTGGTTGAAAAGACATCTATCTTTTCAACCAATGAAAGGTGTCAATCAGACAAAACAAAACTGTCATAAAAAGTTCACTTCATTTCACAAAAACTTTACAGTATGAAAGCAGATAATATGATAGAATATAGGAAATAGAAAAATTGGAGAGTTGTTATATGCTGGAAAATGGTTATTACTGGAGAAATCGCGAAATGCGTAAACATGTTGCTGTTATTGATGGCAAGGTTGCACCGTCCCTTGTATTGAAAAACAGCACTTATTTAAATACATTTACGAAACAGTGGCTTAAAGCTAATATCTGGATTTTGGACGATCGTATTGTTTATGTTGGGGATAAACTGCCGGACAATCAAGCAACAACAGAAATTATCGATTGTCAGGATTACTATCTGGTGCCGGGATATATTGAACCACATGCCCATCCTTTTCAATTATACAATCCACAAGAGCTGGCTAATCATGTGGCATGGTTTGGTACGACAACATTGATCAATGATAGTTTGATGTGGAATTTCATGTTAGACAAAAAGAAAGCGTTTTCTTTGTTGGATGAGTTTAATAAATTGCCAATCTCGATGTACTGGTGGGCTCGGTTTGATTCGCAAACAGCGTTACAGGATGAGGAGAAGTATTTTAATAGTGAGGATGTGCTTGATTGGTTATCCCACCCAGCTGTAATCCAGGGGGGAGAATTGACATCATGGCCAAGCCTATTAGCCGGTGATGACAGATTACTATATTGGATTCAGGAGGCAAATCGGAAAGGAAAACCAGTCGAGGGACATTTTCCGGGAGCTTCGGAGCAAACATTAACTAAAATGAAGTTACTAGGCGTTGCTGCAGACCATGAAGCGATGACGGGTGCAGAGGCGATCAAGCGGCTGCAGTTAGGGTTTCAAGTAGGACTCAGACATTCCTCCATACGCCCTGATTTACCAAAGCTATTGGAAGAAATGCTTGCGGAAGATATACCATCCTTTCAAAATGTCACGATGACAACGGATGGGGCAACTCCAGCATTTTACGAGCATGGGATGATGAATCGTTGCCTGGAAATTGCGATTGATAAAGGGGTGCCTGTTGAGGAAGCGTACTGCATGGTCACCCATAATGTGGCGAACCATTATCGGCTAATCGATGAATTGGGAAGTATCGCGCCTGGCCGGCTGGCCCATATTAATATTTTGGATAAAAAGGATAATCCGCATCCAGTAGGCGTGCTGGCTAAAGGACAATGGATTAAGCGAAGGAACAAGGGTGCAACCGTTAAAGCCAAAGTTGACTGGGGAAAATATGATATCGGACCATTAAAGCTGGATTGGGATCTACAAATCAGTGATCTGCAGTTCTCTATTCCAATTGGACTGGACATGATCAATGACGTCATTATTAAACCATATCCAATTGAAACCGATGTGACTCTTGATGTCATTCCGGATCAATGTGATGATGCATTTCTATTATTGCTTGACCGCAATGGAAAATGGCGCGTAAATACAACCCTTAGAGGATTCACCAAAAAAATGGGAGCGATTTTGAGTTCGTATTCGACTACTGGTGATATTGTATGTATCGGAAAGAGTAAGTCAGATATGTTACTTGCCTGGAAACGGTTGAAAGAAATTGGTGGAGGAATTGTTTTGGCGCACCAAGGGGAGATTCTATTTGAGTTACCGCTAACACTTGGAGGTATCATGTTTGCCGGTGAAATGGATCAATTAATTGAAAAGGAAAAACAATTGAAGCAGCACTTGCGGGAGTTTGGGTATACTTATGAGGACCCGGTATATTCCATATTATTCCTGTCAGCCACCCATTTACCTTATATCCGTATCACCCAACAAGGGATTGTCGATGTTAAGAAACGGGAAGTGCTCTTTCCAGCGATCATGCGTTAACGTATAATGGAAAGAAGACGATTTACAAGGATGTGTTGGAATGAAAAAAGTTTTTCTCCTTTTCATGGCTTTACTTGTGGTTCTGATGGCAGGATGTACAAAGGATAAGGAGCAGAGCGACAGTAATAAAAAATCCCGGGAAAAAACAGATCAGTCAGAAAAGGGTGATATCTATCCGCTGACAGGGTTACAGGCAGATGGATCAACAGATCGTCGGGCAGTTGGAGTGATGGTGAATAACCATCGAAAAGCACGACCACAAACTGGTTTATCCAAAGCGGATATAGTGTTTGAAATTTTAGCGGAAGGACAGATCACCCGGTTCTTGGCATTGTTTCAGAGTGAGGAGCCAGATGTGGTTGGTCCAGTCCGCAGTGCCAGGGAGTATTATTTCGAGCTAGCCAAGGGATATGACACCTTGTATGTCTATCATGGAGCAGCGAATTTTGTAAACGATATGATAGATGAACGAGGGATTGAACATATTGATGGGGCGTTGCATGATAATGATGGAACATTGTTTAAGCGCGCATCGTCCCGAAAGCCGCCGCACAATTCCTATTTACAGTTTGATGCAGTCGATGATGCAGCAAAGGAAAAAGGGTACGACATCAAGTCGAAAACAGAACCATTACCTTTTTTAACAAAGGATGAAGTGGATCAGCTTTCTGGTAATGAAGCGCAACATGTTCGGATTGATTACTCATTACATGATATAATGAATGTTGTAGAGTTTGACTATGATACAGATAATGAGAAGTATATAAGGTTTAGTGACCGTGAGAAGACGGTAGAACTTGACACGAATGAACCAATTCAGGTAGATAACGTATTCATCGTTGAAACAGCCCATAAAATAATTGATGATGAAGGTCGTCGTGCAGTGGATATTGAATCTGGCGGAGATGCCTTGCTGGTACAAAAAGGGCACGTTCAGCAAGTTCAATGGGAAAATATCGACGGACGAATCATCCCGGTTAAAAACGGGGATCCTGTCGGTTTGGTACCAGGGAAAACGTGGATTAATGTCATCCCGGAACAACCTGGGATCCATGATGCTGTTACTATTTCAAACTAACAACGGACAGGAGGTTGCAAACAGCGTGCAAATTGATAAATTACGTGGGGAACAATTAGACCAATTGTTTGATGCAATTTTGTCGTTACATAATCGTGAAGAATGCTATCGCTTTTTTGACGATATTGCAACAATGTCAGAAATTCATTCCATCGCCCAGCGCTTACAGGTTGCTAAAATGCTGATTGAGGGACAAACTTATAATGTAATCGAAAAAGAAACGAAAGCATCGACCGCCACCATTTCCCGGGTAAGAAGATGTATTAATTTTGGAAACGATGGTTATAAAATGGTGCTTGATCGTGTGTTAGATAAACCAATTGAATAAAATGGCAAGTGTCGCACTCTGGATGGGTGCGATATTTTTTGTGCTTGATAAGCTTTATTGAGCGCTTGAGGGATCATTGCTGGATTAGAATTGGGCCGGATCCAAGCGCTTGGCCAAGGACTGGTGCTGATCGGGCTTTGACTGAAGAGCAAAGTGCATAAGGCAAGGTCTTCCCCGAAATCCTGAAAAAGTGAAACGCCGATAAAAGTAGCGAAACCGTCGTTAAACCGTCTAAAACCGCCGATAAATTGAATGACGACAAATTTAAAGGGTGAACCAATTACATTTTCACTCGTGGACTTAATTTTCATTCCTGTCTCATTAAAAAAACTAGTAAATCAATCAATAGTATGATATAATCACGCTTAAATATTTTGACGATTTTAACAACAGGAAATGGGGGAATTGGATTGAAGAAGTTACTTCAATTATTTGCAATGATTAGTTTAATTGTTTTAGTTGCTTGTGGCAGTAATGATGCTTCGGGTGAAGATAAGGAAAAGGGTGACTCTGGATCCGACGGAGATAAGTCGTATACCGTTGGGGCAACACAAATTGTTGAGCATCCATCTCTTGATGAAGCATATAAGGGATTTAAGGATGCCCTGTCTGATGCTGGTTTAGACGTGGAATATAAGTTTGAGAGCGCGCAAAATGACCAGAATAATGTGAAGCCAATTTCGGATGGATTTGTCACGGATGGTGTTGATCTGATATTTGCCAACTCGACACCAAGTGCGATTGGTGCATTGCAGGCGACAAGTGATATACCAATTATCTTTACTTCAGTAACGGACGCTGTAGATGCGGGATTGGTGAAGTCGATGGATGAACCTGGTGATAATATTACTGGAGTGGTAGATCTTCATCCAGATGCAATTAAAGAGACAGTGAAATTTATTGATGATAACTTTCCAGATTCGAAGATTGGTATGATTTATAATGCTGGAGAGCAAAACTCCGTTGCCCAAATTGACGCTGTAAAGAAGGCAGCTGACGGAACCGGTCTAAGTATTATTGAACGGACTGTAGCGAATTCATCAGAGGTCCAGCAGGCAGCTACAACCCTTGTTGGCGACGCTGACGTGTTCTATATCATCACCGACAATACCGTCGTATCAGCACTGGATAGCGTTGTAGGTGTTGCCAATGATCAGGATATTCCACTGTTTGTTGGGGAACCAGATTCCCTTGAAAAAGGCGGATTTGCAACATTTGGTATCGACTATCATACGATTGGCTACCGCTCCGGTGAAATGGCTGCTGATATTTTAACTGGTGAAAAGAAAGCAAGTGATTTTCCTGTTGAGTATCCACCGGAGATTCAGCTTTTCATTAATAAGCAGGCAGCAGAAGAGCAAGGTGTGAAATGGAACGATGAATGGGATGACACGGCTGAATTTGTTGAAGCCGAATAGCGCGTTTTAATGAAGAGCCAGGTAATGAAACTGGCTCTTTACTATCCAGCTCCATGAGGCAGCGAAAGGAAGAAAATTATGCTTATTATTTCAATGTTTGGTGCGGTGGAATCAGGAGTCATTTATGCAATTATGGCATTAGGTGTCTATTTAACTTTTCGGGTGCTCGATTTTCCCGATTTAACGGTTGACGGAAGTTTTGTCACTGGTGCCTCTGTAGCTGCAATCTCGATTATGAATGGTGTTCCACCGATTTTGGCAACTATTTTAGCAGCAATAGCCGGATTTATTGCAGGATGTATAACCGGATTATTACATACAAAAGGAAAAATTAATGCATTATTATCAGGTATCCTCATGATGACAGCATTATATTCGATTAATTTACGGATCATGAGTCAGCCTACACTATCGATGCTGAACGAAACAACACTTTTTAGCCAATTGAAATCTGTATGGGAAGCAGCCGGTATTGATACATTTTTAAACGGTATACTGGAGTCACTTGGAATGGAACACTTCCCGGCTACATGGGCAATCGTTACCGTAATGATTGTAGTAACATTGTGTATCAAGCTGGTAACTGACTTTTATTTGAAAACAGAGGTCGGCCTGGCACTTCGAGCGATTGGGGATAACAAGCGAATGATCAGAAGTCTGTCAGCAAATACCGATTCACTGACGATTGCCGGTGTTGGTCTTTCTAACGGATTAGTCGCATTATCTGGTGGCTTTTATGCCCAGCTTGGCGGATTTGCCGATGTGAACATGGGGATTGGCATGATTGTTATCGGGCTCGCATCGGTTATTATCGGGGAAGCATTATTCGGAACAAAAACGATTGCTAGAACAACATTGGCGGTCATTGGCGGGGCCATTATCTATCGGATTATTGTGACCCTGGCATTACGTGTTGATTTTCTCGATACAGGGGATATGAAACTCATTACCGCGATCATCGTTATTGCAGCATTAGTTACCCCCAAAATGTTACAAGCTAGAAAAGAGAAGAAACGCCGTTTACAAAAACGAAAACAACTCCATCATGAAGAGGTGGCGTAAACATGTTAAATCTAAGTAATATTTCCATAACCTTCAATGAGGGGACGCCAGACGAAAAGAAAGCATTGGATTCGGTCCATTTAAATTTAGAAAAGGGTGATTTTGTCACAGTAATCGGTAGTAATGGTGCAGGTAAATCGACTTTAATGAACGTGATTGCTGGGGCTTTAATGCCGGAAGTTGGCGACGTGATAATCAATGATAGGCATGTTGGCCATTTGCCGGAATATAAGCGATCGGCTTTTATTGGTCGCGTTTTTCAGGACCCCATGGCTGGAACAGCACCATCCATGACCATTGAGGAAAACTTGGCGATGGCCTATTCCCGTAATAAAAAACGGAAATTACGCATTGGGGTAACCAAGAAACGAAGAGCCATGTTCAAGGAATATTTGCAAACACTCCACTTAGGACTGGAGAATCGTTTGACAGCAAAGGTTGGCTTGCTTTCCGGCGGGGAACGACAGGCGCTTTCCTTATTAATGACGACATTCACCGAACCGGATATTTTATTACTCGATGAACATACCGCTGCATTAGATCCTTCGCGAGCAGCGTTAATCACCGATCTTACCGAGGATGTTGTCCAAAAAGCCGGGTTAACGACATTGATGGTCACCCATAATATGCAACAGGCTCTTGATTTAGGCACCCGGTTAATCATGATGGATAAAGGACAAATTATTTTTGATGTCGATGGAGAAGACAAACAGAACTTAACCATTGAAGATTTACTGCATGAATTTCAGCGAATTCGCGGGGAACAATTTGGAGATGACAGAGTGGTATTGGGGTAGCGGAGTTTATTGCCCGTCGAGAGCGATCGAGCCCGTGCCCTGAGCGATCGAGAAAGCCCACTGAGCGATCGAGCCCGCGCCCTAAGCGATCGGGAATACCTGCCGAGCGATCGAACCCGCGTCCTGAGCGATCGAGAACACTAAATAACCGATCGACGTTCTCTCGTGTTCGTCGATCGTCCCTCCCCTACTTTCTCCCATAGGTGTTTTGCTTACGAGGTAACGAGATTTTCGATAACTCTACGTGAATAGACCAGTCCACCCAACTTAAGCTTACGTATTAAATAGTGAGCCTCCTGCAAGTGCCACCTACAAGCGCCTATCACCCATCAACGCGTAAGTGCTTCCCCTTGTCTCCAAAAAACCTTCACTTTACACTAATTTTCACTTATGATTTTTGCTATAATAGACTAATGGATAATGATTATGGAGGATTGGACCATTGTATAATGAGATGAAGAAATGGAAGCATATTTTCAAATTAGATCCAGCGAAGGAAATTTCGGATGAAAAACTGGAGAAATTATGTGAGTCACAAACGGATGCGGTAATTGTCGGCGGAACCGATAATATTACGCTTGATGGTGTCTTGAACTTGCTATCACGCATTCGCCGGTATACCGTTCCGTGTATATTGGAAATTTCTGATATGGAGGCTATTACACCTGGATTTGATTATTACTTTATTCCAATGGTAATGAATTCAAAAGACAAACGATGGATGATGGATATTCAACATCAAGCCATTAAACAATATAAAGAAATAATGGATTGGGATGAAATTTTTGTCGAAGGGTATTGCATTTTAAACGACCAGGCCAAAGCATTTACGAAAACGAATTGTGTGCTGCCGGATACAGACGATGTAACAGCCTATGCTTATATGGCAGAGCATGTATTCCATTTACCAATCTTTTATATGGAATATAGTGGCGCATATGGTGATGCCAAGCTTGTGAAACAGGTGAAACATCAGTTGGACAAGACAATGCTTGTTTATGGCGGGGGGATCGAAACGCGTGAGCAGGCAGCGGAAATGATGGAACATGCGGATTGCATTGTTGTCGGAAATAGTATCTATACAAATTTCAAACAAGCACTTGAAACCGTTAAGGCGGTAAAAGCTTAAAGGTGGTGTTACTGTGAGTCAAACGATGGATGACTTACTAAACGGATTAAATAAAGAACAGCAAGCAGCGGTTAAACATACGGATGGACCGCTATTGATTATGGCTGGGGCAGGAAGTGGGAAAACCCGCGTACTGACCCATCGGATTGCTTATTTGCTTCGGGAAAAGGATGTTGCATCGCGGAATATTTTGGCAATCACTTTTACCAACAAAGCGGCACGCGAGATGAAAGACCGTGTGCAAAAACTGGTGGGCGCAGATGGGGAACAAATATGGGTATCCACCTTCCACTCGATGTGTGTACGAATCCTGCGTCGTGATATTGATCGAATTGGTTACAATCGTAATTTTACGATTTTAGATAGCAGCGATCAGCTGTCGGTAATCAAACAAATTCTGAAAAACTTAAACATCGACCCGAAAAAGTTTGAACCACGGGCGATGCTGGGTCAAATTAGCTCTGCGAAAAATGAACTTGTTACCCCGGAAGAATACAGCAATAACGTTAACAATTTTTATGAACGCCAGATTGCGCAAATTTATCAAGCCTATCAAAAAATGCTGCAAAAAAACCAGTCACTTGATTTTGATGATTTAATTATGCAGACCATTCATTTGTTTAAACGAATTCCGGAAGTTCTTGAATACTATCAGCGGCGATTTCAATATATTCATGTGGATGAGTATCAAGATACCAACCATGCCCAATACTATTTAGTAAAACAATTGGCCAATCGGTTCCAGAATCTTTGTGTTGTTGGGGATTCGGACCAGTCCATTTATGCATGGCGCGGGGCAGATATCCAGAATATCCTATCATTCGAAAAGGATTACCCTACTGCGCGTGCGATTTATCTGGAACAAAATTATCGTTCGACCAAATCCATCTTGGACGCGGCTAATCATGTGATCCGTAATAATCCAGGACGGAAGCCAAAAAATCTCTGGACTCAAAATGATAATGGGAGTCAAATTAACTATTATCAAGGCGCAACGGAACAGGAAGAGGCTTTGTTTGTAACCGATAAAATTCAGGAATTGACAAGCACACAGGGTTTTTCGCCAAAAGATATCGCAATTCTGTATCGTACGAACGCACAATCACGTGCGATTGAGGCTACGTTGATGAAGTCGACGATTCCATATCAAATGGTTGGTGGACAAAAGTTCTATGAACGAAAAGAAATTAAAGATTTGACCTCGTATTTACGATTAATTACCAATCCAGATGACGATATCAGTTTTGAACGTGTAGTCAATGTTCCCAAGCGCGGCATTGGGAAAACTTCGATCGATCGTTTGCGTGATTATGCGACACAGCATGATTTATCGTTCTATGAGGCAGTGAAAGATGTTGCATTGATCGGGATTTCCAAAAAAGCAACACAAGCGCTGGAAGAATTCACAGCGTTAATTCGAACGTTTTCCCAACAGCAGGAATTTTTAACCGCAACGGACATGGTGGAAGCTGTACTGGAACGGACTGGCTACGAGACGATGTTGAAAAATGAAAACACCCTTGAATCACAAAGCCGTCTGGAAAACTTGGAAGAATTCATGACGGTTACGAAGGATTTTGAAGCTGCAAGTGAGGATAAAACGCTCGTTGCCTTTCTGACTGATCTGGCCTTGATCGCCGACATTGATCGTGTCGACGATGAAGAAGGTCAAGGGGAAGAAAAAATTACCCTAATGACATTACATGCGGCAAAAGGGTTGGAGTTCCCGGTTGTCTTCCTAATTGGCCTGGAGGAAAATGTCTTCCCGCATAGTCGTTCTTTGTTTGATAATGATGAAATGGAAGAAGAGCGCCGTCTCGCGTATGTTGGTATTACCCGTGCGGAAAAAGAGTTATATTTAACCCACGCTAAAATGCGTACATTGTATGGACGAACCAATATGAATCCAATCAGCCGATTTATTAATGAAATTCCGGAAGAATTGATTGAAGGAATTGAACAAGCTCGACAAACGATGTATGGTGGGGCTGTGAAGCAAGAACGATCGGATAATAATGTTATCCCGTTCAAACGCAAGGCAATGAAAATCCAGCAAACAACTGGTGCCGAAAGCCAAGCCTGGAAGCCTGGTGACAAAGCATCACATAAAAAATGGGGTGTAGGAACGGTTGTCAAGGTACAAGGGGAAGGCGAAGCGACGGAACTCGATATTGCTTTTCCAGCACCAACGGGAATCAAACGGTTATTGGCGAAATTTGCACCCATCACAAAGCAGTAGGAAGGTGTTTGATCGATGGACAAACAGCAAGCACAAGAACAAATAGATGCTCTCAAAGAAGTGTTAAATCAATATGGATATGAATATTATGTGCTGGATAAACCGAGTGTCCCCGATTCGGAGTATGATCAAAAGCTGCAGGAATTGCAAAAACTGGAAGCATCATTTCCAGAGCTGATTACACCCGATTCACCGACACAGCGGGTTGCCGCACAACCGTCAGATGCCTTTCAAAAGGTACACCACAAAGTGCCAATGCTTAGTTTGGCCAATGCCTTTAATACTGGTGATTTACGGGACTTTGACCGGCGTGTGCAGGAAGGATGCGATCAGCCGGTTAGCTATGTTTGTGAATTAAAAATTGATGGTCTGGCCATCTCGTTATTATATGAAAATGGAAAATTCACGCGTGGTGCAACGCGCGGGGACGGAACAACTGGAGAGGATATTACCACCAATTTACGAACGATCCGGAGTATCCCTCTGTCGATTAAAGAAACCGAAACCATTGAAGCACGCGGGGAAGCTTATATGCCACACAAATCGTTTCTCGCGTTAAACAAAACGCGGGAGGAAAAGGGTGAGGAACCGTTTGCTAACCCGCGAAATGCTGCAGCCGGCTCGTTACGGCAGTTGGATCCTAAAATTGCTGCCCAGCGTAATCTGGATATCTTTTTGTATGGAGTTGGTGAATGGGAAGTGGGCACAATCCAAACCCATAGTGAGCGTCTGGAGTATTTGGCGCAGTTAGGATTAAAAACGAATCCTGAATGGCGCCGTTGTCAAACAATTGACGAGGTACTGGAGTATGTGGAGTATTGGACCAATGAACGGCCAAATTTAAGCTATGAAATCGACGGAATCGTTGTGAAGGTAGATAATTTGGACCAACAAGAAGAACTGGGCTATACAGCGAAAAGTCCACGCTGGGCTATTGCTTATAAATTTCCCGCTGAAGAGGTATTGACAACACTAAGAGATATCGAATTGAGTGTCGGTCGTACTGGAGTCATTACCCCGACAGCTGTTTTGGATGCGGTAAGGGTTGCTGGAACAACGGTTAAGCGGGCTTCCTTGCATAATGAAGACCTGATTCGGGCAAAAGATATCCGCATTGGCGATCAAGTCATTATTAAAAAAGCGGGTGATATTATCCCCGAAGTTGTGCGCGTCGTGGCGGAAAAGCGAACAGGAGAAGAACGGGAATTCCACATGCCAACCGAATGTCCAGCGTGTGGCAATGAGCTAGTCCGGTTGGAAGAAGAAGTGGCCCTTCGCTGTATCAATCCGAATTGTCCGGCTCAACTAAAAGAGGGTCTGATTCACTTTGTTTCTCGTAATGCCATGAATATTGATGGCCTAGGTGAAAAAGTGATCCAGCAGCTTTTTCAGGAGAATTTGGTCAAAACAATTGCTGATATATACCGATTGGACCGTGACGAATTACTGGAATTAGAGCGCATGGGGGATAAGTCGGTTGATAATTTGCTACAAGCGATTAACAATTCTAAAGCAAATTCGCTGGAGCGGCTATTATTCGGCTTAGGGATCCGTTTTGTTGGCGCGAAGGCAGCCAAGACCCTTGCGCAGAAATTTGAAACAATGGATAAGCTACAACAGGCTACGATGGACGATCTAACTGCTGTTGATGAAATCGGAGAAATTATGGCCGATTCTGTTGTCCAATATTTCTCGGAACAAAAGGTTACAGACTTACTGAACGAATTACGAGATCTAGGCATTAACATGGATTATACTGGTGTCAAACGGTCAGAGCAGATTAGTGATTCCGTTTTTTCAGGAAAGACATTTGTGCTAACCGGAAAAATGGAGCTTTATACCCGTCAAGAGGCAAAGGAGTTAATCGAAAATCTAGGCGGGTCGGTTACCGGCAGTGTCAGTAAAAAAACGGATGTTGTTGTTGCCGGTGAAGACGCGGGATCTAAATATGACAAGGCGCAAAAGCTTGGTGTGACCATTTGGGATGAGGAGCAACTAAGAGAAGCCTTGGACAACTAAAAAGAACGTACAATTTATTTAGCGTATTGCCTTCGTAATCAAGCACGTTCTCAGTGTGTGATGCTTGCTACCTGGATTACAGGTGTGTACGCTTTTCAAAAATCAGGGAGTGGAAATCGTGAAGAAATTATGCGCAGGTCTCCTATGTTTGTTACTGCTATTAACAAGCTGTGCACCAAGGATGCATGATGATGATGAGGTTGTGCAAAAAAAAGGAGAAACAAAACAAGAAAAATCGATTGTTCCAAGCTATCAATTATCGGAAGACACTTACAAAATGATTCTCCCATATAAGACGAGTGCAGCAAGAGGTGTTATCCTTGATCAAATGGGCAATCGTCTCGACATTGATGAAATGGAAGAGGGATTAAGGCGACAATCGAAAACTGTCTATGATCCAAAGAAATATTTTTATCAAGAGGGTCAGTATTTAGATAAAGACACAGTTTACGATTTGATCGATGACTTGAATCCAAAGAAAGATCCGGACGGCAACAAGAAGGAAAAGGAAAAGTATTTTCGTGATCACCCACGTTACTTGTCCCATATCATGGAGCAAAACTATTTGAGTAAAAATGACAAAAATAATGCCAAATTGGAAGGCATATCAATTGGACTGGCACTTAAGTCTGTTTACAAGTTCCAGGCGGAAGAAGGCGGTCCATACTATTATGAAAAAATCAGCAAGGACGAAATGCTGAAACATGGCAAAAAGCTTGCCGAAAAGGTGTTAAAAGAAATTCGCGGGATAGATGAATTAAAAAACGTGCCGATTTTGATTGCCTTGTACCGGGAAGAAGATCAAGGCTCACCGGTCCCGGGAAATTATGTAGCTAAGACAACCGTCAAAGGAAATCAAGCAAGTATTGATAATTGGAAAAACGTAAAAGAAGAGCATGTGTTATTCCCAGATGAAAAGTCTGCTGACAAGTATTTTGATGATAATAAGTTAATTGAGGACTTCGGCAAGGAAATTCAGGATTTCTTTCCAAACTATGTTGGGGTAATTGGTGATGGTTTTTATATTGATGAGGATATGAAAAAGCTGACATTGGAGATTCCAATTGAGTTTTATGGGAAAGGGGAAGTTATCGGTTTTACACAGTATACCTATGGCTTGATCAAGGAAATGTTCCCCGATTATTATGATATTGAAGTGAAAATCACCGCCCATAATGAGGTTGAAAGTGTCATTTACCGAAGTGCCGGTGGAGACGATCCAACTGTCCATATTTTTGATTAAATGATAAAACTTCAGACATCGAATTTGATGGTCTAGATTACCCAAAGGGAAAAAAGAAAGAAAAATACAATTAGCAGATAAGAAATAAGTAATAAGTCATATCTAAACAAAATATAACAAGGAACCTTTTTCTGGAAAAATAATGTAGAAATAGGTTCCTTTTTTGCATAACTTTCCTCATTTCAGGAAAGTAGGCAAGTTTTTAGATTGATAATCCACTTAAATATCCCTCAACTTTCCCAATATGATTTTATAATGATTCATGCTATTATATAAATATAGAAAATTAAATTTCGCTCATTTCCAAATCTAACCTGTGAGGTGGGTAAATAGATGGAAATAGGATCATACATCAAATTACACCGTATCAAGCAGGAAATGACGCAAGCGCAACTGGCAGATGGGATTGTATCGTTTGCCTATCTTTCCAAAATAGAGAACGGGAAGACGGAAGCAAGCCCTGAAGTAATCAGCTTACTATGTACACGCCTTGGCATCCAGCTGGATAACGAAAAGGAAATAACAATCAAAGAGAAATGCCAGGAATGGTTCAGTCAGCTATTTGAAGTCAATGATCAAGAGGAAATTGTCAAAGGATATAACGAGTTGGAGTATTTAATGCAAGATACCCATTCCGAGAACTTAGTGATGTTTGAGATTTATAAGATTCGTTACTTCTTGATTATGGGCGAAATTGAAGCAGCATTGACACAAATTAATAGTCTGGCGGATTTGTCTGAAACGTTTGATAGCTTGCATCAATTTTATTGGTACAAGTTTAAAGGAAATTACAACACCGCAATTTCAGAGTTTAATCAAGCAATGAGGATGTACAAGCTAGCGGAGGAAAAATTGAATCAGCTTGAGCTAGCTGAAGAAGAGGTAGCCGATCTGCAGTATACGATATCGGTTACACATAGTAAATTGCGGAATACGCTGGAATCAATTGAATACGCAAACAAAGCATTAGATGTGTTTCAAAAGCAATATCACTTTTATAGGTGTGCACAATGTCATATTTTACTGGGAATTTCTTATCGTAGGCTTATGATGTATGAAAAGGCAATTAAGAATTATAATCTGGCTTCACATCTAGGAAAACTAAGTGAAAATAAACAACTTATTCAATTGACAAATCAGAATCTTGGAAATCTATATTCTACAAAAGGTGAAGCGAGTAAAGCAATTAAGTGTTTTAGTAAAATCGTACATGATGATCAATTGATTATGGTAGAACGATTGGCCGCAATAGCTTGTTTGATCAGAGAATATTATAATATTGATGACTATAATGAAGCAGAAGAAATTATAAAAATAGGTCTTGAATTGATGGAAAATGTTGATATCGTCGATCAATATAAATTATTTTATTATATGATTTATACCTACCATTACGCCTTAAATGAAGACCACAAGAAATTTGAAGACTTGGTAATTAAAAAGTTTATTCCATATTTGGAAAAACATAAAGACTATGCAAACCTTGTTACTTACGCAGAACTTATGGGTCAGCATTATGAAAAGCTGAACAGGTACAAGGATGCAACTAAATTCTATAAGCAAGCTAACTTAGCTTATGAACAATTTACTATCATTTAAAGGAGGGGAGAAAATGAAAAAGATTATAGCAACAGTAGTGTTAGGGGCTCTATTAGCTACAGGCTTTTTGTTCACCCAAGACAACTCTTCTAATCTTGCAATTGACAGGGAACCAAGCGTGTTTTCAATCAACAATGCCAACTTTTTTTAATTCTTAAGTTTTAATCGTTTTTAACTTTATTTACCCTATTACTATGATGATTGCCTGAAATGGTGTGGAAAGCCATCTCAGGCCTTTTTTGTCTAAAAACTCCAGTTCGAAAAATATAACATGATCTGCAAACAAGTCGTATATGCTAATATAGAGCTGTTATTTTTGTAATATTTCGTTTACAAGTTATTTAGAAAGGGGTGGCGAGATGCAGGAGACAGAATTCGCGATTGCTGGTGTTACCTGGTTTTGGATATTTGTACCCATGCCAATCTTGATTTTGTTATCCATTATCACATTATTTACGGAGAGGAAGTGAGACGGCTATGGAATTAGAAACATTGATTACGTTCATTGTTTACTTAATTGTGATGCTTGTTATTGGCTTGATTATGTATTTTCGTACAAATGATTTATCAGATTACGTACTTGGCGGTCGAAAATTGGGGCCAGGGGTCGCAGCATTAAGTGCTGGTGCTTCGGATATGAGCGGGTGGCTCTTGCTTGGTCTGCCGGGGGCAATTTATGCGTCTGGTTTATCAGAGGCATGGATGGCCATCGGGCTCTCGATTGGTGCCTATTTGAACTGGCAATTTGTTGCGAAACGATTACGGGTTTACACAGCGGTTTCCAATGATTCTGTTACCATTCCAGACTTCCTGGAAAATCGTTTTAAAGACAATTCCCATGTGCTCCGTGTGATTTCTGCACTCGTTATTTTACTATTTTTTACTTTTTATACGTCTTCAGGGATGGTCGCAGGGGCAAAATTATTTGAAGCGTCGTTTGGTTTATCCTACCAGACTGCACTTTGGATTGGTACACTTGTCGTTGTTTCATACACCTTGTTAGGAGGTTTCCTGGCGGTTGCGTGGACCGACTTCGTCCAAGGACTGCTCATGTTCTTGGCATTAATTGTAGTGCCCATTGTTGCATTACAGCAAATCGGAGGCTGGAACGCTGCGGTGCAGGCGGTTGGTGGAATTGACCCCAATCATTTGAATATGGTAGGAGGGGTTGGGTTGCTGGCGATTATTTCGTCTGTTGCCTGGGGACTTGGTTATTTTGGCCAGCCGCATATTATTGTTCGTTTCATGGCATTACGATCGGCAAAAGATGTGCCAAAAGCTCGCTTTATTGGTACGACATGGATGATTCTTGGATTATATGGGGCGATTTTTACCGGGTTTGTTGGTCTGGCATTCATCAGTACACAGGACGTTTCGGTATTATCAAAATTTGGGATTGACGTTGCCACGGAAAACGGGTTACAAGTGCTTGCCGACCCGGAAAAAGTCTTTATTGCATTCTCGCAACTATTATTCCACCCGATCGTGGCCGGTATCCTGTTAGCGGCGATCTTATCGGCGATCATGAGTACCATTGACTCGCAGCTGCTGGTATCATCTTCCGCCGTTGCCGAAGACTTTTATAAAGCAATCTTTCGGAAAAAGGCATCCGATAACGAATTGGTATGGGTAGGACGAATTGCGACATTGCTTATTGCAGTTATTGCTGCATTGTTGGCGTTAAATCCGGAAAGTTCGGTGTTAGAATTGGTAAGCTATGCATGGGCCGGATTTGGTGCTGCATTTGGTCCAATTATCCTACTGGCGTTATTTTGGAAACGGATTACCCGTAATGGCGCTTTGGCTGGAATTATTGTCGGTGCCGTAACAGTCATTATTTGGGGTGGATTTCTATCGGGTGGCATATTTAATTTATATGAAATACTCCCAGGATTTTTGTTAAATCTTATTGTTACCGTTGTTATTAGTTTAATGGAAAAACCGTCCGCTGACATGGAAGAAGAATTTGATGAAACGGTGCGGCAAGTAAGCAAATAGCAGTTTTTATGTGAATACTCCTTACCTTGATAATGGTAGGGAGTTTTTTTACCGCTAAACACCCCGATTAGTTGCCATTTGTTGACCAATTCTGCTATCATCAATAGTATTGTGAGACTTTCTATGGAGGTGTAGATATGGCGGATATTTCAACAGATCAAGTAAAACACGTTGCCAATTTAGCGCGACTTGCGATAACAGATGAAGAGGCTGAAACGTTTACAGACCAATTACGGTCGATTTTGGAATATGCAGAACAACTAAATGAATTGGATACGACGGGGGTCGAACCAACCACCCACGTATTGGATTTGAAAAATGTCCTACGTAAGGACGAGCCAAGAGATTGGATTACCCAGGAAGATGCACTGAAAAATGCACCCGACACAAAAGGTGATTATTTCCGTGTTCCATCGATTTTGGAGTAGGGAGGGAACAACATGTCATTGTTTGATAACAGTATCAAGGAACTGGAAGAGAAACTACATAAGAAAGAAGTTTCAGCCGTGGATTTGGTCGATGCGTCATACAAACGAATCGAGGAAGTGGATGACCAGGTACAGGCGTTTTTAACGCTTGATGAAGAAAATGCCCGGAATGAGGCCAATGCCTTAGACAGTGAAACACCGGACTTTGAAAAACACCCATTGTTCGGCATGCCTGCAGGGATTAAAGACAATATTGTCACTAAAGCGCTTCGGACAACCTGTGCGAGTCAATTTTTGAGAAACTTCGATGATCCTTTATATAATGCAACGGTGATTGACAAGTTACATGATGCGAAATCAGTAACAATTGGGAAATTAAACATGGACGAGTTTGCAATGGGGTCGTCCAATGAAAACTCAAGCTTTGCCCCGACACGTAATCCATGGAATACGGACTATGTACCAGGCGGCTCCAGTGGTGGTTCTGCAGCTGCAGTTGCCGCTGGTGAAGTGTTATATGCGTTAGGATCGGACACCGGTGGATCGATTCGCCAGCCAGCAGCATTCTGCGGGGTTGTTGGGTTAAAACCAACCTATGGACGTGTATCACGCTTCGGTTTGGTAGCATTTGCGTCATCCTTTGATCAAATTGGACCGATTACCCGGAACGTAGCGGATAACGCACGGGTGTTGGAGGTTATTTCTGGCCAGGACAAAATGGATGCGACGAGTGCCAATGTGGGTGTGCCAGCTTTTTCACAAGGTTTAACCGGTGATGTCACAGGTTTGAAAATTGCCGTACCTAAAGAATACCTGGGTGAAGGCGTATCCGAAGAGGTTCGCAAATCAGTGCGAGACGCACTAGCCGTTTATGAATCATTAGGTGCCGAGTGGGAAGAAGTTTCCCTGCCGCATACCAAATATGCCGTTGCTACGTATTATCTACTTGCATCATCCGAGGCGTCTGCTAATCTGGCACGCTTTGACGGCGTTCGTTATGGTGTTCGCTCGGAAAATGCGAAAGATATGCTGGACATGTTTAAGTTGTCCCGCAGCGAAGGATTTGGTGAAGAGGTCAAGCGCCGGATTATGCTTGGAACCTATGCCTTGTCATCTGGCTATTACGATGCCTTCTATAAAAAAGCCCAAAAAGTACGTACCTTAATTAAGCAGGATTTCGATAACGTCTTTGAAAACTTTGATGTAGTTATTGGGCCAACAACACCGACACCAGCATTTAAAGTCGGGGAAAACATTGATGATCCATTAACGATGTATACAAATGATATTTTGACTATTCCAGTTAACCTTGCTGGTGTTCCGGCTATATCCGTTCCATGCGGCATGTCGGAAAATGGATTGCCATTTGGGCTGCAAATCATTGGAAGATATTTTGATGAAACAAACGTTTATCGTGTCGCCCATGCATTTGAACAGGCAACCGATTACCATACCAAACGACCTCAGTTAGGGGGTGTGAGCAAATGAATTTTGAAACAATCATTGGACTTGAAGTACACGTCGAATTAAAAACAGATTCAAAAATATTTAGTCCTAGTCCGAATGCGTTTGGTGCAAAACCGAACTCGAACATTAGCCCAATCGATTTAGCGTATCCCGGGACATTGCCGGTGTTAAATGAAGAGGCAGTCAATTTTGCTATGAAAGCAGCGATGGCGTTGAATTGTGAAATTGCAACTGATACAAAATTTGACCGAAAAAACTATTTTTATCCGGACAATCCAAAAGCCTATCAGATTTCTCAGTTTGATCAGCCGATTGGTGAGCATGGTTGGGTAGAAATTGAAGTCGGCGGGAAGAAGAAACGGATCGGGATTACTCGCCTGCACTTAGAAGAAGATGCAGGAAAGCTAACGCATGGGGATGACGGTTACTCCCTAGTCGACTTCAATCGTCAGGGGACACCATTAATTGAAATTGTTTCCGAGCCTGACATGCGTTCACCGGAAGAAGCGTATGCTTATTTGGAAAAGCTGAAAAATATTATTCAATATACTGGTGTTTCCGATTGTAAGATGGAGGAAGGTTCTCTACGATGTGATGCCAACTTATCGATTCGACCGATTGGACAAGAGGAATTTGGTGTTAAAACCGAGTTGAAAAACCTCAACTCGTTTGCTTATGTTCAAAAGGGTCTGGAGTTTGAGGAAAAGCGTCAGGAGAAAGTGCTGCTTTCTGGTGGTGAGATTTTACAGGAAACCCGCCGTTACGATGAAAAAACAAAAGAAACCATTCTAATGCGGGTTAAAGAAGGTTCAGACGATTATCGTTATTTCCCGGAACCAGATCTTGTGCCCCTCTACATTGATGATGCATGGAAAGAGCGCATTCGTCAGCAGATTCCCGAGCTCCCGGATAAACGCAAGGCACGATTTATCAGTGAATTAGGGCTGTCGGAGTATGATGCAGCAAATTTAACCAGTTCCAAGGAAATGGCCGACTTTTTCGAAGCAACGGTCGAAAACGGTGCAGAGATTAAACAAGCGTCAAACTGGTTGATGGGTGAAGTGTCCGGATACATGAATAAGCATTTAAAAGAGTTGCATGATTTGGCCCTTACACCAGAGTCACTTGGGAAAATGATCCAACTGATCGAGGACGGTACGATTTCTTCTAAGATTGCTAAGAAGGTATTTGCGGAATTGGTGGAGAAAGGCGGCGATCCGGAGAAGATTGTCAAAGAGAAAGGGCTTGTTCAGATTTCTGATGAAGGCCAGCTTCGCGATATTATTACCCCAATATTGGATGCGAATGAACAATCAATCGTCGATTATAAAAATGGAAAAGATCGGGCATTAGGATTCCTGGTTGGTCAAGTCATGAAGCAAACAAAAGGACAGGCCAATCCGCCAATGGTCAATAAGATTTTGAAAGAAGAAATGGATAAACGATAATGTTGTAAATGGCCATCCTAAGCGAATTTAGCTAACGGGGTGGCTTTTTACTGGTAAAATAGGATGGTCAGGCTTTTCAAATAGCTGAAAAAGGGCTATGATAAATATTGTATATGAGGAACGTTACAGTTTTACTAGATAAAAAACGTCATGTAACCGTCAAGACAGGGAGGAATATTTAATGAAACGAGCCAGGATCATCTATAATCCTACATCCGGGCGTGAGGCTTTTAAAAAAGAGATGGCAGAAGTACTTGAACGATTTGAAATAGCCGGATATGAAGCCTCCGCACATGCAACGATAGGAGAAGGCGATGCGACTGAAGCGGCAAAGATAGCTGTTGAACGGGGCTATGATATTGTCGTTGCTGCTGGTGGAGATGGAACCATCAATGAAGTCGTGAATGGAATCGCGGAACAGGATTATCGTCCGAAACTCGGCATTATTCCTGTTGGGACAACAAATGATTTCGCTCGTGCCTTATGTATTCCCCGCAACGTCATGAAGGCTGTTGATATCATCCTTGATGGCCACTACATGCCACTTGATATTGGCAGGGTGAATGAACGTTATTTTATCAATATTGCTGGTGGTGGCAAGCTTACGGAATTGACCTATGAAGTACCAAGCAGATTAAAGACCATGCTTGGCAAGCTGGCATACTACATGAAAGGGATGGAAATGCTTATTCCTTCCATCAAGCCGACCAATGTACGTATTGAATATGATGACGAAGTATTAGAAGATGAAGTCATGTTATTTTTGGTATCCAATACCAATTCTGTTGGCGGGTTTGAGAAGCTGGCACCAGATGCCAAATTAGATGACGGCTATTTTGATCTTCTAATTTTAAAAAAGACCAATTTGGCCGAATTTATTCAGATTGCAACCCTCGCCCTACGAGGAGCCCACTTGGACCACAAAAATCTGATCTATGCCAAAGCAAAGTATATAAAAGTGGAAAATGTGGAAAAAATGCAGCTGAACATCGATGGCGAATATGGCGGACTATTACCTGGATTATTCCGCAATCTAAAACAGCATATAGAACTCTTCGTTCCAGAGGAGTTTGTGGAGAAAAATGACTGATGAGAAGCAGTCATTTTTTTTTGGTGTATGAAATGAATGGAATTATAAGGCTGCAAATGGTATATTTTTTGTAAAAGGAAGTGAAATTGTTTATGAAAAATATAACAAAAGAACTTTTCTTGGAGAATTATGGAAGTACTAGATGAAAAACTTGAAGAAAATAAATTAGAACTTACTTTAAATATTTATGGTGGAGCAGTTATGATGGCTTGTTTCGATGTTAGACCGGCAACAAAAGATATTGATGCATTATTCGAAACCTCTTCACTTATCGATACGATATTGGTTGATATAGCCGAAGTGTACGGTTTGGCTGAAGATTGGATCAATCAAGATATCCGTGGGCCGCTCAAGCACCTTAAAGGAGAACAATTAAAGGAAATATATCAGTTTAAGAATCTCAGGGTATTCGCGCCAACTGCGGAGCAAATGCTAGCTATGAAAATTTTATCTGCAAGACCTGAGCCATACCAGGATTTTAAAGGCGGAATACTTGATACAATATCTTGCCATTGAAACATTGGATCAGGTAATGGAAGTTTTCGATAAGTTTGTTGGCAGAAGGTATCTTGGAAATCGTCAAAAAGTGTTTCTGAATTATGTTGGAAAGGATTTGAATAAAAATTGGTCAGAATTCTCGATATAATACACGCGGATGATTTCAATGTTGCTTTAATCAATTTATTGATTGATTTGTATTCATCGAACTATGAAACGTATTTTGAAGCATTAGATTTTGACGAAAAAGAAATCAATCATCTAAGTGACGTTGAGCTAGATAGGCTGACAAAGGTTGCTGCTGTTATTAAATATATAGGAAATAGACAGCCCAGTGCCACGTTATTTGATTGGATTTACTCTGATAAATTAAAGCTGGATTATCCGTATACCCCTGGTGTGCCAAAGGATAGTATTGCACGGGTGAAACGAATCTTTTCCGCACCGAAAGAATTTGCATCAAGAAATGTATTTTATGATGAGCAAACTTTAAAACCGGTTTAATCCTAGCATCCAACTACTTCCCTTTTCGTTCCCAGTCGTTTTGAACAAAAGGGTATTTTTATCTCGCTTTAATGGGCAGTAAGCCCCACTTCAAGATTTTGAGGGGCAACAAAAAAAGATACGTGGGGGTCAACTGCATGGCAAAGGTCCGATTCTGTTCGGGCGTATAAGACGCAGGTCGCAAAGGCGTTGCAACGCAGACATTCGAGTTCTTAGCCTTTGTTCTCCTGTCTCAGTGGGGGAGAAAGGGTAGTTTAAAACCATCACGTCCTTATGCCTTCGCCTGCACTAGCACGTCCTATGCGTCAAAAAATCCCACTGAATGAAGTTTCACTTTATAAAATGGGAACTATATATGGTATGATGAGAACATATAATTTTACGAACGCAAAAGGAAGATTAACATGGCAAAACAGACAGCACCAGTGAAAAAGAATGAAACAATTACCTTAACATTTGAGGATTTGACCCACGAAGGAAATGGCGTGGGCAAGATCAATGGATATCCGTTATTTGTACCCAATGCATTGCCAGGGGAAGAGGCCACTGTAAAAGTAGTTAAGGTTAACAAGAACTTTGGGTTCGGAAAGTTGCTCGAATTAACCAAGGAAAGCTCAGAACGAGTGAAACCTGTATGCGATGTGTACTGTAATGGTTGCGGTCTGCAGCATATGAGCTACCGCTTACAACTCGAGATGAAGCAAAATCAGGTAAAGAATGCTTTGAAAAAAATCGCCCATCTGGAAGATGTCCCGGTTCATCCGATTATTGGTATGGATGATCCGCTACATTACCGGAATAAAGTGCAAATTCCAGTAGGGGAAAAAGATGGAAAGCTGATCACCGGATTTTATCAAAAACGCAGTCACCATATTATTGAAAACACAGATACCTGTGTCACCCATAATGGGGTGATTAACGATGTGGTCAAATCTGTCCGAAACATTGCCGACCGACTAAGTATCCCCGCGTATAACGAGGAAAAGCATACCGGTAGTTTGCGTCATATTATGGTACGAACGGGTCAGCAGACAAATGAAATTATGGTGGTGCTGGTAACCCGTACAGAGAAGCTGCCGCATAAAGATGTGCTGGTGGAAGAATTAACGAAAAGTTATCCGAACCTGAAATCAGTCATGCAAAATATTAATGATAAGCGGACCAATGTTATTATGGGTAAAAAAACCAAGCTCCTTTGGGGAGAAGAATATATTTATGATCGGATTGGTGACCTGACGTTTGCTATTTCAGCTAAATCTTTTTACCAAGTGAACCCGGAGCAAACGAAGACCTTGTATGATAAAGCGCTGGAATATGCCCAAATTGGTGGTAAAGACATTGTCATTGATGCCTACTGCGGAATCGGGACCATATCCTTGTTTTTAGCAGAACAAGCAAAGAAAGTTTATGGCGTAGAAGTTGTTCCAGAAGCAATTGATGACGCCAAGAAAAATGCCAAGCTGAACGGAATCACCAATGTGGAGTTTTACGTTGGACAGGCAGAGAAGATCATGCCATGGTGGAAGATGCAGGGACTTGATCCAGATGTGATTGTCGTCGATCCACCACGTAAAGGTTGTGATGAGGAGCTGTTGCAGGCAATGATTGATATGCAGCCGAAGCGGATTGTGTATGTGTCATGTAATCCAAGTACACTGGCTAGGGATTTGCGCGTGTTGGAAGATGGCGGATTTGCAACGCAAGAAGTCCAGCCAGTGGATATGTTTCCGCAGACGGGGCATGTGGAGGCTATAGTGTTGCTACAACGTCGAACTATATAGAAATCCTTAGTTTCAAGCACTTTTACAGGCATTTCGTGTTTGTAGAAGATGGTGCAAAAAATAGAAATAAGGTACTGAAAGATCACGTTACTGTTTCTGTAGTAATTGATCTGGAGTGTGGGAACACAACAGAATAATGATTGGAAAACTTGCAAAATGCACTGTAATACGGAAATCTGTTGGACACTAGTCCTATAAAAACATTAAATAAATTAGTTATATAACGTCATTTCATGATAGTTCATGGATGGCGTTTTTTTAATTTCTAAATTGGAAAGGAAGTCTTTGATAATGAAAAAAATTTATCATCTTATTTTAAAAAATGGATTAGTTTAT
Organism: Lentibacillus songyuanensis; assembly: GCF_039548255.1. NCBI lineage: Bacteria > Bacillati > Bacillota > Bacilli > Caryophanales > Bacillaceae > Lentibacillus > Lentibacillus songyuanensis. Next base: position 65,222 of record NZ_JBCLVH010000018.1, read on the forward strand.
GACAGAACTTAAGCTAGGAAGTCTTTTTGACGGAATCGGTGTGTTTCCCTTAGCGGCTTCTCGTTGTGGCATCACATCTTTATGGGCAAGTGAAGTAGAAAACGTACCTATTTCTATTACAAAACGACACTTCTCGAATATGGTTCATCTGGGGGATATTACAAAAATAGATGGCGGAAAAATACCGGCTGTTCATATTATTACTTTTGGTTCTCCCTGTCAAAACTTATCTAACATTGGTAAACGGGAAGGTCTTGCAGGAAGTCAATCGAGTTTGTTTTATCAAGCGATACGGATTATCGAAGAAATGAGGTGTGCAACAAATGGATCATATCCAGTTATCGCTGTTTGGGAAAACGTTATGGGAGCATTTTCATCAAACAACCGGTTGGATTTTAAAGCCGTGTTGGAATCATTTACAAAAACCGATGTTCCAGTACCTGCATCTGGAACCTGGGCAAATGCGGGTATGGTGCGAGGGAATAACGCTAACGTGTGCTGGCGCGTATTGGATGCCCGATATTGGGGAAAACCCACACTTGCTCAAAGAAGGAGACGTGTCTTCCTCGTGGCAGATTTTGGAGGAGAACGTGCCAGAGAAATATTATTTAAATCCCGCGGCTTGCTCTCGGTTTCTTCGTCTTGCACAAATCGCGGGATGTCCACCGCCAGAGCCAGTCGAATATCTGCTGAAGAAACAAGGGGGAGCATACCCATCCTCCGACCCTTTCAAGAACGACGTATGCGAAGTACCGCAAAAGATAAAAACAAATCTGGATTCATTGGAAGTTTCGGAAGAACAGGAGACCCTTTTCCAACGCTGCTTGCAGGGACGGTAAATAGCTTTTCTTTTTGGTATGAAGGAAGGGAAAAAGATGGTTATATACGACAACTCACTCCTTTAGAATGTGAACGTTTAATGGGGTTGCCGGAAGGGTGGACAGCCTTAGGAAATAAAGGCGAATCGATAAGTGATTATGCAAGATATAAAGCTATTGGAAATGCGATTGCTGTGCCATGTGCAGATTACATTATGGCCGGTGTCGCAGAAGTTTTATAGAAAATAAACCAACGTGTGACGTTCCAGATGTCACGCTTCTTTTATTGCCCAAAAGATGGAGGGGAGTTGGTTTTTTTGGAAGAAAATGAAGAAAAGGTGATGGAATGGATTGATGATCATTTTGTTATGAACGAAATTGAGATTGAAGACTTTCCGTTATTTCCTTCCGGGAAATTGGTACGTGATCAACGGGGAGAGACGATGGTAGTTTTTTGGTGTGTGATTTACGGACGTGTAGATTATCGTTTTGAAGAAGCGTAAGGAGTGATTTACGAATGAACATTTCTCGTTCTCCTCCCCTTGAGTCTCATACTGAAGCATAAGTAAAAATAAAAAATATGAAAAGAGGTCTGAATAATGGAACTAAAATATGTCATTCCTAACATGGAAAAAACTTTTGGAAATTTAGAGTATGCAGGAGAAGGAAAAGTCGAACAGCGACGGATCAATGGACGTATGACAACTCTTTCTCGGAGTTATAATCTCTATTCGGATATTCAACGTGCCGATGATATCGAAGTTGTTCTCCCGCAAGAAGCAGGAGAAAAATTCTTTGAACATGAAGATAAGGTAAAATTAGTTAATGCAAGAATTACCGCAGAAGGTTATAAAATTGGAGATCGTGGTTTCACAAATTATATCTTACATGCAGATGACATGGTCAAAGCATAAGTTAAGGAGGAAAAAGACATGAGATTAGCACAAGGTATTGTTATAGATAAGGAAAAGACTTTTGGATTATTGAAATTTTCAGCTTTACGGCGTGAGGTTTTTCTTCAAAATGAAGATGGAACAGTTTCGAGTGAGGTCAAGGAACGGACATATGATTTAAAATCCCGTGAACAAGGTCGCATGATCCAAGTGAGTATTCCTGCTACTGTTCCCTTGAAAGAATTTGATTACAATGCAGAGGTAGAAATTATTAATCCTGTCGCAGATACTGTAGCGAATGCAACGTTTCGTGGCGCAGATGTTGATTGGTATGTAAAAGCAGATGATCTAGCCTTAAAAGGAAAAGCAGCACCAATGGGTGGTAATACCCAAAAAGCTGTTCCTGACAAGGAAAAATAATGAAATCTTTCCGGAGACGCGGAAAACGAATTCGGGCCAGTGATGCTTCCCTTCTTTTTCAATTCTTATTGAGTCGATTGTTTGGTGTATGGTTTGTGTTCTATACACCGTTTCATCTGCCATTTCTACTATCCACGAAATGGCAGCTATTTTTATTTCAGAAACACTTTATCAGTATCTATGGACTGGTAACATTGCTTGCCAGTGTTGCCATGACAGGCTTATCCGCTTACTTGTATATCCGTTATCGTTATGACCATATCAAACAGCTGATTCATCGTCAGAAACTCGCAAAAATGATTTTGGAAAATCAGTGGTACGAAACAAAACAAGTACAATCAAGCAGTTTCTTTGAGGATATTCCATCCGGAAAAACAAAGGAGAAAATCAGTTATTTCCCGAAAATGTACTATCGGCTTGAACAAGGGATGCTCCATATCTTAGTGGAAATCACACTCGGAAAATACCAAGAGCAGCTACTCAGTTTAGAAAAGAAACTGGAAAGTGGTTTGTATTGTGAACTGGTATCGAAAGAGTTACATGATTCTTTTGTAGAATATGTTCTTTTATATGATACGATTGCTAATCGTATTGCTATAGATGAAGTGCTTGCACATAACGGCAGCTTAAAGCTGATGAAATCTGTTTATTGGGAATATGATAAACTCCCACATATGTTGATTGCTGGTGGAACTGGCGGGGGGAAGACATATTTTATTCTCACACTGATTGAAGCCTTGTTAAAAACAGATGCAAAGTTATATGTATTAGATCCAAAGAACGCCGACTTGGCGGATTTAGCTACAGTTATGCCAGATGTTTACTACAAAAAGGATGATATGATGGCATGCATTGATCAATTTTATGAAGAGATGATGATTCGGAATGAAGAGATGAAACAAATGGCTAACTATAAAACAGGCGAAAACTATGCTTACTTGGGCTTACCAGCTCATTTTTTAATCTTTGATGAGTACACTTCGTTCATGGAGATGATCGGTAAAGAAAGCACAAAAGTTATGAGTAAACTAAAACAAATAGTTATGCTTGGCCGTCAAAGTGGCTTCTTCCTTATCCTTGCCTGTCAACGCCCAGACGCCAAACATCTTGGTGATGGCATACGAGACAACTTTAACTTTCGGGTTGCTTTAGGACGAATGAGTGAACTTGGTTACGGCATGATGTTTGGGTCGGACGTACAAAAACAGTTTTTCTTAAAACAGATCAAAGGACGTGGCTATGTCGATAAAGGGGATAGTGTGATTTCTGAATTTTACACACCACTTGTACCGAAAGAACATGATTTTTTAAAAGAGATAGCAAAACTAGCCCAATAAAGGCTGCCCAGTGCGGCGGCGTGCGAAGCGAAAGCCGCCGTGCTGGGTTAAGCCTGCGTGGCGACAGCCACGCCTTAACCCCCCATTTCTAACAGGGGGGTAGAAAAACAATAGGAAACTGTTCCAAAAGCCAATAACCCCTGATGGCACAACGGTTTGAGGCAAGTGAAGAGGATGTCAGCTTTTAACCTTTAGTTGACATCTTTTTTAGTTTGGAGGAACGCAAATGAATCAAGTACCTTGGTATCAAAAATTAAAAGAAAAAAGATTGGAATACGGTGTTTCACAAAATAAATTAGCTGTCCATGTAGGTATTTCAAGACAATATATTAGTGAGATTGAAACGGGGAAAGTAACTCCCTCCGATTCGTTGCAAGCTGCTTTGATTGATATTTTAGAGCAATTTAATCCAGAGGCTCCGCTGGAAATCTTGTTTGACTATGTGCGGATTCGATTTTTAACGACAAATCCTATACTCATCATTGAAGAGATTTTGCAATTAAAAATGGAGTATATGTTACATGAAGATTATGCGTTTTACTCCTATATGGAACAATACGTTTTTGGCGATATTGTCATCATGGTTTCGCCAGATGAGGACAAAGGTTGCTTACTCGAACTTAAAGGGAAAGGGTGCAGGCAATTTGAGAATTTTTTATTAGCCCAACAAAGAACATGGTTCGGCTTTTTTATGGATGTGTTTCGTATTGGTGGGGTTTTTAAACGAATTGATCTTGCGGTAAATGATAAGACGGGTATATTGGACATTCCATTTCTAACTCAAAAATGTCGTAATGAAGAGTGTATCTCTGTTTTTCGAAGTTTTAAAAGCTATCGCTCTGGTGAGCTTGTACAGAATGAAGAAAAGCCTGACATGGGAAATACCTTATATATTGGTTCTCTAAAAAGTGATGTGTACTTCTGTGCGTATGAAAAGGATTATGAACAATATGTAAAACATGGAACATTGTTTGAAGATACAGAGGTTAAAAATCGTTTTGAAATTCGTTTAAAAAATGATCGTGCTTATCATGCGGTTGTCGATTTAATGATGTATGAAGATGCTGGACGAACTGCCTTTTCCATTATTAATCGGTATATTCGTTTTGTCGATAAGGATGAGAAAAAGCGGCGCAGTGATTGGAACATAAATAAAGAGTGGCAACGATTTATTGATTTAGGTACAGATAGAAAAATCTCTTTAACAACAAAACCTGAACCCTACACCTTTGATAAGACGTTAAGATGGCTTGCCCGACAAGTTGCTCCTACTTGGAAACTAGCGACCAAGATAGACGAAATGAATCAAACGAGTGTGATTAAAGATATGGTGGAACAGACAGTTTTAACGAAACGTCACGAGAAATTGCTTATGCAACAGACGATTGCAACAGAGCAAGTAATCAAACGATAGATTGGGGAGATTCTATGAGACTGGTGAAATATATCTTGATTACTATTATTGGTGGTGTATTCCTGTGGTTTGTCGAATGTATGCGTCAAGTTACAAAATTTTAGCTATTGTACTAGCTATTGAAAGGGGAAATCAAGATGAATTTTGGACAAAATTTATACAACTGGTTTTTAAGTAATGCGCAATCCTTGGTATTGATGGCAATTGTCGTTATTGGGATTTATTTGGGGTTTAAGCGTGAGTTTTCTAAGCTGATTGGCTTTTTGATTATTGCGTTGGTTGCTGTTGGATTAGTCTTCAATGCGAGCGGTGTCAAAGATGTATTGTTGAATCTGTTCAATCGGATTATTGGGTCTTAATTGTACCGTTTTTTTGTGGAAGATAAGTGGTTTTCTTATGTTCTGCAAAAAAATGGTGAACCAAACGGTAGTGCGGTAGGGATTAAAAAGCTTATTTTGTATAAACAGCAAATAAAGCGTTATTGCTTATTCAGGATCACTTTAAAAAAGGAAGTGAAACAATATGGACATGCAAGTCTATATAGCAAACCTCGGAAAGTATAATGAGGGTGAATTGGTCGGTGCCTGGTTCACTCCTCCCATTGATATAGAAGATGTAAAAGAACGCATCGGCTTAAATGGGGAGTATGAGGAATATGCCGTACACGATTACGAATTGCCTTTTGAAATCGACGAATACACACCAATTTCCGAAATTAATCGATTATGTGAGATGGTGCAAGAATTAGAAGGTTCGCCGATTTATCATGAACTTTCCGAAATTCAAAGTTATTGGTTTGATAGCTTGGAGGAATTACTGGAACATCAGGAAGATATTATTTGTTATGCTGACAGTGAGGATATGGAAGATGTCGCTCGCTATTATGTAGAAGAAACAGGAATGCTTGGGGAAGTGCCTGCTAATTTACAAAATTACATTGACTATCAGGCGCTAGGGCGTGATTTAGAGATTGATGGAAATTTCCTTGTTACTTCTAACGGGGTTTTTGAATATCTAAACTAAACAATATCGAATTCTAATTTTTTAATTGTTATAATTATACTGTCTTTATATAAATATTTGTAAAGGAGTATACTATTATGACAAACACTTTAGGAAATTTAAAACTTTTGAAAGAAGACATGGAGAAGAAGGGCTGGGTTATTGATTCATTTTTATTCCAGTATAAAAAGCAACCCTTTGTAGTATTAGTAAAATTATATGGTGAAAATGAAAAGAGAGAGAAGTATGCCCTTGTAAAAATTGAATTTTTAAAACAGGGTAACCTTAATGATAGTTTAGAAGTCGCAGCTAATTCCAATGGTTTTCTTGTTAGTGCAAAAACCCTAAGAGAGTATTTTAATATAGAATTCAGCAAGAATCTTGGTGATATTCTTAAACAATTTAATCACCATTTTTCAAGCTTTATTCCTACTGAAGTAAATGAAACCAAATCGCCAAATGAAGAAAAAGCAATGGTAGGGTCTTTAAGTTTTAGTGATAATGACGACCCCAATAAAATTTATTGTTTTGCTGTAAAACGAAATCCTTTAAAAGAAAATGGCGAGTATGGTGAACGAACGCCATATAATGACAATAAAGCGAGAATATTAAAACGCACATTATATGAGAAACTAAAAAAGGAAAAGCATTTAAGTTTTTGTTTTTCTTCAGATCCCAATGCCAAGAAAACGGATAATGAGATTCTTATTAATTGGACTAAAAATAAAAATGGATAATTATTTCATAAATTACAAACAGCAAGCCTAAAATGGTTTGCTGTTTGTTGTTTTTGCAGAAAGGAAGATATACTTGAAGAAATTAAAAAGTTATAGCCGTATCTGGAATGTGGAAAAGGTCATTTATGCGATTAATGACTTCCATTTACCTTTTCCAGTGACTTTTAACCAAATGGTATGGTTTATTCTCTCCCTCTTCACTGTCATGTTATTAGGGAATCTGCCTCCTTTTTCTTTTATAGACGGGGTGTTATTAAAATATGTTGGGATTCCAGTAGGCTTAACGTGGTTTATGAGCCAGAAAACTTTTGATGGGAAAAAGCCATATGGATTTCTCAAATCTGTGCTGACCTATTTGTTTCGGCCAAAAGTCACTTATGCAGGAAAACCTGTAAAGCTTAAACGTGTGAAGATAAATGATAATTTAACCGCTGTGAGGAGTGAAGTACATGCGTTATCCGATTAAGTATATCGAAAATAATCTCGTCTTCAATCATGATGGCGAATGTTTTGCTTATTACGAGCTGCTTCCCTATAACTATTCATTTTTATCTATTGATGAAAAGGTCCAGGTGCATGATCACTTTCGTCAGTTGATTGCACAAAATCAAGATGGCAAAATCCATGCTTTGCAAATAAGTACTGAAAGCAGTGTGCGGACAGTTCAAGAACGAAGTAAGGAATTGGTTATAGGAAGATTACAGGATGTTGCTGATGATCGTATCGATGACCAGACAGAAGCATTAGTATCCATGATTGGGGAACATCAAGTAGACTATCGTTTCTTTATTGGTTTTAAACTATTACTCAATGAACAGGAAGTCAGTATGAAATCGATGGGAAAATCTGTTGCTACTTCTCTTTCGACTTTTATTCGTGATGTAAACCATCAATTGATGGGTGACTTTGTCTCTATGCCTCATGAGGAAATCAGACGTTTCTTGAAAATGGAAGCTCTGCTTCAAAACAAAATTTCTAGACGTTTTAAGATACGTCCCCTAATGAAAAATGACTTTGGCTATCTGATTGAACATCTTCATGGACAAACAGGAATTGCTTATGATGATTATGATTATGCTCTTCCTCTAAAGAAATTAAAAAGGGAAACATTGGTCAAACGTTATGACTTGATCAAACCAACCCGTTGCCTAATGGAAGAAAGTCAGCGTTACTTAAAAATTGAGCAAGAAGATCAAGCCATGTATGTCGCCTATTTTACGATTAATTCGATCGTTGGAGAACTTGATTTTCCTTCGGATGAAATTTTTTATTACCAGCAACAACAGTTTACCTTCCCTATAGATACGTCCATGAATGTGGAAATCGTCACCAATAAAAAAGCATTGTCTACGGTAAGAAATAAGAAAAAAGAACTCAAAGACTTGGACAACCATGCCTGGGAATCCGATAACGAAACAGGCAATAACGTGGTAGAAGCATTGGAACAGGTAACGGAGCTTGAAGATGTACTAGATCAAAGTAAGGAATCCATGTATAAGTTAAGCTATGTGATTCGGGTATCCGCTTCTGACTTGGACGAACTAAAGCAGCGATGTAATGAAGTGAAAGATTTTTATGATGATCTGAACGTGAAACTTGTTCGACCATTTGGCGATATGATGGGTTTACACAGTGAATTTATCCCGGCCAGTAAGCGCTATATGAATGACTATATCCAATACGTTACCTCTGACTTTTTAGCGGGACTTGGTTTTGGTGCAACGCAAATGCTTGGTGAGACGGAAGGGATTTATATTGGCTATAACTTGGATACCGGACGAAATGTTTATTTGAATCCGAGTCTTGCCAGTCAAGGAGTTAAAGGTTCGGTCACTAACGCACTGGCTGCTGCCTTCTTAGGCTCTCTAGGTGGGGGCAAATCGTTTGCCAATAATTTACTGGTGTATTATGCAGTGCTATTTGGTGGTCAGGCACTTATTGTTGACCCAAAAGCAGAACGGGGAAACTGGAAAGAAACGCTGCCGGACATGGCGCATGAGATTAACATTGTCAATTTAACGAGTGCGGAAAGCAATCAAGGGTTACTGGATCCCTACGTAATTATGAAAAAGAAAAAAGATTCGGAGAGCCTTGCGATTGATATTCTCACTTTTCTTACGGGCATATCCAGTCGTGATGGTGAAAAGTTTCCTGTTTTACGAAAAGCAATACGAGCGGTCACCCAACAAGAAGAACGGGGTTTACTTTTAGTAATTCAGGAGCTTAGAAGTGACCCAAACCCACTGGCGGCAACTATTGCAGATCACATTGAAAGTTTTACAGACTATGACTTTGCGCATCTCCTCTTTTCAAATGGAACGGTGAAAAAGTCGATTAGTTTGGAAAAGCAATTAAATATTATTCAGGTGGCAGATTTAGTGTTACCAGACGCGGAGACCAGTTTTGAAGAATATACCACAATGGAACTCCTTAGTGTTGCTATGCTGATTGTGATTTCGACTTTTGCACTGGACTTTATCCATTCTGATCGTAGTGTCTTTAAAATTGTAGATTTAGACGAAGCATGGTCCTTCCTGCAAGTAGCACAAGGGAAAACACTATCCAACAAATTAGTAAGAGCAGGGCGAGCGATGAATGCGGGTGTCTATTTTGTCACTCAGAATGCGGATGATTTAACTGATGAAAAATTGAAAAATAACATTGGTTTAAAGTTTGCTTTTCGATCTAGAGATATGAATGAGATCAAAAAAACACTTGCATTCTTTGGCGTGGATGCAGAAGATGAAGCCAATCAAAGGCGGCTTAGAGAACTGGAAAATGGCCAATGTTTGATGCAAGACTTGTATGGTCGTGTCGGCATGATTCAAATCCATCCAGTCTTTGAAGATTTATTCCACGCCTTCGATACAAGGCCACCTTTAGCGGAAAAAGAAAGGCGGTGAGATTGTTGAACAAACAAAAACTTAAAAAGATTTTTTTGACGGTGGTACTGATTAGTGCTGCCGTTTTTTTATTGCTTTTTTTAATTGGGACGGTTGCTCAAGCGGCCGGTTTGGTCGATGATACTGTCTCAGAAGACAATTTGTATTCCGAATATCCTCTAGATCACTACCAACTGGATTTTTATGTGGACACCGGTTGGGATTGGTTACCGTGGAACTGGAATGATGGGATTGGCAAACAAGTGATGTATGGTCTTTACACCATCACTAATTTTATTTGGACGATTAGTTTATATTTATCCAATGCGACAGGTTACTTGATTCAACAATCTTACTCGCTTGATTTTATTTCGGAAACAGCGGATGCGATTGGAGAAAATATGCAGACATTGGCGGGAATCACGGCAAGCGGCTTTAGTGGTTCAGGCTTTTATGTGGGCTTCCTGCTTATTTTTATTTTAGTCATCGGGATTTATGTTGCCTATACAGGGTTGATGAAACGAGAAACGACTAGGGCAATTCGAGCAATCCTCAATTTTTTGGTGGTGTTTATTTTGTCTGCTTCCTTTATTGCTTATGCGCCGACGTATATCGCAAAAATCAATGAATTTTCCGCAGACATTAGTGAAGCAAGTCTTGACTTAGGGACAAAAATCACGATGCCAAACTCGGACAGTCGTGGAAAAGATAGTGTAGATATGATCCGGAATAACCTTTTTTCCATTCAAGTGGAACAACCATGGATGTTGTTGCAATTTGATGATTCGGATAAAGAAACAATTGGAGAGGAACGTGTTGAGGGATTAGTGTCTATTAGTCCTGATACGAATAATGGAAAAGACCGGGAAGATGCCGTTAAGAAAGAAATTGAAGAACAGGATAACAAAAATTTAACAATTACGAAAACGACCACTCGCTTAGGAATGGTCTCCTTTTTATTTCTGTTCAATGTTGGTATTTCCTTTTTTGTGTTTCTCCTAGCTGGGATCATGATTTTCTCGCAAATTCTTTTTATACTTTTTGCGATGTTTCTGCCGATCAGCTTTTTATTATCGATGATTCCAACATTTGAAAGCATGGGAAAACAAGCGATTATGAAATTATTCAATGTCATTATGCTTCGGGCAGGGATCACATTGATTATTACAGTTGCTTTTAGTATTTCTTCCATGCTTTATAGCTTAACGACAAGCTATCCGTTCTTTTTGATTGCCTTTTTGCAAATCGTAACCTTCGCCGGGATTTACATGAAACTTGGAGATATCATGAGCATGTTTCGCCTGCAAAGCACTGATTCTCAACAGGTTGGGCGTAAAGTAATGCGGCGTCCGAATCAATGGTTTCATCGCGGCAGTCGAAAGATGCAACGGTCGATAGGCCGTACCCTTACAGGGGCAGCAGCTGGTGCCACGGTCGGTACGCTATATGGAAAGTCAAAAAATAAAAAAGGCTCTGTCTCTCCTAGTCGTTCTTTACAGCAAAAAGTATCTGCATCAAAGGAAAAGAAGCAAAGTTCAGACGGTTCCATGTCAGTTAGTCAAAAGGTAGGTCAAGTAACAGGTAAGGTGCTGGACACGAAAAATCGGATGCGTGCCAATATCCAACGTAAAAAAGAGCAAGTGCGTGACTTACCTACGACTGCACAATATGCGATCGTACAAGGCAAAGAGCAAATGAAGCGGCCTGTCAAGGATTTTAAGAAAGGCATCACACAGGCAAAAGAAGGAACCCAACATGCAAGCAAGGAACGCACCGCCGTCCATCGTCAAACGATTGCAGAGAAACGGATGGCATTGGATCAAAAACGCAAGGCACAGCCCGCTTCTCGTCCAACCATTCAGAACGCGCAGCCAGTTACACAGGCTGGGAAGCGCGTCAAACAAAATAGACCGCAGCAATCTTCTGTTCAGCAAAAGCAAAGTTTAAGACCTACTACCAACACGCAACGAATGCAACAACAAAAAGCTAATCAGTCAGAAGTAGGGCACGAAAGCAAACGGCGTCCTTTTAGTAATACTGGTAATTCTAAGCAGTCCAAAATACGTCCAACCCGGTCTGAGAGTGGTCCTCGTTTGGGAAACAAACGGCAAGTTAAACAACAGGCTGTATCGTTGAAAGGTCCAAGAAAAAAATACAACATAAAGCGCCCGATACGTTCAAGTAGGGGGAAACGATCATGAAGCTGATAAGGCTAAAAATGACACTTATTGCTTGGGGGTTGGGCTTTCTTGCCTTGTTTGGTTTATTGGTATTTGTAGCAATTTTTATCTCCAATGAGGAAGACTCTTCGGATAGTGATGTGCCATTGGATGATACAGGCGGTGTATCGGTATCTGCCGATGTGTTAAAACACCAGGCCATGGTAGAGAAGTATGCGAACAAATATGGTGTGGGTGATTATGTCTCTACATTACTTGCCATTATCGAAGTGGAAAGTAGCGGTAAGTTGCAAGATGTTATGCAATCGAGTGAATCATTAGGGTTATCGCCTAATTCATTGGATACAGAAGCATCTATTAAACAAGGGACGAAATATTTTGCGGAATTGTTACGATCTGCGGAAACAAGTGGTGTCGATGAGCGTACTGTCATACAGGCTTATAACTACGGCGGTGGATTTATAGATTATGTCGCACAAAAAGGAAAAGCATACAGTTTTGAACTTGCGGAAAGTTTTGCGAAAAAACGTTCAGGTGGCAGCAAAGTCACTTATACGAATCCAATAGCGGTGAAGAAAAACGGGGGTTGGCGTTATGGATATGGAAATATGTTTTATGTAGATTTAGTCAATCAGTATTTTGCTTCTGAACAATTTAATGATGAAACCGTCCAGCTAGTGATGAATGAAGCCTTAAAATATGAAGGGTACCCTTATGTTTTTGGAGGAGATAGGCCGAGTACCTCTTTTGATTGTAGCGGCCTGACACAATGGAGCTACGACAAAGCTGGTATAACCTTGCCTAGAACGGCGCAACAACAATATGACGCAACCGAACATATTTCCTTAGCCCAAGCAAAGCCAGGGGATTTAGTGTTCTTTCATTCCACTTATAATGCCGGAACCTATGTCACCCATGTGGGGATCTATCTTGGAAATAATCAAATGTATAATGCGGGAGATCCAGTCGGCTATGCTGACTTGACTACTTCTTACTGGCAAAAACATTTAATTGGGGCTGGACGTATCAAACAATAAGAAAGGATGGTATAGGATGAAAGGTATTTTTAAGAAAAAAGAAAAACAGGAAGTTGAAAAGGGTAAAAAGTTGAAAGTGAGGGCAGTTGGTGCACGAAAAAAGACGGTGATTATTCTATGGATACTACTCATTGGCAGTCTTGCTTTTGGTATATATAAAAACTTTACAGCGATTGATCAGCATACTGTTCATGAAAAAGAAATTATTGAAACAAACATCATGGATACAAATGCCATAGAAAGCTTTACAAAAAACTTTGTGAAATACTATTATACTTGGGAAAACAAGAAGGATTCCATTGAACAACGTGAAGAAAAGATAAAGGATTATCTGACGGAGGAATTGCAAGCTTTAAATATGGACCTAATTCGGGATGATATTCCTACCAGTTCCAGTGTAAGTGCCGTTAAAATTTGGTCGGTATCGGAAGAAAGCAAGGATAATTATGCTGTCGTTTATGACATCGATCAAAAAATCACGGTAGATAAAGATAGCCAATGGAATAACGCTACCTATCGTATTCTTCTCCATCACGATGATAGGGGCAATATGGTGATTACCCAAAATCCAACGTTATGGAGCTTACCGCAAAAATCCGATTATGAACCAAACCAGCCTGAAAGTAATGGCACAGTTGATTCTGATACAACAAAGGAAGTGACGGAGTTTTTAGAGACATTTTTTACGTTTTATCCAACTGCGACTGATAAAGAACTGGCATATTATGTGGCAAACAACGCCTTACCGACGATTGGCAAGGACTACACATTTTTAGAGTTGATTAATCCCGTTTTCCAACAGTCGGGGAATCAGGTGCAAGTTTGGTTATCGGTTAAATATTTGGATGAAACAACGAAGGCAACGCAAATTTCACAGTATGTATTAACACTAGTGAAAGATACGAATTGGATGATTATTAAATAAGTACTGTAATCAGAAATGGACTGGAAGGAGGGAGTTTTCATCCCTCTTCCATCGCCTTTGTCAATGTGAAAATTTATATCGATTCAAAAAGGCATTTTTTTCTTACATCCAGGCTTACCGTAACAAAGTGCTGAGGGCTAGATATAGATCAGACAGTAGAAAATGGATTCATTCAAGTTAGTAATAACCTTCCAATTGATTTCTACCATGTCTTCAAGCTAATAGCCTTGTAATGGGCAAGTATCATTATTTTTTGTACACTTAATTGTAAGCTTTTTAGTATAGTAATCTTGTCTATACTAAATTATTATATTTAAAGTATGTTATTTTAAAATCACTAACACTAGTTTGAGAGCATAATGCTAATACATAATCCAAGCTAATTTTTCGTTGATAAAAATGGTAGTTTGGGTTTTGTTCCTCTTTTATAAAGTATTTTCCTTCAGTGTTTAGTATTGAAAAGGAATTTAGTGGTATTGATAAGCCTTTTCCAATCGCTTTTATATAGGATTCCTTAAGAGTCCAATATTCATAAAAGGTGGAGATCTTGTCTCGATCTGGTCTACTAATAATAAACTCATATTCCTCTTTGGTGAAAAATTGTTTAGCGATTTCCAAATCAATAGGGTTAATTCTTTCTATATCTATTCCGATAGGCAAATTATCTGTTGCACATACAACCCATTCATCAGAATGAGAAACATTAAAATGAAATGTTTTTGGTACATCTACTAATGGTTTACCATAATCATTATAACGGAATGTAATATTATCAATATTTGCCCCTGTGTTTTCGTATAGCGCTTTCCGGATTAATAAAACTCCGAAAAGGCTACGAACGGCTTCGTCTCTATTTAAATAATCCTTTAATTTTTCTTTCTTTTCAGCGGGTACTTTATTTAAATAATTTATAAAATCGTAATCAGACATTTTTTTAGGTATTTTTACAGCATAAACATTCAATTTTTGAGTTCTCCTTTACGTATATTAAATTATTTACATCTTATAAAACAAAGCTAAGGGCATCTTTTAGGTGGTTAAAACTATTAAATTTTAGTTACTTTTATAACATCCGCTATAGGCTTTTTGGCTAATGCTTTTTTATAAGAAAAAACAACCATTTGGTTTATACATTTTTTGTATGTGAATGGTTCATTATTAATTCCTCCGGTTATGTGATTGTTTAAGGTGGTGACTAAATCATAATGGAATTACCATGACTTTTCTACCTCTAGGCGGTTGCATTTAATTGTTAATAAACAATCAATAATTATTTTAAAAATATGTAATGGCTTGAATAGTTTAATATAAAGTGATATAAAGGAGTTACTACACTATTCTAATAATTTTTACGGAAGGAGATTGACCTAGAAAATGAGTGAATATTTTCCGCTAACTGAGGCTCAAAAAAGAATTTGGTATTCAGATGCGCTTTTCCCTAACACAGCAGTTTCTAATGTCGTTATAACGGTGGAGTTTAAGGATCTAGATGATGACCTTATGAAAAAATCAATCGATTTATTTGTTTCCAATAATGAAATAATACGTGTTAGATTACTTAAACAGCATAACCAGGAACCGGTTCAATATATAAGTAATGAACCATTGATTAACACAAAGGTTAAAGATTTAAGTGTATTTAGTGAAAGTCAATTAAATTCATGGCTTCGAGAACAAGCAAAACAACCAATTTCATTATATGAGTCCAATCTTTATGAATTTACAATAATTAAGTGGCATGAAAAATCGCTTTTGCTGGTGAAATGTCATCATATTATAATAGATGGAGTATCTGTAGATGCATTACTCCTTAATATTAGGGATATTTATGAAAGCCTAAAATCAGGTTCCGAAATAAATCATTTAAGTAAATATACACTACATCAATATATAACCTCCGAAAAAGAATACAAACAATCATCTAGATATCAAAAGGATTACCAATTCTGGAAATCAGAGTTTGAATCTATCCCTGAATATTTAATTGAAAAGTCAAACGAGCTATATTCAAGGAGTTTACAGGCCAATCGTATGGAGTTCGAGGTTCCGGGCGCAACAAAAATTTTAATAGAAAAGTTTTGCCAAGAAAATCAAATTAGTATTTATACCTTTTTTATGTCAGTTTTGTTTATTTATTTTTCTCGTGTTGAGAATGAAAAGGACTTTGTAATAGGAACATATTTAGCCAACCGGAAATCTAAAGAAAACGATGTTCTTGGTATGTTTGTAAGTACATTGCCATTTCGTATGGAAATGTTTAATGATATGCAGACTTTTGAATTTATTAATAGTGTAAGTAAAAAACAAATGAAGTTAATGCGACATCAAAAGTATCCTTATAATCAGTTGGTTCAAGAATTAAGAAAAAAGGGACACGACATTAATCAGCTTTTTACAGTAGGTGTTGAATACCAAGAAATGAAGGCAGACTTTCATCAAATATTTAGTGGTTATGATTTTAATGGGCTGAATTTCCATATTAAAAATTATACATTAAAGAAACAACTTGCCATAAATATTGATTATAGAACAGAACTGTTCAGGGGTTATGAAATTGAATACCTAATGCAACGTCTGTATACACTTATAAGGGATATAATTCAGTTTCCCGAAAAGAGTATAGGTGAGTTAGCTATATGTACAAAGCAAGAACAACATAAAATTTTAATGGATTTTAATGATACGGAAATGCCTTATCCGAAAGAGAAAACAATTCATTGTCTGTTCGAAGAACAGGTGGAAAAAGATCCAAATCAAGTAGC
>NZ_JBCLVH010000019.1:0-81551 GCF_039548255.1 Lentibacillus songyuanensis
TACTCCCACGGGCAAATAATATATAAAGCCCACCTTAACTTATAAAAATTTGTGTCTTGACAATGGGGTCCACTTTACATTGACATCATTAATATGACCTCCTTGTTTTTACTTACTATTTTGCACAGTGATATTGTGATATTATTTATTCTTTCCCTTTAACAGAATAACTAAATAAATGGTGCCAAAAACTACTAACGGTAACCCTGTCCATAAGCAAAGTTGGATAAATGTTTTGAAATAGGAAACAATTGATTCTGTTTCCCAAATAGCTGTCCCAGAAACCGTCAGACAAATTAAACCTGCTACGATTAGCAGTCCGGCTATAAGCCATTCAATTTTTTTCATGTTTCCCCCTCACCTGCTATTGGAAAACTTAGCTGAAACCTTGTTCCTTTACCAACCTGACTACTCACAAAAATTGTTCCGTTTTGAAGTTCAACTAAATTCTTTACAATAGCTAAGCCCAATCCTGTACCCCCAAGTTCCCTTGAACGAGATTTCTCGACACGGTGAAAACGTTCGAATATAAAAGCAAGTTCTTCATCAGGAATACCAACTCCTGTATCATCAATCGCTACATACACCGTATTTTCTACACTCCATACTTGAACACAAATAGATCCTTTGTTTGTGTATCGAATTGCATTTCCCAATAGGTTCGCAAAAATTTGCTCTAGACGCATTCCGTCAGCCCTGATTGAAGGTACACTGTTACTAATTTGTTTTCTTAATGTTAATCCCTTCTTTTCCAATTCCATCTTTTCCTTAAAAAGAACCATGTCTACAACCTCAGTGAGGTCGATAGTTTCCATCTGAAGATCTATTTTACCTTCTTCCATTTTAGCTAAATCAAATAGGTCATTAATTAACCTTATCATCCGCTCTGATTCATCTTCTATAATCGTTAAATAGTTTTGTCTTTCCTCTTCAGTTTGATACAGATCTTTTTTAAGTACTCCAGCATATCCTTTTAGATACGATATGGGGGTGCGCAATTCATGGGAAATATTCGCCAAAAACTCTTTACGGTTCGTACGATATCGATTTGTTTCAACAGCAAGATCGTTAATTGCCTTTCCTAGCGTACCTAGTTCATCCCGCGACGAAATGTTTACACGTATATCCAGATTCCCCTTCGCTATTTCCCTTGTCGCTTGCTCCATTTCCAAAAGCGGGTCCGACATTTTTTTTGCGATTACGAATGTAAAACCGAGCGCGAGGAATAATCCTCCAACTACAGACAATAACAGTAAATCTTTTATTTTTTCAATGGGGTCCTTAATATCGTTTATGGAGGTGAGAACAAAGAAAGCCCCTTTGAATGTACCCGCATCGACAATAGGATAGCCTATTCCTAGGTGTTTATTTTTATTAGAGCCAATAAACTCTTTTTGAACAGGATGTCCCTTTGATAAGTTGTTCATGTCTTCTTTCGTCAGATTTGTTTCATGTACAGCAGATTCCGCGGCAACGTTTCCTGCAGCACCCACAATATATATTTCTTTATTCGTCAAATCAGCGAGGTTCTTAAACATATTGATTACCTCTTGATCATCAAGCGATGTTATTGTGTTTGCATATTTTTGAGAAAGATCTGCAAGTTCCTGTTTAACCTGGCTGTAATAAAAATTGGTGAAAATTTTGTTCGCGACATAACCCAGCGGCAATAGCACAACCAACAACAGTACGATAATTGTTCCCCCAAGCTTTAGAACCAACTTGCTCATCTTATGTTTGATCCTCTGGTGAATTAAATTTGTATCCTACACCCCAAACCGTTTTAATAGGATTGTAGGACAAACCTGACTTTCGAAGTTTTTCTCGAATGTTTTTTACATGTGTGTCGATGGCACGTAAATCACTAAACTCACTTGGGGACCAGATTTTATCCAACAATATCTCCCGAGTAAAAACTCTCTTCGGCTGACTTACTATCAAATAAAATATATCAAATTCTTTAGGAGTTAATTCAATTCGTGTTTCATGAACAGTAACTTCTCTACTTTCATTATTAATTGATAAGTCTTCAGCATATAGTACTGCAATATCGCCAGCTTTTTGTTCCATTCTTTGTCGACGAAGGACAGCATGAATCCTGGCAATTAATTCTTCGGGTGCAAATGGTTTGACTAAATAATCATCTGCACCAAGATTAAATCCATGAACTAGATCTTCGACATCCATTCGGGCAGTTAACATGATGATCGGGATTCGTTTTGTTTGTCTGATTACTGAACATACTTCCCATCCATCTATGTCTGGCAACATGATATCCAGAATTATCAAATCGTACAGTGTTTGTTGAGCCATCTGTATAGCCTTATTTCCGTCCACCGCTTCATCAACCTTGAAATTCTCCTTGGACAAGTGGATTTTAATTAGGTTTCTCATATTCTGTTCATCATCCACAATCAGAATTCTATCTTTCATAGGCAATCCTCATTTCTCAACTGAATTAGCTTCATTTTAGTATAAACATTTGCATTATCTTGAATTTATTGCTCTTTTATTGTCTATTTTTCACTTATAACAATGGTTAAATATTCTAATTAATTACTAGTAAAATAGTTGTTAAATCAAAAGCCAGTAAATCCGTTAAAAAAGTTGCTGGATAAATAAGAGGTTAACTTTGTCATCCAATCAAAAAACAGGACAATCCCCATTGCAATCATCGTTCCCCCGCCGATTTTCATGAATAGCCGATTATACCTTTTTATCCACCGCATTTTCCCTAAGAAAAATGACATCAGAAAAAAAGGAATAGAAAACCCAAGTACATAGGAGACCATATATAATAAGGATTGATCGGGGTTAGAAACACCCAGGGCAATGACCGCGGCTAAAATAGGCCCCATACATGGCGTCCACCCAGCAGCATAAGCAAAACCAATTATCCCTGATCCCAAATAACCAGTAGGCCTATCTTTAAATTTCATTCGTTTTTCTCTCATCATAAATTTGGGTGTAAACACGCCTAATATTACCAGACCAAATGCAATTATAAGGACAGCGCCTATTTGTCGAATTAAATCACCGTAAGAAATAAATAATTCACCCAAAAATGAAGTAGAAAATCCCAAAGCGATAAAAATGACAGAGAATCCAATCAGAAAAAAAGTGGTATGCAAAAGTGCTCGCTTTTGCATTAAACCCTTCCCATTTTCTAATTCATCAATAGACATGCCCGTTATATAAGATAGAAATGCCGGGTACAAAGGTAAACAGCAAGGCGATATGAAAGATAATACCCCCGCTGCCAATGCTAACAATACAGTTACGTCTTCCATTTTGATCCTCCAAATTTGAAAGTATTTTTCATGCGTTATCTCAGTTTATACTGTCTATCCATTTTAGTAGTTAATTGTGGAGAAATTGTGGAGACTTGATCAGGCTTTCTCTGGTCGTTCTGTTTTAATTGAAATTAGAGGTATGGATAACGATAGTGAAGAGTGAAAAAACACAACTGAAGCATTCGCCAGTGCTCCTATGAGGTATATAAAAGGGGCGGAAAAAGTTGAAGCGAACCAATAATTAGGTTCGCTTCTCTTTACATATATTGATTTAATTTACGCTTTTAATAACTTTGCATTAATGGCAACAATAATCGTACTCAGACTCATCAGTACAGCTCCTACCGCCGGACTTAATACAATACCAACAGGTGCTAATGCCCCTGCCGCAAGTGGTATTGCCAAAATATTATAGCCGGTTGCCCACCAAAGATTCTGGATCATTTTCCTGTATGTTTTTTTCGATAGATCGATCAACGAGACAACATCTTTTGGGTTACTTTTAACTAGGACGACATCCGCTGTTTCCATAGCTACGTCCGTACCTGCACCAATTGCGATACCTAAATCGGCGGTTGCAAGTGCGGGTGCATCGTTTACCCCGTCTCCGGTCATCGCAACTTTCCAACCCTTTTCCTTAATTTTCTTCACCTGATCTGCCTTTTTATCAGGTAAAACTTCTGCATACACTTCATCAATATTCAGTTGTTTAGCAACCCAGTTGGCGACCTTTTTATTGTCACCAGTTAACATAATCGAATGTATACCTTCTTCCTTAAGAGCAGCAATTGCCTCTTTTGCCGTTTCCCGAACAATGTCAGCTAGAGCAATCATGCCAACCAATTCATCGTCAAGTAAAACAAATACGACTGTCTTCCCTTCTTCTGACATTTCATTAAATTGCTTTTCATTATAAGACATGTTTTGACTAGTAATATAGCCAGGGCTAACAACATTTACTTTTTTGTCATTAATTATTCCTTGAATTCCCTTACCAGTGATGGATTCAAAATCGGAAATCTTTTTTAGCTTGATCTCTTTCTCTTTTGCCGATTTTACGATCCCGGTTGCGATCGGATGCTCAGAATTTTGTTCCAGGCTCGCTGCCCAGTTCAGGACTTCATCTTCTTTATAGCCTTCATTTGGCACAATATTTGTAACTCCGAATTCACCCTTTGTTAGTGTTCCTGTCTTATCAAAAACAACCGCATTCAAGTTTCTTGCACCTTCAAAATTGGTACGATTGCGGATCAGCAACCCATGTTTAGCAGAAATCGATGTCGACACTGCTATGACAAGTGGTGCAGCTAAACCAAGTGCATGTGGACACGTAATAACCATCACCGTAACCATTCGCTCAAGTGCAACATCGAATGGGTACCCAAGAATTAACCAAATGAACAGCGTAATAAAACCGGATGCTAGCGCAACATAAAATAACCATTTTGCTGCACGGTTTGTAATATCCTGTGTTCTGGATTTTGACTCCTGCGCTTCTTTTACTAATGAAATAACCTGAGAAAGATATGAATCCTCACCTGTTTTTTCAACTTGGATGGTAAGCGATCCTTCTTTATTAACGGAACCACCAATGACTTCATCACCATTGTTTTTTTCTACGGGTACAGACTCCCCTGTCAACATTGATTCATCTATTGCTGATTTACCATCAATGATTGTTCCATCAACGGGAATTTTTTCACCTGGTTTCACAAGCACCCGATCATTATTTTTTAAATCGGATACCGGAATGTCTTTTACCTCATCGTTTTCATCCAACTTATGTGCTTCACTAGGCATTAGTTTGACGAGTTCTTCAAGTGCATTGGAGGCCCCCATGACCGAACGCATTTCAATCCAGTGCCCAAGGAGCATAATATCAATCAATGTAGCCAGTTCCCAGAAAAAGTCCTTTCCTTCCAGACCAAATACAGTAAGGGAACTATATACATATGCAACTAGAATAGCAAGACCTATAAGCGTCATCATGCCAGGGTTTTTGTCTTTTAACTCACTAACCCCACCGGTAATAAATGGCCATCCTCCATAGAAAAAAATAAAGGTAGCAAGCACAAACAAAATATATTGGTTGTACGGAACTTGCCAATCAACTCCAATAAAACTTTGAATCATTGGCGACATAATAAGAATTGGAATTGTTACGATTAAGGAAATGTAGAAACGCTTCTTAAAATCTTTCACCATATCCCCGTGATCGTGATGACCGTGATGGCCATGACTGCCACCATGGCCATCATGATTCTGCCCTTCGTGAGAATGATGCGCATCATGTTTGTGACCTTCGTGGTTATGATTAGCAAGATTGTGCTGTTCATGATCGTCATGATGACTGTGTCCACCATGATCATGATTATGACTATGTTCATGATTCACATCGTGGTTCTGTGGTTTGTTGTCATGATTTGTCATACTATATCTCTCCTTTACATTTTAATGTCTTTCTGAAAAAAATCGAATCCCTTGCATTTGTAATTATGAATTCTTAACAGTTGATTATACAATACCCCCGTAATGTATATTATAAACATCATAATATTATTTCTTTCTCTTTATAAAAGCAAATGTAAAGACCATGAATTCGAATATCCCTGTT
This sequence comes from Lentibacillus songyuanensis, assembly GCF_039548255.1. Lineage (NCBI taxonomy): Bacteria > Bacillati > Bacillota > Bacilli > Caryophanales > Bacillaceae > Lentibacillus > Lentibacillus songyuanensis. The sequence goes on from NZ_JBCLVH010000019.1 coordinate 5,908, forward strand.
TTGTTACTCTTAAAGTTCCCCGTTTATAACTTTTTATAAACAAACAAATTTCATTACTAGAAATAAAGTAAATAGTTTTACCGATTGACTACATTTTCTCGCTTGTATGTTAAGTTTCTCATTATTATGATGTTGTTCATGATGACACCTTTCATCGCGAACAACATCATAAGTGGGCATAAGAGAAGAAGAAATAATAGAAACCTTGTCCATCAGTATCACCTTTAAATACAAATGAGTGAGGATTACTCTCGACTGTATTTATAGTAAATAATAGTCCTTATATATGAAGAAATTTGCATTTAAAATGCTATCTTTATGACAAGTGTCAACAATTAAATGACCCATTTATAACCAATCCCCCATACCGTTTTAAAATGTTCATCAATTGGGAAACCAGCATGCCTGATCTTTTCTCTAATGTTTCGCACATGCGAATCAACGGTCCTTCCTTCCGTATCAGAGCAAAGTCCCCAAATCAATTCAATTAGCTGTTCTCTCGCAAAGACTCGATTCGGGTTTTTCATTAAAAGGCCAACCATCGCAAATTCCTTTGGGGTTAGCTTAATCGGTTGATGTTCATAGGAAAGTACGAAATGATCCTCGTCCCATAATAAACCATTTACTTCAACATGATTGGTGGGAGTTCTTCTGCGCAACAAAGCCTCTATTCTAGCGATTAATTCCATTTCATTAAAAGGCTTCGTTATATAATCGTCCGCACCAAGCTTCAGTCCATTTATGATATCTTCCTGTTGGTCGCGAGCAGTCACCATAATAATAGGTACATCAGAAATACGCCTAATTGCTTGACAAAGTTCCCACCCACTCATTTCTGGCATCATAATGTCCAACAATACAATATCAAAAACTTCCTTTTCGATATTAGATAACGCCACAGCCGCCCCCAGAGCTTTTGTACATTTGAAATGGTGTGGTTGCAAATACAATGCCAATAAATCAAGCATACGTTTTTCATCATCGACTAACAGTACCTTGTTCATTAGGCTCACCCCTTGTTAAAGTAATAATAAAGCTTGTCCCTTTTCCCCGTTCACTTGAAACTTCTATCTTTCCGCCATGTAGCTCAATAATTTCTTTTGCAATTGCCAACCCTAATCCTGTTCCACCGCTTTGTCTTGAGCGCGATTTTTCCACACGAAAAAAACGGTCAAATATAAATGGCAGATCGGCTTTCGGTATCCCTTCTCCTTCATCCGAAATTAAAATACGTATTTCTTGAGCAGTCTGTCTTACCTCCAAGATGATTCGGTCACCTATAGATGAATGTTTTTTTGCATTATCCAAAATATTGATAAGAACCTGTTGAAATCGTTGCGGATCAACAAATGCGATAATATCCCCCGAACAATGAGCAGAGAATACGATGTTTTTTTCCGCAAACACCGGATGAATCCGGTCTGTGACAGATTTAAGTAGGTTACATAAGACGACATCTTCACAGTTAATTGAAAATTTGTTTTGATCCATTTTGGCAAGTTCAAATAAATTTTTAACTAACTTGGACAACTGATCTGTTTCATCTCGTATTATTGCCGTATATTCTTTAATTTCTGTCTCTGAAGTAATCTGCCGATTAATGATATCTGCATAACCTTTTATATAGGTCAAAGGCGTCCTAAGCTCATGAGAAATGCTTGCTAAAAATTCATTTCTATCCAATTTCAATTGTTCTAGATCGGTTGACAGTTTCGTGATCGATTTAGCTAATTCCCCTAGTTCGTCTTTACGCTCCGTATGCAGTTCAACCTTGTTGCCGCCCTCGTTTAGCTGTTCCGTTGCTTCCTTCATTTTAATAATCGGTTGGGTAATAAACCTTGATAGAAAAAAGATGATAATAATGGTTAATACAATTGTAATCAGGCCAATAACCACAAACTGACGCCCAAGCTGATCAATTGTCTTTTTTACGGTATTTGTGTCAGCAAACATAAAGACGTTTCCTTTAAGCTCACCATTAATTGTTATTGGACTTTGGGTTGCGATATATTGTTTCTGTTTCCAACGATCTTCAACAATTTCACCCTTAGTGGGTACTGTGTTACTCCCAATATGCTTTATCACGCTCATCATTTCCTGTTTAATCGGATCGGATGAAACGACAACATTACCATTCTCGTCCGTCACGATAACTACAAAATCAGAAACTGATTCCATGATGCCGACATGTTCCAATGTTGATTTGTTTAAATTATCCTCCAAGACATCTCGGTGTGTATTCCCACGTGCTAGCGTACTTTCCATCACTTCATCTATTCGATCATTAGCAAGATTCGTATACAATACAAAAAATAAGAATGACTCAAAAACAAGAATAAACACAAAAAATAGCAATCCAATTTTTAATGAAAGTTTACTAAACATAGCTTACCTCTTTACACCCAATAAGTTAATGTATCAAAAATACCTATAACAATAAGCAGTACACCCGCTACCTTCTGAATAATTGTCCCTACTTTTCTACTTTTCTTTAGTATTACTCCACTTGCGCCAAAGTACCAAATAAGGAAAATAACTATTATTAATGGAAGAGATGTTCCAATTCCAAAGACAGATGGCAGAATTGCTCCATAAGATGATACAAGTACAATAGGCATTAGTGTAAATAAAAATAGTACAAACATGGTTGGACAAAAAGCTAGTGTAAAGCTTACTCCCATTAGAAAGCTTCCCAAGTAACGATCGCCAAAGGCTTTCTGCGGAAGTTGAAAAATGCGCCATGTTCGTTTCCAGCGGAACAATCCAAGCATAAACAATCCAATTACCAGGAGTAGCGGACCAATTGCTTTTCGTAGTATCGGCAATATTTGCGCCAGTGTACTGTATATCCCCTGACCCACTAACCAGATCACCAAACCCAGTATGGAAAAAACGACTATCTTGCCAAATATGAACCAAAAAACATGCAGCCATGGCACTTTTTCGACCAATGATTTATTCCGTAAATGGTAATAGCACTAATGTTACCTGTAAGCTGACATGGTGCAACTGCGCCAACAACACCAAGAAAGAAGGAAAACAGTAATGGTAGCTGCTTCACTCCATTTGCAATATCCATAATTGGACCACTTAACATACTACTAATTTGGTTAAACAAATGAAACATTTTTATTCAACTCGCTTATTTTACTTTTCCATCTACAATAATTTGGTCCCACGACTTCATATTGTCATTTGATAAGAAAGCCTGTCCTTTTGTAGTATATATCGCAAACTGTTTTTCATCTTGGGGATTTTGAGTAATAAATACTGGCCCATCTTCCGTCAAATCGGGTAATGTTAGTTCCTCTTGATCGCTATCTTTAATCGAATATTTCACTAAAGATGGTGCAGCGTTATAGCTTGCATAATATAAACTCTCTTCATTAAAAAATACCGCTGTACCTTGGGCATTATCTGTAAGCGATTGAAAATCTTCCCCTCCATCTTTTGACAGGTAGACACCGGTTGTTGTAGCTGCTGCAACAAGTTTTGAATCAGAAGGATGAATCGCCAAGGCGAACAAGTCTCCATCTAAGCCCTGTGCCCTAACACTTTCCCACGACTTTCCATCATCATTGCTTCTGTATAATCCTTTTCCTAACTCCGAATTTTTTTCCGGATTCATTAAAAAGATGTCGTGACTGTTGTAACCTACCGCCATTTCGTGAAAATCTGTCTCTCCTTCAAATTTCAAACTTTCTAGTGTCTTACCACCATCAAAACTGCGCTGTATCCCAATTGGATTTGGCAAATCGGAATCCTCACCGGGATGTCCGGATGTATAAAACCCTTCATCGACTGCATTGAACCCCATATAATCGTTTGAATTTTTCGTTGTTTCCAGCCATTCCCCATCACGGTATATCTTTAAGCCTGTATGAGTAGCGATATACAACCCCTCATCATTCCCTACATAGCCTATTCCATGAACATGGTCGATACTGTCATCAAATGATACCTCGTATTCCTTACTCTCGTTACTGCTGCAACCCGCTATGAAAAATCCTGCAATAATGGTTGCGACAATCATTGTTTTTTTCTTCATGAGTCTGTGTCCTCCGTTAATATAAAGTTTTCGATTGAAATAGAAATTGCTGTAAATAGCATATACGAAAAATATCGAGTTTCTGTGCAGAATAAGCTTAATTTTGGGGTAAATGATGTATCATGATTTATGAAATCGAAAAGGCTGATACCCTCTGAGGGAATCAGCCGCTATTCAAATTAAGCCACAACGTCGTAGCCTTGATCCTCCACCGCTTCTTGTATGTCTGCAACAGTGACTTTGGCATCATCATACATAACGTCTACTTTACCAGTGGTTAAATCAACCTCAACATTCGTTACGCCATCCAGACCTCCAAGTGCACCTTCAACAGATGATTTGCAATGGCCACATGTCATACCCTTGACATCTAGTGTTAATTTTTGCATTTTATTTCACCCCCTTTCAAAGGGATAGGTTCAGTTAAAATAAAACTTCTATAACAAATTCCACCAAACTTGATCAGTACCCGATTATGAGCATTATACCTTCACTCGTTTCAATCGAAGCGAATTGGAAACAACACTTACCGAGCTTAATGCCATCGCGCCACCAGCAACCCATGGTGCTAATAGTCCAATTGCCGCGATTGGAATTCCCGCACTATTGTAGGCAAATGCCCAAAATAGATTTTGCCGGATATTTTTAATAGTTGCATGACTTAGTTTAATTGCTTTTGGTATGAGTAATAATTCCCCACCAAGGATAGTAACATCAGCAGCCTCAATCGCAACCTCTGTTCCGGTTCCAATCGCAATGCCAATATCCGCCATTGCCAATGCAGGTGCATCATTGACACCATCTCCGACCATAGCAACCTTTTTCCCTTGATTTTGTACATCTTTTACCTTATCTGCTTTTTCTTCGGGTAGTACTTGGGCAATCACATGGTCGATATCCACTTGTTTCGCAATGGCTTGTGCAGTTCGTTCATTATCTCCGGTTAACATAATGACTTCTAATCCCTGATCTTTCAATTCACCAATCGCTTGAACGGCCGTTTCTTTTACCGTGTCAGCTACAGCTACGATTCCACGGTGTTTACCGTTAACTGCGATTAACATAGCTGTCTTACCATTGGTTTCATAACCCATTAAATCCTGTTCAGCTTGATCAACATCAATATTATGGTTGCCCATTAATTTTCTTGTACCAACAAGTACTTCCCTACCAGATATCATAGCCCGAATGCCGTGACCCGGTATGGCCTCAAAATCATCCACATCAACAAGTGTCATATTTTTTTCAGTCGCGTAGGCAACAATTGCTTCAGCTAATGGATGTTCCGAGCCTTTTTCGGCACTTGCAAGTAATTTTAGGGTCTCATCGTCCCCGGTAAAATCAGTTACCTCTGGTTTTCCTTTCGTAATCGTTCCGGTTTTATCAAAAATAATCGCATTTAATTGGTGAGTACGCTCTAAATGCTCGCCACCTTTAAATAGAATCCCTTGTTCCGCTGCTTTTCCTGTTCCTACCATAATCGACGTTGGCGTTGCTAACCCTAATGCACATGGACATGCGATGACTAGCACCGCAATCGCCGCAACGAGAGAAGGTTCAAAGTTTCCTGGTTGCACAAGGGTGATCCAAACGATAAATGTTAACACCGCAATTCCAACAACAATCGGAACAAAATATCCGGAAATCACATCGGCCAACCGTTGTATTGGCGCTTTTGAACCTTGCGCATCCTCCACTGCTTGGACGATCGATGCAAGCGCTGTGTCTTTCCCAACTTTGGTTGCTTCCATTTCGATGGTTCCATTTTTGTTCATCGTTGCCCCAATCACGTTTGCTTCGACATCCTTTTCGATCGGAATCGATTCCCCTGTCAGCATTGATTCGTCAACCGCCGTTCGTCCTTTGATGACGATACCATCTACCGGTATTTTTTCGCCTGGTTTTACAACTAAATGATCACCGACAACTACATCTTCCATTGGGATCATCGTTTCTTCACCATCACGAATGACACGCGCTTGTTTCGCCTGTAAATTTAATAATTCGGAAATAGCAGCAGTCGTTTTACCTTTGGCGCTGGCCTCCAAATATTTACCGAATAAAATCAGCGTAATTAAAATGGCACTCGTCTCAAAATAAAGATGTGGTACATATGCCGAGTTTCCAATTGTTTTTATCGCTTCATATAGACTGTAGAAATACGCAGCACTTGTTCCTAGTGCGACCAGCACATCCATATTTGCCCCGCCATTACGCAAATTTTTATAAGCTCCATCATAAAACTGCCAACCAATAATGAATTGTACAGGTGTTGCCAAAGCAAATTGGAACCACGGATTCATGAATATTCCCGGTAGCTCAACACCAAACAAATGAACAAGCATCGTGAGCAATAATGGAAGGGATAGGATAGCGGAAATGCTTAATTTCCATTTCATTCGCTTGATCTGTTTTTCCTTCCTTGATTGTTTCTCCGTTTTATCGGTCTTTATCGATGCATCATATCCAAGCTTTTGAATTCGACCAATAATATCCAATTCGTTCATTAAGGCCGAATTATATTCCACCGTTGCATTCTCCGTCGTTAGGTTTACCGTCGCCTGTTTAACGCCCGCTTGTTTATTGAGCACTTTTTCAATACGGGAAGAGCAGGCTGCACAGGTCATTCCCATGACATCAAACTCTACTTTTTCAGTTTCCACACCATATCCGAGCTTTTCAATTTTTTTTGTTATATCTTCTACAGAAGTTGTTTCCGGATCATAATTAACATTTGCTTTCTCAGTCGTTAAGTTAACCTGTGCATCCACACCATCCATTTTATTTAATATTTTTTCAATCCTACTGGAGCAGGCTGCGCAGGTCATTCCGGTTACACCAACCGTAACCTGTTCTTGTTCACTCACGTTGTACACTCCCTTCTTACTTAGAAAATTGTTTGATAATACCTAGTAATTCATCAATAGCGGCATTTCCTTCACCAGATTTGACAGCATGACTTACACAATGTTTGGCATGCCGTTCTGCCACCGTGAGCCCTACCTTTTTTAGCGCAGCATTAATGGCACTAATTTGTACCAAGATATCCGGACAATACCGGTCATCTTCCACCATTTTCTGAATGCCACGAACTTGACCTTCTATTCGCTTCAGACGATTAATCACCGCCTGTTTCTCATTATCTGTTCGAGGTGTAATTGGGTGATCATGAAGGAATTCTCCCATGCTCATCACTTCCTTTTTATTTATAATTATACTATACCCCCCTAATGTATATTTGTCAATAAAAAAACGACAAACTTTTGCGAAAAAAATAAACAAGCAACTCCTGACCAATCTGTAAGTATGACAGGTGGCTCGATGCAAACAAGCAATTTATAACCTGTTACGAAGTTTACTACATAGCGTGTTTGATACCTTTTTTCACAAGGTACCAGTTAGCAGGATAGCTTGTGATGAAACCAATCATCATTGCAATCTGCATCATAAACCAAAAGACAACTGAAGTAGGCTCTGGCATTATTGTGAATAATAAGTAGCCAGTTACGGCCATCCAGCCAAACATGCCAATTTCAAAAGCAACAAGTGATAATGTATCCGCTTTTATAGCATTTTTTATAGCCTGTCCAGGATGGTCATGCTTTTTGAAACCCATGCCATAATATTGAAACAGAAGACCAAATAAATACGCCAAAATAAATTCAACAACGTAATTGGCAAACATCGTACTACCGGCGATCATCCATCCGAATGCGAAGACGAGCGGTGCACCTATTAAGTCCCCAATGGAACAACCACTACTGCAATGTGTGGTGGATACGAAAACACTTTGCCAAAAAGGTTTGTCCTGATGATGCATATGGCCACGGCTATGGTCATGATCCATTTCCATACTAACTTCCATATTCATATTTCCCATATCCATGTTCATATGCATTTGGTTCTTATTCCTTCCAAGCTTGTAATAAGCCCAAATCCCGACAATAGGGAAATATAACCCGGTTAGCGGCCAAACAATGTTCATGATCGGCATCATTTTTTGCGGGTAGCGAATAACATCAATAACAATTACAACAGCCTGAATAATTCCTACAGCTATTGATAAATAAGAAATGAATTCAATCCAAGTCATCCAAACCCCTCTTTCATTTTTATATACCTCTACACGGTATATAATATCCGCATTTTTTTATTTAAAACATTCATTGACTATATTTGCTATAATGATCTTTTTTTTTTTAATAAAAAAGCATTGGGTTATCCCAACGCTTATTCAAATAAACATTATTTTGGTTGTCTGCTAATCGAGTTCAAATTCTTTTTACAAAGCTGTACCATTAGGGTTTATATATAACTATCTTCACTAAAACTATAATAGGTTATTTCCGTTAATTCATTTTTATTTTGGTTGAATTTGCTGTAAATACCCCTCCAAGCTTTCTAATGTTAATGCACCATCTACTTTTCTTACAATCTCTCCCTCTGAATTAATGAAAAAGGTACTTGGTATTGGTCCGACCTTATACAGATCCATAACTTGACTTTTTTTGTCATGCAGAATAGGAAAGGTAAGATCATATTTGTCAATAAACCGATTAATAACTAATTCCGAAGCATCCAGGCTTACAGCAACGATTTCGATTCCTTTTTCTTTATACTTCGGATATAGCTGTTGCATATAAGGCATTTCAGCTTCACATGGTTTACAATATGTAGCCCAAAAATTAAGCATGACGCCCTTACCTTTTAAATCACTTAGTCTTATTGTTTTCAACTCATTATTTTGACTAACTTGTTGTAATTGAAAATCTGGCGCTTTATCACCAACATCATAAACTGGATTATCTTTGTTTAGATTATTGACCAGCGCAAATATCACTGCCCCTGCTAAAATCGCTAAAATAGTTATTCTAAAAACCAAACGTTTTCTTTTTTTCTTGTTTTTATTCGCTTTAGTTTGTTTCAAACTCATATAAATCACTCCTACCACAATGATTAAAATGCACATCATACTATTTTAGATAAATGGTTTAGACATTCTGTTTAAATATAAGACAATTTTGTCAAGAAAGTGTGAGGATTAACCAAAATACAAAAAAGACACATTTTGTCCAAATCTATTATGGGGAAACAATATAGTAGTTATTAACCAAAGATAAAAACTAGGAGAAATCACAAAAACAGAGCCATCTCCTTCAGATGGCTCCAATGAATTTGTTAAAGGGATTAAATGTATAAAGTATGGCTTGCGCTATTCCTCTGTCTGGTTTGCTTATGTTTTTCACCGCTTGAACATTAACTTAATACTTTTCAAACATATGGAATAGTTACAGACTTCTTCTCCCTGTTCTCTCCCGCATTTCTAAATATAAACAAGAATTATCAAGAAAATATCAATAAAATGTTACAAGTAATTGAACTTTCCCCAGTCCCAGTTAAGTGAACGAATGGAGTAGGCCTGGCCAACAAAAGGATACTATTCTAAAAAAATCTAACGGATAAAAAGATTTTATTTTATTGTTACATTTTATCGAATCAGGAAAGTATCCACGAGAAAAAATGCGTTTAGTCATTTAAATTAGCAACAAACTGCATGATTTCTGTTTTTAAAAACAAAATTCAGAAATTCTGTCGATTTTTGTATTCTTAGAGTAGAGATTAAACACCATGGTTAACCTGTAATAATTCTTTCTTTTGGATAATGATAATTTGCTTCCTTTTTATTTTTACCTCCGATAATAAGGAAGAAGGAAGTTAAACCAATTCTACCAATAAACATTAAAATCATAAGAATGCATTTCGCAAAAATACTGAGATCTGGGGTAATCCCCAAAGATAAGCCTACTGTACCAAAAGCGGAGCAAACCTCAAAGAAAATAGCAATAAGTTGTTGCTGTTTATCTGAAATACTTATAATAATAACCGATACAAGGCACACTACAATAGCCATTAGCGTAATGGCAAATGATTTCATAATATCACTCTGATAAAGTTCACGATTAAAAACTTTGATATCACGCTTTCCTTTCACAAAGTTATAAATAAATAACAGATTTAAGGCAAATGTAGTCGTTCTAATTCCACCGCCCATAGAATTAGGGGAGCCTCCTATAAACATGAAAACACCCATAACTAGCAGTGTAGGGATTGAAAACTCTGTAATCTCCATTGTGCTGAATCCTGTGCTTCTGGTTGTTGCTGATTGGAAAAGAGCATAAAAAAACGATTTATGCCATGACATATCCTTAAAATAATGCTGAAATTCTAGTAGCAAAACCAGGATCATCCCAATAATGAGGAGAATCCCATATGTAATTGTTGTTAACCTTGTAAATAATGAAAAGTGGAAAGGGTATTCCGGCTCCAGCCTTCTTTTAGATAAATATTCCTTCACTTCAATTAAGACAGGAAATCCAATAGCTCCAATGATAATTTGTAGAATCGTTATCAGTTGCACAAAATAATCACTCGCAAAGGGAACGTAAGACTCTCCGGTTATATCCATACCAGCGTTTGTCGTTGCACAAACTGATGCAAATAGGCCCTGAAGGAATGCTTCCTCCCAAGTAGGATAATAGTTTAAAAAGTAAAATCCTAAAATGAGCGCCCCAATAAGTTCAATAATGAAAATCAACTTAAGAATATCTCTAACTAATCGAACTAGCCCAGATAATGCAAATTGATTATTGTCTAGCATTATTAGTCGCCGTTCACGTAATCCAATTTTCCTACCCAAAAGCACCCAAAAAAATGTGCTTATTGCCATAATACCAATCCCCGCGAATTGCAACACAATCATGATAATAAAATACCCAAACACACTATAAGTATCAGATATATTAAAAACAGTCATACCTGTGTCAGTCACTACACTGACAGCCATGAAGACTGTATCAAAAAAAGCCACCTCAATCCCTGGTTTACGGACTAATGGGAGACTAAATAATAGAATTGATAAAATAATTGCCAGTAAATAATAACCAGTGATAATTTGGGCAGGCGATCGTTTTTCCAGCCAGATTCGTATATCTCCCACTTTTTTCACCCTCTCAAATTGTTTCATATCACTCAAATACCCCTTTTTCAACATACAATAGAGGGTAGAAAACTACGGTAATAATGTTCTAGTATAAGCTACTTGTGCAATCCAATTTTGTTCAAAATTTACTGGGGTTAACTATCATAATTTAAGGTTTCCCTATAATCCTACATAGTCTAAAGAATCCATTCATATCCAGCAACAATATTAAAGGTCACAATAGTGTTTTTGAAATTTTATGCCTAAAAAAATCCACAAGAGAACAAGATCTCTCGTGGATTTTTGTCATCGCAAAGATACAATGAATCACACATACCTGTAACCTCTCTATACGCTTACGGAGTTAGCTGTCGGATTCGGATGTCAAGAGTCACCCTACCCCATTATAAGGATTCACCCCAAGTGGTCTGTTACCACGAAAAATTGGTTTCCCCGTTTCTCTTTTAGAATTCAGCGGTTTTATTATTTTGCTATTTTAAGATAAAGTTCATATTACCTACATCATTTTGTGTTGTAAAGGTTCAAATTTAGTCAAATAACTCCACATTCGTTAATTAATGATGTAATATACCACTATTAATTTAATTTACTATTACTTTCATTCCTTTTCATCGAAAATTATGGAATTAAATTATAATATAGGGCTATCTTTAGAGATTCCATTACAACTAGGACATCTACTAAATACCTGAAATTCATTCCTTCTTTCCTTTTCGTGTGTATTCTCCAAGTCCTATTCCAAAATCGTAAATATAAAGTATAAGAAACTATCCATTCGTATGTGCATAAAAGTCAGCCGTTTATTTCTGGGTAGTACAGTCACACCGAGTAATGTAAACAGAGTTGGATCTGTTTTGGAGGGAATAAAGTGTTGCTTTACATTATTTGGACAATAAATTCCTTCCTATAAGATGTTAAGAAGGCTGCACTTAAGTGCAGCCTTCTTTAATAAACATTTTTACCTTAGTTTAACGCAAAAGTAATTGTAACCTTCATCCATTTACCATATATACTCACGTTTCGAACACGAGAAATTAACCCTAACTCTTGGCATTAAAGGGATTTTGGCGCGCCCGCGTTTTTTTCAGACTTTCTTGTAAAACTGGTTCACTGTGCAGGACTCACCTTCATATGTATAGTGAATCGTTGGTGTGCGTTTGATCATACAAACAACATTCATAGAATATTTTTTCCCGATTTTCGATATGATTACTGAAAAAAAACAGCTATCAAGAGAACCGTTTTCGCTCTAAGTTTTTTCAGCCCAACAGAATCGAGGAGATTGAACACCGTTTTGGTTCCCTTTTGCGTGGCTTCCTGGCGTCTGTGGTAACCAAACGTTCGCTTATCGATACTTGGATCCGCCTCCTGATAACGGTTTATCTTTTTTGGAGCTGAGCAATGAAAAAGCAAGTGGCATAAAAGATCCGCCATCCGACCATCCAAGTGTGAGTATGCGAAACCCCTTGAAATATCTCCCGGTATTGTTGTCCTTCACCTTGGCAAGCAGTTCAACTGCCTCACCGCGATTGCGGCTGAACAGGGAGTCGTCCAATATGAGAACACGATCACGATCTTCGGAAGTTAATGGGTGCATGAATTTCACAACAAGATAAGGGCCAACACGAGCAAGAAATTTTCGCCAATTGTATGTGGGACTTTTCATGAAATCATATACCGTATCTTTTTCAAAATCCTTTGGGATGCGGTCGGATTTAAGCACTTTGGAAAAGCTCATTCCATGAAAAACAAGGGCAAAAATAAATTGCATGCCCCGAATGTTTTTTTAAACCAATGGTATACTTTATATTCTATAAAGTAATGTTATATTTTATGTATAGCACTTTCATGGAGTTGAAAAGATGAGAAGAATTTTTAAAAATTATAAACTTAAATTTCGTTCACTCATTTCTTTTGTTGGTAGCATTGATAGCGGATTTTCTATTTCTTTTTCCTGAGATGTCAATTTTCAAATCAATGTTTTCACTTTTCTTGGGATAGTTATTGTAAAAGTAGAACCCAAATCCCGCTCGCTTTTTACCTGAATTGTACCCTTATGCGCCTCCACGATATGCTTTACAATAGCTAATCCCAACCCAGTTCCACCGGTATCTCTACTCCTTGCCCGATCAACACGGAAAAACCGTTCAAATATCCTTGATTGCATATTTTCAGGAATTCCAATACCTGTGTCTGCAATCAAAATTTGAATTGCCTCCTTCTTTCTTGTTACCTCAAGAACTACCTTTCCACCATTCGGTGTATAATTAAAGGCATTACTTAGTATGTTTAGAAATACTTGCTGTAATAGGCCCTCATCACCATCGATTTCGATACTCTTATCAACGGTCCATTGAAAATTAATGTCCTTTTTGTTGGCTTGTTGTTTGACGAGTGGAAGAATCCCTTGCATTAATTTATGTATGTTTACTTTTGTATAATTTAGCTGTTGCTCATCTTTATCTAGTTTAGAAAGTTCTAATAAATCGGCAACTAACACTTGTAACCGTTGACTCTCTGTTAAAATAATAGATAAAAATTGATTTCTTAATTCCTCGTTTTTAGCGGCCCCATCAATTAATGTTTCCGTAAACCCTCGAATAGATGTAATAGGTGTTTTTAATTCGTGAGAAACATTAGCAACAAAGTCTTTCCTCATTTGTTCCACCCGTTTTAATTCCGTAATATCGTGGAGAACAAGAACAGCACCTTTAATGTTTTGTTTATCATTTAACAACGGTGCACTTACAATTTCAACGTGTTTTTCTTTGGTGTCCACAGTACTTGGTGAAATTTCAAATGATTTCTTTATCTTTTCTTCATATAGAAATGTTTCTTGAACTACATGATGTATATTTTCTTCAGCTAGTATCTCATAATACAAAAAACCAATATAATCTTTAGCTTGTCCTCCAAAAATGTGTAAAAACGTTCTATTAATAAGTTGGACATAGCCCCCAGCATCGATCATCATTAATCCACTTTCCATATTGTCGATGACTGTTCTTAATTGGGTATCCTGATTTTTTCCATGTATGGTCATTTCTTGCAAACTCTTTGCTAGAACGTTAAGGGAATGATTTATTTTGGCAATATCCCAATAGTAATTAACAGAGGTTCTTTCATTATAATTCCCTTTAGCAATTTCCTCTGCTACTTTAGCCGTTTGCTTCACTGGTATGATATACCTATCAAATATATAAAAAACAAAGATAGAAAAGGCGGTGAGTCCCCCAACTAGAATAAAGCCAACTATTATTCTGTCTATACCTGATGTAAGCGGAATAATAATGGTTCCAATAATACCTAAAATGATAATTACAATAATAAAATACAGAAGAAACAATCGTGAATTCGATGATTTCATCAAAATGGTTCCTCCATTTTGTACCCCAGCCCCCGAACGGTTTTTATATAAATTGGTTCTTTTGTAATCGGCTCTATTTTTTCCCTCAAATGGCTAACATGCACATCTACGATACGTGTATCGCCGACAAAGTCATAATCCCAAACCGCATTTAAAAGCTGGTCTCTTGATAGTACCTTTCCTTTATGTTTGGCAAGATAGAGTAATAACTCAAATTCTTTTCTTGTAAAGCTTAACGTTTTGTCTTTAACAACTGCCTCATATCGTTCAGGGTAAATCAATATATCACCAATTTTAATTAATGATGCACTTTCTGCACCAAGTGTCCTCCTTAATATTGCATGAATTCTTGCAACTACTTCTTTTGGACTGAAAGGTTTTGTTAAATAATCGTCTGCCCCCAGCTCTAAACCCGATATTTTGTCATCCTCATCACCTTTTGCCGTTAACATAAGTATAGGTGTATCTATTTGTTGTTGTCTTAGCCGCCGGCAAACCTCTGTTCCTTCTAATTCGGGCAGCATTAAGTCCAAGACAATTAGATCAAATGATTGTTCTGTCGCTTTTTTTAAACCTTCTAAACCAGTAAAGGCGATGTCTGTTTTAAAGCCTGCTTGTTCGATATTATACTTCAATAAAGTTACAATTGACTCCTCATCATCCACGATTAAAACCTTTTTATCCATCATATCACCCTCTGCATCATTCTATGTTCATCATACACCGAAAGGAAGGTGTGTGAATACTAGAAGGGTACGCACACACTAATCATAATGAACTAGTGTAAAGTTTTTTACAATCTAATTTAAATCAAAAGATTCACCTTTAACAAGATACATGATACTCTCACCAACATTGGTAATATGATCAGCGAATCGTTCAATATATCTAGCACTAAAAGCCATCTGCATAATATGTTGAATTTTTTGAGGGTTTGTAGCTGTTACTTCTAACATTTCTCGAACTACTTCCCCATACATATTGTCGACTAAATCATCCATTTCTGCTAATTTCCGAACTAACGTAATGTCCTCATAGTCATAAGCCCTAATTGCTAAACCATTCATATCTATAGCTGTCTTTTTCATTTTTTCTAGCACTGGATGTATTTCTACACCATGATTTTCGCCAAGATGTATGGTAGCTTTGGCGATATTTTTAGCATTATCTGCCATCCGTTCCAAATCGGAAGAAATTCGAATAGCAACAATTAACCTTCTTAAGTCTGTAGCAACCGGTTGTTGTTTTGCTATTAGAAGGATTGCTTCATCATTAATCCGTGTATCTAATTTATCTAACTGTTTATCATCTTCAATTATTTGTTTGGCTTCTTCCACGTCTTGATGATACAGAGCATCCACAGCTTCAATTAATGCATTTTCCGCACCATGTGCAAGTTCAATAATCAAGTCCTTTGATTTCTTTAATTCGAATTGAAATTGTTCTCTTGCTACCATATCCGTATCCCTCTTTTCATTTATTAGCCAAATCGGCCAGAAATATAATCTTCTGTTCTTCTATCAGTTGGATTTCGGAATAATTTATTTGTATCAGAAACTTCCACTACCTCACCTTGTAAAAAGAAAGCAGTTTTATCCGATATCCGCGCCGCTTGTTGCATATTATGCGTTACGATAACTATCGTATATTTATTCTTTAATTCTGTTATTAATTCCTCTATTTTCAAAGTAGAAATTGGGTCTAATGCTGATGTCGGTTCATCCATTAAAATTACGTCTGGTTTGGTAGCTAATGCTCGTGCTATGCATAATCTCTGCTGCTGTCCTCCTGATAGACCTCTTGCATTACTGTTTAGGCGATCTTTCACTTCATCCCATAAAGCAACGTCTTTAAGGGTTGATTCAACAATTTGATCTAGTTTTTTCCTATTCCTAATTCCATGAATCCGTGGGCCGTAAACGACATTGTTATATATAGACTGTGGAAATGGGTTGCCCTTTTGGAAAATCATTCCAATGTCTTTCCTTAAATCGACTAAATCAGTTTTTCCATTTAAAATATTCACGTCATTATAGATTATTTCACCAGACATTTTCACAGTTGGAACCATGTTGATCATTAAGTTGAGCGTCTTAATAAATGTTGATTTCCCACATCCGGATGGCCCAATAATTGCTGTTACCTCATTCTTTAACATGGTTAAGTTTAAGTTTTTAAGGGCAGGAAAGTTTCCATACCATAAATTCATATCCTTCACATCAAATACTGTATTTGTTTTCGTTAACACATTACTCATAGTCATCCTCCTCACCCAAATCGTCCTGATATATACTCATCGGTTTTTTGCTGTGAAGGGGCGGTGAAAATTGTTTCAGTATCATCATATTCAATGACTTCCCCATTTAAGAAAAAGGCCGTTTTATCCGATATTCTAGATGCTTGCTGCATATTATGCGTTACAATGACAATGGAATAATCTTTTTTAAGTTGCAAGATTAATTCCTCAATTTTGGCATTCGAAATGGGATCAAGTGCTGATGCTGGTTCGTCCAATAATAATACATTTGGTTCCATCGCAAGTGTTCTGGCAATGCAAAGCCTTTGCTGCTGACCACCTGATAGTGATAAGGCACTTTTATCAAGTCTATCTTTTACTTCATTCCAAAGAGCTGCTTTTCTTAGACTTTCCTCTACTATTTGATCCAATTTCTTTTTCCCCTTAATTCCATAAAACCGTAATGCGTGTGTGATATTGTTATAAATTGACTTGGGATATGGATTAGGTTTTTGAAAAACCATTCCTACCTCTTTTCTTAGCGCAATAACATCGATGTTTTCATCGAGTATATTAACATCTTCATAAATGATTTTCCCTTGGTTGTGTGCGATTGGGATCAAATCATTCATTCTGTTAATACTTCTTAGAAAGGTGGATTTTCCACACCCTGAAGGACCAATTAGTGCTGTCACCGAATTTTTTTCTATATCGAATGTTACTTTTTTTACAGCCTCATTATCTCCATAAAAAATGCTCAAATCTTTTACTCGCAAAATAACTTCTTTATTTGCAGAATCTTTTTTCTGCAGCTTCTTCCCCAATTCCGGTTTTAATTCAATTGACTCTGTCATAACTATTTGCACCTACCCTTTTTATTTGCTAGCCGTTACTTTCCGATTAACGAGTCGTCCAATCCAGCGGGCCAATAAATTAAAAATTAATACGGAAATGACCAATACAGCCGATGAACCGTCAGCAATTCTCTCTACGTCCGGCATAATTCCATTTGTATTAACCGCCCATATATGCACTGACAATGTCTCTGCTGGTCGAAAGAGGTTTAATGGTGACGTTTCTGAAAAAGGATTCCAATTGCCATAATCTAAGTTAGGTGTTGACAAACCTGCTGTAAAAAGCAATGCTGCAGCTTCCCCAAAAACACGACCCGATGCAAGAATTGCTCCAGTTAAGATTCCGGGAAATGCACTAGGTATTAATAATGTTTTTGTCGTATGCCAGTGCGTAATCCCAAGCGCTAAACTAGCTTCTTTTTGTTCAACGGGGACTGATCTAATCGCATCTTCACTGACACGTACCATAACAGGAATGTTGAAAATTGTTAGCGCTAAGGCACCACCAATAATGGAATATCCCCATCCCATCGTGTTGACGAATACAAGTAGACCAAACATACCCACCACAATGGACGGTAGAGATGCAAGCATTTCAATGCACGAGCGAATAAAATTTGTCACCTTACCGGGTTTAGCATATTCAGCCATATAAATTCCACCGAAAACACCTAATGGAACAGTTATCAGCATGGTTACAAATAAAACATAGAAAGAATTAAATAGTTGATCACGTATTCCTCCACCAGCACTTACCGTACTCGAATCTGAAGTTAAAAAGTCCCATGATATTTCTGGAACACCTCTAAATAAAATAAAGGAAAATAATCCAGCTAGTATTAATACGATAATTGCTGCTAATAAAACAAAAACACCTGTAGCTATTCTGTCTGTTACCTTGCTATTCATTAAATCTTCCTCCTAGACGACAAGTAACGAATAATTAAAATAAATAGGAATGAGATAATTAGTAATATTAATCCCATCGACCACAATGTATTGTTTTCCACACTACCATATGTGGTGTGTCCCATATTTAACGTAATAATAGTCGTAAGTGTTGCAGACGGGTCCAACAGCGAAGATGGAAGGTCACGAACATTACCGATTACCATTTGGACGGCAAGTGCTTCCCCAAATGCTCTCGCCATTCCTAAAACAACCGCAGTCAATAGAGAAGGTAAGGCAGCTGGAATTAAAACCTTTCGTATTGTTTGCCAACGTGTGGCTCCTAATGCATAGGACCCTTCACGCAGGTTATTCGGTAACCCACCCATTGCATCTGTAGCAATGGTCGTAATTGTCGGCAATATCATAACCGCTAAAACGATTGTGCCAGTAAGCAAACTAAAGCCAGCTGGCGAGCTATCAAACGTATTCCGAACTAACGGTACTAATACGGTAAGGCCAATAAATCCATAGACAACAGATGGAATACCTACAAGCAATTCAATAACTGGCTGTAATACCCTTTTCCCCCAAGTTGGTGTGATTTCCGTCATAAAAATAGCTCCGCCAATCCCTAAAGGGGCAGCAACTAATGCTGATAGAAATGTGACTGCAAGCGAGCCTACTATAAAAGGTAATGCGCCATATTGGGGGTTTCCACTGGTGGGATTCCAGTCTTTACTCGTTAAAAATTCAATTGGATTTATACTATTTACTATAAAAGACTGTAGCCCTTTTACCGTTAGGAAGGTCGTAATTGAAATCGTTGCAATGATCATGATAAGTGCACAAATTGTAACTAGAAGGCGACCTTTTAATTCACCGTGCGATCCTCTTTTATTTGATTTAAGTAACCTTTCACTTGCTATAGAAGTTGTAGTAGTTTTCATGATATTATTTGCACCCCTAAAATAATCATATTAGGGTAAATGTACAATCAGACACTTACCCTAATGCTTTTACTTCTCAGATTGATTTCCTTCTGCATCACGCTCTACTTGCATTTGTGTAGCACCGATGTAACCTTGTTCTGGAACCAACCCATTTTGAATTTCATCACTCATTAGATACTCTAAAAATTGTTTTGCTAGCCCTGTAGGCTCTCCTTTTGTATAAGAATGTTCATATGCCCAAATCGGAAATTTGCCTGACTGTACATTTTCATCAGTTGCTTCTACTCCATCCACAGATAGAGCAACAACTGAGTCATCTGTAAAATATGAAAATGCCAAGTATCCGATAGCACCGGGAGTTTCGCTGATAATTTTTTTAACTGTATTGGAAGAATCTTCGGTTACACCTTCTGCAGGTGCTGCACCGTCTAAACCAAAGTTAACAAAGGTCGCACGCGTACCAGATGAATCTGGACGATTGACTAATGTAATTTTTTGATCCGCCCCACCAACTTCAGACCAGTTGGTAACTTCGCCTGTAAAAACCTTAATCAAGTCCTCCTTGGAAAGATTATCAACTCCCACTTCTGGGTTTACTGCAGCAGTAATACCTACCACAGCCACTTTGTGATCCACTAACTCATCAGCGGGGATTCCATCTTTTTCTTCAGCGAAAACATCAGAATTACCTATATCTACAGTGCCTTCAGACACTTCACTCAAACCAGTACCAGATCCACCAGCATTAACTGTTATATCTGCTCCAGCATTTTGTGCCATAAATTCTTCTGCGGCTGCTGCAACCAATGGCTGCATTGCACTAGAACCAGAAACTACGATAGAGCCACTATTTTCGTCTGAACTTCCGTTATCTTTTTGTCCATTTTCTCCAGAACCACATGCCGCAAGTAATCCGATTGTTAAAACAAAAAGTAAAGAGACTCCAAATAATTTTATTGTTTTCATTTCTTTTTCCCCCTAATAATTTGGTGTTAAATTTGATTTATTTAACTACAACTAAACCTTAGCATATGAATGTAAACTAACCGTTAATTGAGTGTAAATTTATTGTAAATTTACGAGGAAATTTGCGAGAAAACTTACATCACACCTTATATCAGAAAGGTTATGTATGTTGGTTTGGAATAGGAGATAACTTCCACTAAAACTTGATTTCTTTTTAAGTATCGTTAATAAGCGAGATAAATTAGGTGAAAAATAGCAAACAAAAACGCCCAGAAATCTGGGCGTTCCTTAAATAAAAATCATTTTCATCCAAAATATACTGAAAAAGTTATTTACATGTCCTCAATGCAATCTAAGTACGGATATAAATCTTCATGTACTAGATTGTTCCTTAAATAACCAAGAAGTATAATCCAAATACTAGAATAATTATCATTATAAAGGTTACAAGTGTTAGCACAATCTTTTTTGAAGCCAAAAAAGTTTGATTAACTGTATTAATCTTCCTCATATAATTTATTGTAGCCATTATAATCGTCGCCAAACCTAATATTACTGAGGATATCCCTATAATGTTTGCAATTGCCGTTCGTATCCAAACTAAGAATGTTCTTTCATTTGCTAAGTGTTGCTGGATATACTTTGTCCATTTGGTATCTTTTAATCCTATGTTTCCCCATTAAGATCACCCCCTCAATGGATTTCTCTTTCATTAATTCTGCTAATATAATGTAATTAACGAAAAAAAGGGATCGCTATTAACACCTTTATTATGAAAAAATTATCAATAAAATAACATGTACATCCTCATTTCTTCCCATTCTTTTTCTTATCGGATTTCCTATTTTCCAGTACTGGCTTATCGTTGTACCTGTCCGTTGTAACTTTACGACGATAAATTATTAAAATAATCGCTCCAACAACAAGTAATAATGAAATAATTTGTGCAGTTCGAAGCTCACCAAACACATATAAACTATCAGTGCGCATTCCCTCAATAAAGTAGCGGCCAATTGAATAAAAGATTGCATAGCTTAAGAAAATTTCTCCTCGTAATGGATTGTATTTGCGTAGAACTATAAGGAAAACAAACACAAGAATATTCCAAACTGATTCAAATAAAAATGTTGGATGATACATCACACCCTCAATCGTCATCTGGTTCATAATAAAATCGGGAAAATACTGATAGAAATTTTCATAAGTAGATTCCGAAATCGGTCCCCCATGAGCCTCCTGATTCATAAAATTTCCCCAACGACCAATTGCCTGTCCCAAAATTAAACTCGGTGCTATAATATCTGCCAATTGCCAGAAGGAAATATTTCTCATGTGGGAAAAAACAATTGCTGTTAATATTCCACCAATTACAGCACCATGAATCGCAATTCCACCTTCCCAAATTGCAAAAACACCCCACCATGGTCCATCTACATAACGTTCCCATTCAAAAGTCACATAATAAATACGAGCACAAATAATTGCGATAGGGATAACAAAAACTATAAAATCAATCAATATGTCTTTTTTTAAACCAAGTCGATCTGCCTCTTTAGATGCTATATACAATCCTAAAAACGCACCAAATGCAATGATAACACCATACCAATAAACGGTTAATGGGCCAAGCTCAATAAATACACGATTTAACGGTGCTGCACTATATACCAATGAAATCTCTCCTCTTCTTTACTGTCTTCTCTTGTCATTCAAAATTTATAACTTTAAATTCAAGAAATTACAGTCTCATGACCTTCAATAATTGCCATCGGTTTTCTATAATTCACTTTGCTTATGAATATCGGTTATAGCAACCTCTCCTAAAGGGATTATAAACGTCCCAGAGGATATTTAAAGTTTAAAATAACCTATTACTAATAATATCACCAACCCAAGCAATCCAAATATGGCAGTAGTTAGTATTCCTTATATCCATTACTGCGAACCGTACTCTCCCCAACATCTAAATCTTTGTACCTTTCTTTGAGCCAGTCATAAACTTATGCACCTGGTAAATCCGAATGTTCGCTTAACCGTGTATGGATAAGCATTTCATATGGATCTAATTTTTTAGTTCTCATTTTAACGGGATCCATCCATTTCGCCATATCTTACGGGGATTTATCAATTAGTATACCGTAGTTCTCGAGATACCAAGTTTTCTGGCGATCCTACGTATTTTAAATCCCTGTTGTTTTAATTGATAGATTTCCATTTACACTTTCCACTTTTCCACCTTTCCTAACTCACTCCAATTACTATGTGAGTTATACAACAAATGTATTATATAGTAACGAAGGCCAAATATTAATAGGGGAGACGGGCCAACGCGCGACGCATTTAAAAGACGTAAGGCATTTAATATCACAATAATAGCAGCTCCAGTATCACTTAATACGGCCATCAATAGCGTAAGGACGCCTGGAATTATAAGGACAAATGCCGCAAGTTTAATAATTTAATTAAAGAAAACTAGATATTTTGTTTGATCACCAATGCTTTTCTACTTAACTTAACCGTATGCCGTACTTTTCCAAGAATATTTGCCATTAAAACTATATCAGCGGTTTCCATTGCAGTATCTGCTCCTGCACTACCCATTGCTATTCTTAGATCTGTGTTGGCAGTCCCGGCTCATCATTTTTTCCATCACCAACCATGATAACTTATTGAATTTCATTTTGTAGTTGTTTAATTACTTTTACCTTATTTTCTGACATTAGCTTCGCAAAATGGCGATTTACTTTCGTCTTATTGGAATCATTTTTGCCGTACCTTCATTATCACCTGTTAGCATGACAAGTTGCTTCATCGACTTGTTATAATTCATTTAAACTATATTTAATCTTGCAATAAATTAATTTCCTACTTCTCCCAAAATCCCTATAGCAATAGGTTTTTCTTGTTGTTTTTTCAAGCGTTGTGGTATGCTTTTTGCCGGGTTTCATTCACGATAGGAGGTAATATCCAGTTGATCCATGACTTCCTGTGTAAGGGCTTATCGGTTTTAAGGGCTGTGTAGATCTGGCGGATCTGAAAATTTTTGGTGTTGTAAGGATTTTAGCTGGCTTCGGTTAGTTGCTTAAGATGGGAAAATAAGCGTTGACTGGGTTTAATCCATATTTGCTACGTTTCGTACTTGTCCCCCTTTACTTTAAATTCGTGTTTTGATACGCTTTTGCAAAGAAAGACAAAGAGTCAAGACCGATCGATTCCCCAGTTGTAGAAGATGGAGGTATTCTTGCTTTTTAGGATAAACAAAAAGACGACCTCGTTTAGAAGTCGTCACCTCACTAAATTTTAGTAAAAGAATGGCTAATCATTTGTAATTTTTTCGTTTTCACAAATTCCTCCATATGTCTTAGCATTTCATTCATTCTTCCATCTGCCTTTTCCTTTCGAGTTGAACCGGAACCAGTAAATTCTTCATAGTTGGTCGTAATTCGAGGCTCGCTGTTCTTTTTCGGTTTAAAAGCATGTTTGAAATCAACGGCCCACTCAGAAAACCCTTCGCTGGAAACATTCATTTCTATTGCTTTTAACCCCGTTATTAAAGTTATTGGAAAGTGTACTTTCTTCAGTAGTAATGTTTCTTTCTTATCAAAGCAGTTAACCAGATAATCCATTCCTTGTTCAACCTTTTTAAGTAATTCCGACTTGTATTCTAGATCGTCTTTAAACGTAACGGAGTAATCTGATAATGTTTTCTGAGATACGTTGTTATACTCAAATGAATTGTCTATCATCATCATGGTTTGAATAATGGCAGCTAAATGTCCATCTGCTTTCAGTTGTGTTTTTGAAAAAGCTCCAAATTCCTGAATCAGTTGATGATTCCCAAGCTCTGTTAACCTTATAGCCCATTTTGTACCCATCAAAGCCTTTGCTTTTTGTTGTGTTGTTAAGGCAGAACCATTATTCATCCGAAAAAATAAATCTTCTATTTCTTCATCCGTTACCATATCACCATCTAGGGTATAGGTTAGAATGGATCGTGATAGAATCATATCTTGAACTTCCTCGTCCAATTCAGAAAACAACTTTCCAGCGATTTCATAATCCTCGCCATCAATGGTAGTTTCCGGTGTATCATCATGTAGTTTGAATTGATCCTCTATGAAATCTTTCATTGTCGTGATACGTTGTTTACCATCCAAGATATATCGGACAACAATCATTTTTGGTTGTCTTTTTCCATTCTTTTCAACCATAATTTCTTCCTTTTCACCTAATAAATAAACTGGTGGAATAGGGTAATTGTGTGTAAGAGAATGGATCAAGTAAGACTTTTGCAAAGGTTTCCATTGACCGCCTGAACGTTGAATTGGGTAATCAAATTTTAATGTACCATTGCTACTCATTTTTACCAGCTGTTTAACATTCCAACTAATGTTTTTTATTTCCAAATTGTTTCTCTCCCTTTTTTAGAAATGGTTATCCCTTCTTGATGTTCACCGAATAAGGATAATAATTCCATAGACTTCCTTTAAAATTTTTCACATAAAAAAAGGAGACTAGATACTAGATCCACTCTCCTTTTTTACAAACCTATTTATGATTAAAAGCCTATCTTACATTGACAGTAACCTTAAATGGAACTACTGATAATTATTTCTTTTAATGTTTTAAGGTTTGTTTCCGTTAGTTTAGTATCAGAAACGAAATAACCATTTTGATTTACCAGTCCTAACGTTATTCTTCCTTCCTGCTCGAATAGATTTACAGAGTAGCCATTAGGAAAGGTCACCTCAAATTCTTCCTTATGATAGTATTTTTTTATTTCAGATTCTGTTGCTTTTCTGTATCCTTCTTGGGCATTAATTATTTGTTTATGGGTTTCATTGGTAATATGAATAACCACTCCATAGTTGTCATTAATAGCATAGTCTCCAATTTTAAACATGTAATCACTCCTTCACGCTTTAAGTTAAGGTACTAAAAAATAGAAAGTAGGTATATTAGCACCAACTCCATTTACACAGTGAACGCTGGTCAGAAAGATAAATCATTATTCGAAGTGTTAATCGGCTGATTTTGAAATGGATTTCCCTGGTTTTGATTGTTTTGTTGATAAGGGAAACCCTCATTACCATTCCCTTGTTGCTGGTAAGAGTTCCCTTGACTTTGCTTATTTTTAGACTCTAAAAATGTCACCTGATTAACCAAAATCTCCGTAACGAACACTCGTTGACTTTGCTTATTTTCATAACTTCTCGTTTGAATGCTGCCCATTACACCAACCTGTGACCCTTTCTTCATAAAGCTGGCTAAGTTTTCCGCTTGTTTGCCCCAAACGACACAATTAGCAAAATCAGCTTCATATTCCCCGTTTTGATTTTTATAGGTGCGATTTACAGCCAGTCGGAAGTTTCCAACTGCTTTCCCTTGTGGTGTATAACGTAAATCCACATCTGCTACCATTCTACCTACTAAAGTTACACTATTAATACTCATTTTTAAACCCCTTTCAAAACTAGCATTTGCTAGTTACCTAGATTTTCCCACCTCTAGGCAAAGTGGTTATTTTTCAAATTGGAAATGGCGATTTGATCCCTATTTACCAAACTTTCTAGTTTTGACATTTTGTGAATAAATAAGATAATCACAAACAGGTTTTGAAATTCAAAATCACCACTTTGATATATGGTATCGTAAGCGATTCTAGCCATTTCCTTGCCCTGAACTGACCAATTTTCTTTTTTGGTGGAATTCCATTGCTGCATGATTTTTTTGGCAAGATTGTTCACTTTTGATTGCTTGCAAATCTCAACAAACCATCCAAAATGTTTTTTCCTTTCAGCCTCGATTGGAAAATGCGTAATAAGCGTAACCAATGCATAATGTATCATTAGTTCCTCATATTCATAAGTTTTCCAATCCTTTATAACCTCATTTTTCTGCTCTTGAAATAGTTCAAAATGGAGGCGTTTTTTATCCTGCCAACCAATTTCTTGTAATTGATCGGGTGATAAATTATAAGCAGGATGAAGGTTTTTCTTCCGCTTACCAAAATATTTTTGACGAACGGTTTCATAAGATTGATCAGAGAGCAAGGCCTCAAATTGCAATACGCCTCCACCTTCTCGGCAATACCAACATTTAAACACATTATCCCTTGTATTTAGTGATAAATAATACTTCTTTTCATTTTCTGGCAAGCTATCTTGTTTACAAAAAGGGCATTTGAACAGTGATTCCTTTTTACCATATGTGCATGGATCACTTGCGAGTCTATACGTTGCTGCTATATCAAGGATAGAAGGGAGCATAATTGTACCCCTTTCTTACGCTGATCGAACATTCTTAACTTCATCAATATAAGCTAAGAATGTAAATCCGTTTTCTTCTCCAATTTTAGCGACAAACGCATCTCCTTGATTGATCTTTTTTGCATCACTCACAGCTCTCTCGGTACGGGCGAAAATCGGCTGTTCTTTTCCTTCAACATAGAGTTTCATAAATTCTGTGCCATTAGGTGCCTGACCTGATTCTTTATTTAACAAAACAAACTTACTATTGTTACGTGATGGAACGGGTTCTAGTTTTTGTCCCTGGCTAGTTGATTGCGGTTGGTTTGCTTGTTGATTACCGGTTTGACTAGCTTGCTGTTTAACAACATTCAGCCATTTCATTAGTTTATCTTTTACTGCATCAAATTCATTCAATGTTAGTTCATTAAGAGGTTTACCTAATGAATCGATAATACTATCTGGTTCAACATTTTTTACATTTGCGATTTCGCTTACGATAGTATTTAAATCATTAACTTGTACGAACGTTACACGATTTTCGATTGCAGTTTTTACTTGTTCCGTTTTCTCAATTTGTTGACCGGATGTGTTGTTAGCCACGTTTTGAATTGGTGTGTTTTGAATTGTGTCCTGAGCAGGCGTATTTTGGTATATATTCTGGATTGGCGTTTGTGGAGGGGTTTCCTCGTCATTAAATGCCATTTCCTCTTTGGTATACAATCCACCTAATGGAAATTGCCTGCGAAGGACAAACACTTCTGCAACTTTAACAATCATGGCAGATGGCATTTTGTCCCATGTATTTCTTTTTCCTGATTTTGAATTGATTGCCGAGCTGTTTGCTTGGTAATATTCATTAAAGTCAACAAAAACTGCCACTGGTCTGAATTTGGAATGGTGCATTACCGCGTATGCTCCTATAATCCCCCCTCGTTTTTGGCCGAATTTATGGTGCACTTCACCTTTTGAAGGCATGAACTCAAATTCATCCCCTTCCTTAACGACATTTGCGATAGGTGCGCCAACGTATCCTTCTTGTCTGGTTGCTACCCGTAGCAATCCATCTCTTGTGGTAATAAAGTTAACCCGATCACCGTACTTTTGAAACACAATATCGTTTAACAATGGATTTAGCCCAAAGGTTTCACAAATCTCAATAAACTGATAGGCTTCCTCATTTGTTCCATTTTGCGGTGCAACAAATCGACTGAAAATTAACCCCTTCTGGTCATTGGTAAACGTTAATGCCTTTTCCATTTATTATCATTTCCTTTCAAAATATTTTTTGTCTATACAGAATACCGCTATTGTCCTCCTTTCATTAATGGTTTTTAAACACAAAAAAAACGACCAAATCCATAAAGGATTCAATCGGTTTTTAAGCGTTCTATATATAAACACATTAAAAATGTGTTTAATAGCAATAGTATGTCGAAACATTTTTCTACTCAATAAATGAGCCATCCTCATAACAGGAGAATGTTAATAATTTTGTGTGCTTCTCTTTCTGGAAAGGAAAGTATAACACTTTTCACCGAGTGGGCGAACCTAAAAATAAATCTAATAATTATATTATATAGAACTTGTATTTTATTTTCAAGGTATTAGAGGATGAGGTATGTGTCAAATTAAACATTTGTTTTCCATTGTACTCCTTTATTCGATATTAGTTTTAAAGGAATGAGATCCATGGAAAGAAAAAATCGAAAACATTTAGTCGGGTTCGGAACCTTAAAGGATTTGATCAAACATGCTAAGGTTTGTCACATTGAATTAAGGCCCAAGTTAATTCAATAAAAATCTATAAAAAAGGGATAACTAAATTCTTTCCTATATTGAATAATAATTTCAATTGGTGCTTTGTTATTATTTTTAGTACTCAAACTATCTTCGCTTTTTATATATCCTTCATACCAAGTTTGTTCTTTATTATTCATCTTTTGCTCTGCTGTCCCTTTAAAATAAATTTCAAAGCCGTTCTTATTGTAATGTTCAAATACCTCTTTTTCGCTCAGTTGCGTCGATATTTTTATGTATGAAACAAGAGTTGGATATCCTCCACTTCCCCAAGGACCTCCTCCGTATAAAACTCCATAATCAAATTTTTTTCCAACGACTTCTGTTTTTTCGGGTAACTCATATTGGAAAAGTGTATTTGCATATTTTTTAGCGTAGACATATTCCTGACCAATAAAAAAATAAAAGATAAAGAATACACCTAATCCAAGAAAAGTAACGGTTAATACTAATATTGTTTTTCTGTTCAGTTTCATAAAACACCACCTTATTTTGTTCAATTATCCTGCGCGTTACTTTGAGTACATTTCCCCATCAAAATTGCCCAATCCTACAATACAGGGCGCAGATCTTTGTTCGTACGAATAGGTAAGGGTTTGAAGTTATCGCTCCCTTCCCCACGTTCACACCGTACGTGAGACTTTCACCTCATACGGCGTTCCAACTAATCCAATTCAATTTAATTATTAACACTCTCAATACTATGTGTTTGAATTCTTCTGTTTCAATAAGTCGGTGCGGTCCAGTGGAAGGTGAACCTCTATTAGTCTTACAAGAACCTTATTGCCCGTTAAAGATTTGTCTTGCATGATTAAATGAAACTTTTATTAGCTTAGTGGGTATCCCTCCACGTCAATACACGCTTCAACGGTACTGTGCCATACAATAACTATTCTCATTATTGTTTTCCTTATCACCTAATA
Organism: Lentibacillus songyuanensis; assembly: GCF_039548255.1. Taxonomy (NCBI): domain Bacteria; kingdom Bacillati; phylum Bacillota; class Bacilli; order Caryophanales; family Bacillaceae; genus Lentibacillus; species Lentibacillus songyuanensis. The sequence continues at coordinate 35,191 of NZ_JBCLVH010000019.1, forward strand.
AGTGAAATAATTCTATAGACTTTTTAGTAAAGTCTTTGTTATTGAATTCTTGAATATGTCTACTCATAATACTATCAATTTTTATTGCTATGTCATTTTCACATGTGTAAAGACGAATATTTCCGTCACCAACATATACATTTTGATTGTCATTATCCATCTACTACATTCCCCCAAATACAGCTTCCCCTACAGGGTTCAGTCTGTTGATAAAAATTGCAAACTGCAATAAACCAGCCTGTCACTTTTGGTGACTTGCACCTGTTTTTAGTATTACTTTGCACAGGGGTCAAATAAAAAATGTCGCTTGCTACGCCAACCCCTTAATTTTTTTGTGCCATAATCCGGCCCATATATTCAATATTGACGACATTCCTTGTTAGTGAATACCGCCCTTTAATGGAACGACCTATTATAAAAAAGCGATTGCTGCCACAGCAAAAATTACAGCTATAATTATCCAAAAAATCAATGGTGTGATAAGTTCTTGTGATACATATTTTGTTTCTTGTTTCTTTTTTTCTACCAAAATCTTTGTAACCAAAATAACCAAAGACCTATTGAACCACCAATTATAGGCATTAAAAAGTAGAATAGTTCAAAAGACCCCTTCTCGAGAGTAAGAAATAGAAAGTACAAATAAAACCTCGGGAACAATAAAAATAACCAGAGATTGTTTTAGAAAACGTGATGAATTTAACTGCAAGATAAACACTCCTTATTCAACAAAATTGCCCTATTGTTCATTATTAGTACTACATTAATAGTACTATTACTTATTTCTTAAGCACCTATGGCTAAAATAAACTAATTCGGAATTAAATTACAGATAAATTAATATACTTTACTGTATTTATTTAATCTTGAAGGGATGGATGTTTAAATGTCTTATGTAAAACTTGTTGAAAAATTTGATTTAGATTTTCTTAAACAAATGAATAAGCAGCTAAACGATATTCAATTGTGGGCTACTTGCCAAAGATGTGATGAACATAACCTTTATCATGTAATTGATAACTTATGTCGGGTTGCCGGAATGTACAATGATGTAATTAAACAGCATATTAGTGATGGATATGTCACTACGGGAGATCCACAGGATTACATTAATAGTAAAATGACAACACCCAATTATGTATACCAAGAATTCAAGGGGGAGTCCATTTAGGATTCCTTTTATTTATAAATTCTTCATACTATCTAGTAACCGGTTTTTCGCTCCACTTGATGATTCGAAATATACAAAGGACAAATGTTCTGGTTATCCTTTCAAATCGTTGTAAAACAATTGCGCACGATTGTTTTAAAAATTATTAATCACTTTGTTCATTATTTTTTTTGCTATTACAAATGAAATCACTGCGGAAATAACTAAAAATAGAGCAAGAATTACATATGTTGCACCCTCCCACCCTAATATTCTCAAAACCGATATAAAAAAGACGCAGATTCATTTTCCTAAACAACCACGTAACCAATAATACAGCTAACCCATCAGTTTATAGCCATGGTCATGTGTAAAGCTTTTGGTTTGCAGACTCGAAGGTGTTTTTAAGATTTATTTTACGTTTAAAGTTTCCTCTGGAAGTTATGATTGTTAATGTATGAATCCCCGGTTGGATACTTTCTTTATCATGCATCCAAAAATGAAGATGTCCTCGTTCACTCGTATATGGTTCAAGCGTAAATATTGGTTTTAGATAATGTAAAGGATCATGAGAACTGCCAAATAAGATTTCATTGCCATTTTCTGGAGTAACTTTGTATGTAGGATTTGTATATGAATAAGAATTAAAATACACAGCCCCTTCCATCCTAAATTCCAAAATGGAAAGTGGAAGCGAGCTATTATTGGTTATTATAATTTCTAATAAAGTGATACTTGTCATATTAGGCTCGTGGCTTTTATTCTTCGATGTATTTAACGCTAACGACCCATCATACGATTTCAATATCCAATTTCTATCTTCCTGAAGTTGATGAATTTTAATTTTAGCATTGCTTCTCCAAAGACTCGTCATGGCAACAATTATTGATATAATCAACGAAAAAATACTAAAAACAGCTGCTATAATTTCATTTGTCATTTAACCGCTTCCTTCTCAAATACTTACACTCTTTTCAAGGTTGGGCCCGATTATTTGTTCCAGATAAGCGCCCGATTGCTTAATACCGCACATTTATCCAACCACCATCCTCTAGAAAGTCATCTCTTGTAAATAGACGATTGGAAATCAATTGTCGGTAAGATGTGATAGTCCCATCGTGAGAAACAATATAGGCTTTTCCCTTTGATTGTTGTTTACACCAACCAAAAAACTTTTCACCAAGAACTTTGAATTTTCTGTCAGGAAAAGCATTTATACCATAGTCCATAATTCGGTGGAATAATGTTCATCCAAGGCAAAGATGGGGAATTCTTTTTTTATATTTTCTATCTCTATAATTTCGTCACACGGAAGCGTCTGCCCTCCTGTTTTTTGCGGAAACAACCTAGGTGATACCATTGGACTTATAATTTTTTCGCATATTGTATTATTACTCCAAATAAGGGCGGTTTCCATCGTTCTCCTCATAGGGCTTACAACAATAAAATCGTTTTCAGACAAGGGGAAATGATGTCTTAACAATTTAGCTTGTTCTATGCCTTTTGGGGTTAAAGATGGATTTTTGATAAGTAAGCTATCTGGGGGATTCAGTGTATGAATTCCCTGACCGTGTCTTATAAAAGTTAGATCCAAGTTTCCCACCAACCTTTATTTAAAATCAATTATTTTTTCACATAATGGCCCGATTGAAGCATAACCTTTATACCGTTAAAGCGCCCGATTGCTGTATAGTAGCAAATACAAAAGTATTACAAAATAAACCTTTTATATCGTAGGCTCAGCTATTGATGGGTTAACTTTTCATCATTTCCTTCAACACTCTGGGATTCCGTTTAGCCATTTCCCACTGGTTATCCAAACCGATAATCTTTTTATTTAATGAGATGGGCATACCAATCAAAATCTAAGCCCATTAACCTCAGGGTACTTTGATATGGTATCGTAGGAAGTGAAGATTTTAATGATAGCAACTCTCTTCTAATTTCATTTTTGAACTTTGTTAATTCCGTTTGATTAAGAAATAAAGAAATACAAAACATCAAGGTATAGATACCGTGTCTATAACGTTCAATTTTTTCAAACTGTCTTCTGTCTAAATGAAGGGTTCTCCCTTTTAAACTATTTATTTGTGAAGCTTGAGGAAACTTATTTAAATACTCCATAAATTCATCATCAATAGGAGTGTGAACATTATTACAGTAAAACCGTTCATTATGGGCACATGAATTCCGAAAAAGACCTAAAATACGTATTACTCTTGAAGCATTTAATACTTTTAATTCGTTTGATAAGTTACTACCTTTTAATTTTAACTTATCCAATACTAATAATTGAACATCTAATGTTAAGATTTCAAACAATTTACTTATGTTTCCAAAAGTCATGATATTGGAAAGTATCCACATTGGCAAATAGGTATGTTTGTCCAAATACGAACTAATCGATTTGTTTTTTTTACGTTGCTGGCCAATTTGTCTATACAGTATAGCTATTAAAGAATGATATATATCATCTTTATTTATTATGTATTTTTTTGGGTTAAATTTCATTGTGTTATTTCGTCTTGGATTCGAACCAATTACCGTATATTTATGTCCACTTTTTTCATTCACTACATATGTTTTTACATCCATTAAGTCATAGTAATCACGTCTCAAATATTCACTTTCTCTGTGTAAGTAGTTAACTAATTTATTTTTCCCCATGTCAGTATGGTACTCATAAAAAGATTGCACAATCACATCTTTGAGATGCTCCTCTATCTTTAAAATTCTTTCCAAGAATATTCTTCTTAGTTTTCCGTCAAATATATATAATGCTTCTAAATGAGAAGGCGTTGTCCCTGGCAAATAATAATCTTCATTAGGATCTGCATAACTTGGGTAATTATTTATATCAGCTAAAAAAGGATCTTTGTAAGCATTTATTAAATTATAATAATTATACTTTTTAATGACCCCACGTTCCTTTTCTTTATCTTTGGGTATTGTCATTCCACGTTTTCTTAATTTATCTAATCTACCACGGAGCGTTGTATAATTTTTCTCCATACTTTTCCCCCTAAAATGAGAAAACCCCATATATACTCAAAAGGTACATACAGGGTTTTCTAACTGATCTCTAATATTATTATACAATATAAAAAGGAATATGTCATGTATTTTATTTATTTTGTTTAAAAGTTTGTCAATTTAAATTTGGACACACAATACTCCTTTAGTTTCAGCCAATCTGTTCTGCTATCGCGCCCGATCGCGGTATAGGCTAATTAATTGTCGTAAAAAACGCGGTTCCACATACAACAACTAAAGCAATTGAAAGCCCTATTTGATTTTTACTCTTGTTTGGCATCTGTTTAATCGCTACAAAGAGCGTAATGAGTCCATACAATACTCCACATATGAAAATAAATTGTAATATCGGTGAATCCAATCTAAATCCACCTTCGTGTCGTAATCTGGCCCGATAATGAATTTTAGGACGTTTCCTTATTCCGTTAAAGCGCCCTTTTGTGGAAGATCCCTAACTTTCTTACCCCAATGCTAGGCAAAAAAGATTAATCCTGATATGTATAAGGGGAAGAGGAATTTAGAAGGTTTTTTACCCCACCACGGTAATATGGCATTAACTCATTAGCGGTTTGTAAGTCTACCCATTTGATTTCTAAGATTTCGTCTTTGTATTGTATAGAGGCTTCCCCACCTATAATCTCTGCTCTAAATGTAATAAACAAAGCGTGGTGTTCCTTTTCTTTAAAAAAGGCTTCATTCACTGCAATAACATTTTGAACTCCTATTTTCAAACTTGTTTCTTCCTCTGCCTCACGAATGGCTGCCTGTTCCAACGTTTCACCCTGTTCAACTTCTCCGCCAGGGAGAGACCAGCCACTACCTTTGTTATTCACCATCAAGACTTTCTCATCGTTTTCATCATAAATAAGTGCGTATGCTACATCAATTCTCTTCATTTTAACCATCCCCCCTTGGAGTTTAATTCTGCCCAATTTAACTTTCAGAACTTCGTTATCCTCACAAGAAACTATGCCACAAAATGGCCCGATCAGGCACAATCCTTATTCAAGAATTGCGCTCCGATTGCTTAACAAGAAAAAATTAAAGAAGTGCATTTTTCTCCTCACTTGGGTAATCAATTGAATCAGCTATTTTAACTAATACTTCAGCAGTAACCTTATCAGAGACCCTTCCATCAACACTTAGCATATATTGCCAATTATCCCTTTCAAAGACTAATACATACCAACCACCGTTAAACTGCATATATATTGCTTCATTTCCGTTTTTCAGGTTCACCTTTTTAATAATATACTTATTTGGAATTTGAATTTTATGCTCGACGGGGTGAACATCTATTTTATAATGATTTTTGGGTGTATTTTCATTTACGAACTTCAGATCTAAAGTGTCATTTTTATCACCATCTAAATCACTAAACTTCCCAAATAATGAGTAAAAGTTATAGGTGGAATTCTAAGTGGTAGTTTTAAGTCTCGGTTAAAATGTTGTTCAAATTTTTTTATAGCTTCTTCAGCTGTCGTATACCCACCAAACTTAGGGTAGAATTCTTCCAAGGGGCTAGGTTTACTGTTAGTATTTGCATATACTGTTCCGTAATTTACCCCACAAAAGAAGATGCTGAAAACAATCAGTAACAGAGAAAATTGTTTCTTTACTAATCACCCCAAAATTATATTTTGGTATATTTTCAACAGCAAACCTAACAACTATTCCATTTAGTTCAATAAGCCATGGCTCAATGCTTTAAAGGGCGCAGAGCCTTATTCATTAACTGCGTCCTTTAATTGAACTATTTATTAGGATTACGATTAATAAACTCCGCTATATCTGCTTTTAATGTATACACAAGTTGAAAATAATCCTCTTCTGAAAGAGTACCTTTCTCTTTCCACTTTTGCATTTCCCGATAATGATAGTCCGCAAAATAACCTTCCAAATCACGCCTTGAAACGCCTTGCTTTTCAGCCATTTCCGCAATGGAAAGTCCCTTTTTCCAATACCGATTATACTCCTTACCATCTATGCCTAACAATGCATAAATCGCATCATAATCATAATGAATCTGATAAACCATTTTTCCATCTTGGCTTTCTGGATTTTGTTTTTCTGCTTTTACAACTGGAGACAAAGCTAAACAAAAGAATATTAATAGAATCAATATTTTTAGGCCAATTTTAAACATGAACTAGCATCTCCTTGATTTCTTTTGATTCTTATTATTTTGTGGAGTTTTGTTTATTTCATGCCTTAGGAAATCAAAAAAACCATCAGTTTTGATGATTTCCTATCGTTTAATTAAATTGCCCAATCCTAAATACAGGGCGCAGATCTTTACTCAGGAAGTGCGCCCGATTGATGAAGAACTTTTTTATAGGAAAATATTGTAATTAGTAAACTGATAGCAAAAAGAATAAATGCAAACTGTATCGTAAAATACATAATCAACTCAAGCGAGGTAAGTTTTCTTTGTTTTTAGTCCTTTCTAAATCCCTTAGATAAAAACCAGCACTTATAATAAGCAAGGCGCTAGCTACAACCCTTAAAATTTCCACAAGAAGAACCAATTATATAACCCCTTTCCCCCAATGCATTTTTCCGTTAAATGGCCCGATCGTATTATATGGTTAACCAGTTATTTCTGGTTGACCTATTGTGGAATTGTCATCTATTCAATTGTATCAAATTTTTTAAGTGAAACGTATTCATGTGGTAACTTTCAACTCATTGCAAAAACCTTAGCTCGATAGGCATGAATAGTGTTGACTAAATCTTCAATGGTAATAATGAAACAAATCCCCCTATCGCTGTTTCCGCAACGAAAGGGGGATTCTACCCTAATATGCTTCCGGACACATTAGAGATTAAAAACATAAAAAGGAAAAGATATAAAATAGTATCTATCAACGTGGTTTAACCAGTCATAGATCATCACAATTGGAGTCATTACGAATATATTAACATCAACCTAATTAAAAGGGCAAACAAAAATATCGTTTAAAATGTTGATGTATTGGTGTTTTTACTGTTTTCATTCAAACGCGTTTTTGTTTCCATAAAAACCCCGCTACGGGTGATAACATAATACCGCTGCTATGCTGCTAAATCTGTCCTAACCAAATATTTTAGTCCCTTTCATATTACATTTCTCTTTATTGGTTGTTTTTTATTTCATTCCGGTTTTGAAAATAATGAATAGGGATACAGAAAGACGATGCCAAGATGCTAATAAATAAACTCAATAGCTTACATCATCGATAATTTAAGCTAAAAAGAATCTAAGAAATTACATCTGACTTCTTGTATCAACCCACTCTCGTTATAAAAGTTAGCTAAATAGGAGGAAACTCATTCCTTGCTTCTATTTTAAATTCGTTACCATCCAGCAAATAAAAAGATTCGCTTAATTTTTTTGTTTTATCTACTACACAGCTATCCAAAATGGCACGAACCTTAATATCGTGTAAAAATGGTTTTAATTGCTCCAACAACGAAAGCGATTCTGTTATTAAAATCAATCGTTTATTAAGTGAATTCCATTTTAAATACATCATAAGGTCATTTAAGCCACCCCGAACAACGTAAACGTACATGGCTTTATTGTTAATCATAATCGATCCAATAAATGGGTCAGCTGCGGGCAATAGGTTATTTGGATGAAACCGTTCATAAAAATTTAAAAACAAAAGCCTTTTTAAAATGTCGTTTACCGAAAATTTCACCCAATAATTATTTTCGTATCCTGAAAAACCAACTATTTTTGCCCCATTAATGCCTAATGAGTAGACCGCAATGCGCCGATCACCATTCATCACCAATTCATGCTTTACAAGTCTGTTTCGTTTCACCATCCGCTTCACCTTGTCTTTATTAAGTGAAAACAAGTGAAATAATTGTCTCGCTGTTATTAAACCAACTGATGCAACAGCCAGTAATGCTTCCTGTTCATTACTGGCTACTTTCCCTAAAATAGGTTGTTCCTTAAAATTTGATGGTGTTCTGCTCCAATGTACCGACCAACTATGTTGCAATGAAAAAGGGCTAATAGCCATAAGCTATCAACCCCTTAAATTACTCTTGTGATTCGCGTAACAATATGCTCTTTCTTTGCATCCGTATTTATAATTCTTACAAGTACACGATCACCTTTAGCTACATTTTCATGGATCAAATGACGAGCCAGGGAATCGACACCATCCTCTAAATTAACAAACACCCCATACTCTCTAACACCGGAAACAACACCCACATATTCACTATTTCTTTTATAGCGTTTCAAACAATCAGGATATGGATTTTTTTGCGTTGCTTTGGCACTCACTTTGACCTTCTTCTCTTCCGCATCAATTTCCATCACTTTGACATGGAAATGATCGCCAGCTTTAATTTCCTCGGTCAAATCGTCAATCCAACCATAACGAACATCATCAATAGGAATTTTCACCTCGATCCCACCAATGTCAGCCCGAATCAGGTTTGGGCTAACATTGCTTACTACCGCAACAATCGTATCCCCTTCCTCGATCCGATTCAAAGTAATCGTTGCCATTTGTTCCAGTGCTGCTGTTCGGGAACCAACAAAAATATCATTTTCCCGATCATAGCTTAACACTTTAAAAGCAACTTTTTTTCCGGTCATGGCCCGTAATTGCCGCTTGTTGTCTACTCCCATCTGTTCCAATGGAATAAACCCACGCACCATATCAATTTGTATCACAGCACATGTTTCCTTTTTATCGTCTGCCCGTGTCAAATCCTCTATCGCAACAATGGGAGCCTGTAAAATTGTCTTATTTTGATAAGCCCCATAAATTTCTTTCCATGTTTTATCGTAATGCAGGTTTTCCCCTTCCAATTTTTCTGGATTAAACCCTTCAATCAACATACTTCCAATTTCATGACTCATATTTTTATTCTCCTTTATCGCAGTATTTTTAAATAGCTATTTCAATAGTTCACGCATGTAACATTCTTTCCATCTCATTTGACAGTATCGCAGTAATCGATTGGTGCAAGCATTCGATTTCGTCAGTAGGAACATGACTGATAACGGTTGGTTTGCCAATTCGTTTTCCAATAGTGTAAAGAACTCTAATTTCTGGGTCTTCCGCTTGTACGTTTTTAGCTATATTGAAAAAGACATTTTGAATTTGCGCTTTTCCTTTCAGCGTAATCGTTCCAAATTCCACCGTATCTGTATCCAAACGATAAGAGCTGTATTTTTCGCCCTTAATATACCTTGCTAAAGGAAGATTACGTTGCAAGCAATAGCTAACTTCCTTATTCGTTGTCGCATAATGATCAAATAACGGGGTATCTAAGATATCGTTATTCATTTCACACCTCACTTTCCCAAATAAAATGGACTTACCAAAAATCGTTATCTTGATCCTTTGGCAAGTCGCTTTGAAACGAAAATGTTTTTGTTTTAACCTTAACATTGCTCCTTTCAGGTTGGAATCCTACCTTCAATTCAGCAGGTTCGTAATTTAATTCATCTAATTCTTTTAGTTCGTCATCTGAAATATAATGTCCATCTCCTTCTACCATATCACTCCTTTCAAGTGTCATCTTACTATTCAGCCCCAAATGGGTTAAGTCAGGATCGGGTGCATCGTTTTCTTCTTTTTTATCCTGCTGCAAGACTTTTTCGTTTGTCCTTAGGGGAACAGTATTTTTATCCTTTATATTTCGAATTAATTGATCCTTCAATTTTGAAAACACAGGCTCCTTTTTGGATTCTTCCCATTCCCTTAACTCTTTCCAGTTTCTTGGTACAAAACTCCCCATAGCAATTCCTGGTGGCTGTGGTTTTCCATCTTGCAGTAGTTTATGGATAAAGTGAAATCGTGGCAACCCATCCATAATATCGGTAAAATCAAATCGATATTCTTCCTGTTCGGTATCCCTATAGTTGTCAGGGAAGAATCGAGGAATTAGAATTCTATTTTTATAGGTACTCTGCCGCATAATTACTTTATCCTTTCCAAATTCCTCAGCAAATTCTTTTGCATCCTCACTGGAAAGTCCACCAAAAACAAGTTTGTTTCGACATGATGTTAAGATTGCTTGTTTCATAGCCTTTGCATTGAGGTTTCCTGATTCAATTTCTAATTGGCCGAGAGATTGCGTTGCAAACACACCTGCTACCCGATATTCCGCGGCAAGGGATAAGAAAATCTCTACATCCGGATTTATATATCTTGAATATTCATCCACAATTAAAAAATGTGGTACTCTCGTTCGTTCTGTTCCCGGTCGTCTAAAAGTACCGTTTTGTAAGTGCATAATTATAAATTGCCCAAATGCATCGCCTGACTTCCTTAATAGGCCCAATGCGGTATTTACTGCCAATACCCCACCCTCGGCAAAATGCTTATCAATATCAATGTCACCTTTTCCTGTCATGATATGGCGTAGTGCTTGGTTACTAACGATGTTTTCAAGTTGTGCCCGAAGTCCAATAACAAATTGTCTGTATTTATCTGCCATACTTCCCATAAGTTCTGATTCAAAAAAGTGAACAAGGTCGGTTTGCCCATCCCTTGCCCGTAATTCAGCAACCCGTTTCTTTAAAACATCCGGGTCACGCAATGTATTCATAACATCTATAATATCTAGTTTGTCATCATATAATTCTTTTAGGAGTTTCGTGACGTTTCTTGCAGACAGCTCTTGTACAGTTGCAAAGAAAGCATCTTGTTTACCGAACAAACCTTTTAATACAACAACCGTTGCTTCTGCGACTGCGTTTATTTCACCTTCCATTGGATTAAACTTTGCTGTATTGGATTTGAATGGGTCAACATGTGTTACCGATATATCCATTTCAACACACATATCATTCACCATTTGTGCAACGTCTCCTTTAGGCTCTACAACTGATAACCCCAATGGAATACCACGTTTTTTCATCAGTAACAACTGATATATCATTGGTTTTAAGATAGTGGCTGTTTTACCGGAACGAGTGGCTCCTACAACAAGCATGTGTGTAAAACAGTCATCCCCTTGCCATTTTATCGGTATTGGCACTTGCATCACTCTTTCTATTTTTTATACTATTTTGGTCTTCTCCGGCTAAATGGGCTGTTTTTCTTGAAAGTAGCTTAATCAACCAAAAACTGTTTTGAATTACATTCTATCAATTATTTCTTCTATATCATCCTGTTCAACCGGATCGATGATTTTCATAGAGTGATTGTTGATGATAAGCATTAATAACACTGAAACAATAAAGACTAAAATATAAAATGCGAATATAAGTTTAATAAAGTGTTTGTCCTCCATATCAAAATCCTTTCCGACCTCCTTATTAAGACCATATGGGTTCTATGTTTTCACAATAACAATACATTTCATAGTCAATGCTATCCTGGATAAGTGAGATAATAGTTTCGTCAGCGCAAAGTTCTGACCAGTATTTCCCATATTTGAGATAAAGCCATTTTTGGAAACTCAAATGTTCGTCACCCCTTTTCTATATGGAATCGTTTAGTTGATAGTTTCAGTTTCTCTTATTGAAAGTTTTTTTAGCCAAATTAGTTCCAGCCTTATCTGACATGTACCCCGTATTTTAACAAATCCATTTATTTTTCATCTTCATGAGAACCGAAAACAATAATCTTGTCCGTTATTTTGCACCCACTCTTTAATGATGATTTCAATATGTTGATTGTTTTGATCTTAATACCTCAAAACAGCTTTAGTATCGCCAATTACTTGAACTTGAACATTTTTTCTTATTTAGAAAGCCCATATTTTTAAAATTGGGAATAAAAAAAGGACCTGCGAAGTCGCTAGAGAATTTGTTCACTTTTAAAAAGAATAACTGTCATCACCTTTATAGGAATTTGGCACATTAATTGGTAATATGTTGTTTTCGTTTGCTTCCTTACGCTCAGTGAATACATACAATTCTGCTTTCTCAACTAGAAACTCTAAATCTGCTTCACTTACCAGTAATTCGTTTCCATTTTCATTATCAATATAGTTGAGTATGATACTCTCTTTTAATCGTGTGATCCGTTCAGTATCCAATTCTTTTTTTAAACGTAACATGATAAAATTCACCCCATTCTTATTATTTTTTAATCAAATCGGTGGCGCCTGTTCTTCTGACTCTGTGGAATTTCCTAGTATAATGATGATTTCGTTACTGTCCTCTTTTTCCTTTTTCTTCTCAAGCCATCTATCAATCTGACCTTTTTTCGACTCTTTTTGAATCCGTTGATTACCACGCTTTCGTTTATAGGAAATCTCCGCTCTAATGTAAATGACATTTATATAAATAAGAAATGCTGTAATTGCGGCAAGTGAAATTTTCATCATAAACAACGAACTGATGAAATAATCCATTTTCCAGTGATAATACACCAGACCACCCAATGAAAACGCGATATAAAGTGATATTGAGAAAATAAGCATCCTGTTTAACCGTTTGCTCCGGTCTGTATTGAACAAATGACCAACCAACAGGTAAATTAGTCCAAATGCAATTCCAATAAAAAAAGGAGTTTTACCACTGGGGATATAAACACCTTTAAACATAAGACAAAATAATATGGTATTGGTTAATAACGAGAAATAGACCACAAGCACAGACGCCATTTATTGGTCACCTTCTTTACGATTCTTTCCAAAAACATTTTTGTTGGATGTGCTGGGCAAAAGCTAACACTTCTTGCGGATTTACAACTAAATATTCGATATGCTGTATGTCACTAAGCATTTTCTTATGGAAATCCACATGGCTTTTGATCGTACTGGTTAGAGCTAGTATTTTTTTGCCATCACGTTTATAATCCTCCTTTCTGTACCGTTTTATTTCTTCTAGTTTCATGAGGTCGTTGTCGAGTAAGTCCAAGAAGTATTTTTCTTCCTCGTTGTGCTTTACAACATAATCAAATTGTGTATTTGATTCAAAAGCATTTTTGGAGGAAGTGTCATTCAATAAATTCAAGCCTAATTCACTTAAAAAAAGTTCATGAAACGCTTTGTTGTCGCTCGATATGTTCAAATATCCCGTAGCAAAGTTGAATGGGATAACTTTAATGCTGCCACCTTTGATCAGCTTATCGGTTTCGTTTGCAAATGAGTGAATAACCGAATTAAAACTTGGTGCGCCACGTGTTGTTATCAAAGCACTTTCAAATGGATTGCGATTAATTTCTTGTTTGATACGCATTAAGGTGGTTGCATAAACTTTTTTCAAAAATATATACAATGCATATTCCTTAGAGTTATCAGGATTGGTCAACGTGCCTTGTAACATATCGTTTCTATTCAAGATATGAAAGCTTTTAATTTCTCTGCTATCCCGATAGGTCCAACCGGTATTTTGCAATGCTAGAAATAAATCATTCGCTGTTAGTAGGTAAGGTAGTCGGTGCTTGCTTAGTCGTATATCATCTGCTGTGTAGTCTATGGTGTATCCGTTCTTTTTTAGCAAAGTGATTCCTTTTCCGCTAATTCGGTGATAGGTTCCTTGTCTGTTTTGTTGGAGAATATATTTACCACTAATTTGTTCCGTATATATATAGCCATTATTTCTTAGAAAGCCCAGTTTTTCATAAACATACCATTTCCCTAACCCCCTAATATGTGCAACCTGGGCTGTGCTTAACGCACGGCATTTGTACATTTCATATAAAAGGTTTAAATCTCGCTGTTGTGCAACATCTTTTCTGTTGTTTTTTGGCATACTTTTCTTGAATTTCACCTCGTTTTCGTTATTCGGAAAGTAGGCTGTTTGTTTCCGGGTTTTCTGCTGGTAATCGAACAATCCTCAACAAACCACTTCGAATTTTCTCCCTTTCGTTTATTCGCTTAAAAGTAAAGAATCTCTTGACAATCGAACTTTTTGACATTAAAAACATCCCCAATATACAAATATCACTTACCCCCAATATTAGTTTCCCCCAATATAGAACTATATTTGGGGTTAGATTGGCTGCTTTTTTCATCCCCAATATAAATGCTATTACGAGAAAAAATGAAACGTTTTTTTTGCTGATTCATCAAGCGTTAATTCCTTTTCTTTTTCTTTAAAATAATGTGCTTTGTATTCCGATTTACTCAATAAATAATCTGTATTATGTTTTAGATTCTCATGGTGGCACAACAAAAAGTCTATAAAATCTATAAAATTATTTCTCGGTACTACATAAACTTGAAGATGATATTTTTCCTCATCCAAAAATCCTATATCCATATTCCAAACATTACGCCAGTGATCATCACCAATAATACGTGTTTGCCTTATGGCATCCTGAATAAACTTTTTGTTTCTGTTGTCTAAATCTCGTATAATCTTATTCCTAAAGTAATGCACATAAACAATTACAGCTTCATTCATCACTGGAAGTTTCATTTGCGAGTAATCATAACTGTCAAAAGTTGCACGGTAATAATAATGACGTAATATAGAAAGGTATTCTTGATCATTTTCTTTATAGGTAGGAAGCATACCTTCATATCCAAATTGAAAGACCGGATAATCCTTTATAATCAGAGGTTTAACCTTTGCCATTGGATAAACAGTTGTTCTCGTAATCGTTTTCTCATTTTCCCCTAACCTATTGATTTCCTTCATAATTTCCTGTTTGAACAACTCTAATTGCTTTAACATTTCTTTTAGTTCATCTGCTTTTTCCCACATTTTTGCATATCCCCCTGTCTGACAGCCTAGACGTAGATAAATGAAGAACTACATAATTATTATTTGTATCTTTGTCCGACATCCTTTTGCAATTTACCATTTGTCTGACAGCTTAAACCCTTTTGTTTCTTATAGTCTAACTATCAATGAAATTCAGTTGTCGGACATTTTATTGGCTAACTGTACAAGATAAATTTTGTTGGACAAATTTAAAAACACACAAACAAAACGTTGATTATACATCCCTTTTAGCATACTATTTTGTCCGACAACTTTATTAATTTATTTTTTCGATATGAATTCTTTTACATATTGCATAGGGTTAACTTTTTCACCACTAACTAACACTTCAAAATGTAAATGTGGGCCTGTTGAACCACCCGTTGAACCAATTTTTCCAATTTGCTCACCTGCTTTTACCTTAGTTCCGGCTGGAACACCCTGTTCCATTAGATGAGCATACCTTGTTTCAAAACCATTTCCATGATCTATAGCAACAAAATAACCATAACCATTTCCCATTCTTTCACTAGTTGAATAAAATGTAGTGCCGCTAACTGCGCTAACGGTAACTGTGCCATCCATGAAAGCAACAGCAGGTTTGCCATGTATACCATCCCAAGCTATATCAATACCGTTATGATCGGGCCTATCTGGTGGTCTAAAGCCTGAAGTAAGATTTTTCGTATATGGTGCAACCCAAGCCTTATCACCAACTATTTCAACTTCACCTGCTATCTCACAATTCATTGTTAAACCACCGAATTCAGCTGCAAATTGATTCACAACAGGAACCCAATTAGTATTTAATCCATTTGGATCATTATCAGCATCCAATGGTGCATACACGCTGCCTAAATCATTAATTGTAACTAAGCCTCTTGTGTTTACTAATCTATCTAAAGTTTTCCCCATAGCATCTATACCCTCTTCTAATGATGAATACTTAAATAGTGTCGTTGAGTTTGTTGAGGGATCCATTAGTCCTCCTGGGTTATTATAATTTTTTACAGCGTTAGATGTTCCCCAAGCCGTTTCGTGCATAGCAATCGCTGCAAATAAAACAGGATCAATATTATGTTCTTCTGCTGATGTAATAAAATAATTGCCTTTACTTGATAAAATACCACCTTTTTCAAAGGCTTTATTCCATTTCGTTTTATTTAATCGTTGTGATTTATTACATACGACATAATCACTATCCTCACCGGCACTAGTTGAATCTATTTCATCAAACGTGCTCGAAATTAAAACAGGCACAATCATCACGAGCAATACCAGTGTAATAATTAAACCGCTTAATGCAACGCCTAAGATTATTAATATTTTTTTCATTGATCATCCATCCTATAACCCCTCCTTTTTCATTGGAAATTAATATTAGGATATATATGATTTACCTTGTACTGGTCATCCTTCTTAATTAATAGAATTGTATAAACATCTGTTACTTCTTTTTTATCTTGCTTTTCCGCATTAACTGTCTCGCCCTTGATATAAACGATGTAAGGAATTATATTTTCTTCTGCATCCTTTTTCGTAAACTTTTTTGATTCAATGATTTCCAACGAAATATATTTTCGATTAAATACGTTGTACGTTGGTGCTTCTGGATCTTCTAATAACGTTTCGTATAAATCGGGTGTCATAAATTCCTTACTTTTTTTAATAAATTTATTGGGATACCTACCATCCAGGTTGTAGAAAATTTCAATAAAATCTTTAGTGAGTTGTTTGGTTTCTTTTGTTGTCTTTTTTCCAAATATCTTTTTGTAAGGAACCGACAATTTCGATTTATCCACTTCTTGTGGGTCAAATAACTTTGGGTCATCATCGTAATCTTCTCCGTAATTGTTTTCGTTTGATTTTTCCTCTTTCATTTCTCCATCCATTTTGTTTTCATCCCCTCCGACTTCTTCTTTTACTAGCTGATCCTTATTCGTATAATCAGTAACAACCATTGGTGTATCTCTGTTATCTTTTTTTTCGAATAAACCAAACAAAAAACCGCCAATTAAGGCGGTTATCGCAATTCCAACGAGTATATTGGTAAAAACGGTTGTTTTTTTAATTTTTATATCCCTCTCTTATTCTAAATTACCTTCAGGCGTATCTGTTGATGAATTACTACCCCTTTCTGTCTGCACTTCCCGATTTGGTGCATGTTGTTCAAATGATGACTTTTGTTCTGGGGTCATATTTTCTACTGTTTTGCTATTTGGAGTATGACCATTTTTGTCTTTGGATGACAACGGTTGCGAATCTATCATATTCCCCATTGGCACATCAGAACTAAAATCACTACTCTTATCTATTGGTGTTCTCATTTTTGATGAAGATAATGATTGTGAATCCATATTGTTGCCATTTGGTGTATCAAAAGTTAAATCACTACCTTTATACGTTGACGTTTCGAGTCTTGCTGTCGGTAATCCGGTATTAGATTCTTTCAAATCGTGACTGTCTAAATCACCATCGGCAGCCATCATCCTTTCGTTTTGTTTGATTAAGTCCCTTTCTTTCATTTTATCTGCAATACCGTTAACAAATTCCGTCTTATAATCTAATGTCTCACCATTATCCAAGCGATTTTTTATATCCTTATCAACATTTTGATAAATACTTCGTGGAATATATGCTGTACCAATCGCTTTATCATGTAATGCGCCATTAATCCCTTCCATTTCTGCACCAGTTAAATTTTGTTTCTCTAAGAAATTGTTAAAACGTTCTGTTCTTTCTTCCTTAATACCTTCAATTTTCTGGTGAGCTTCACTTTGATCCATTTTTAGGCTACTTGCCAATTGTTCTGGATACCCCCGGTCATCCTCACCTTCTTGTTCTAAATGCCTATCCAACGTGTTTTCATCTGTTTTAACAAGGGCAACTCCTTGAGCATTTAGGGAATCCCTGACATTTTCTTGATCGTTTTCGTTCGTTTCATTTTCATTCATAAGCTTATGGTCGCTTGATTCTTTCCCTTGCGCTAAAATCATATTGGAATTGTCCTCCGTGTTCATCATATTATCTTGCCCATTAGTCTTTTTAGTTTCTGCAAAATTCTTTAACATCTGTCCTTTGTAAGTAGCATTAGTAAAATCTTGAGTTGCGCCAGCAATACCATCGCTTTCACCCGTTAAGACTTTACCAACGGTAGCTCCCATATTACCACCCATAGTAGCCCCCATAGGCCCACCGTATGCTGCGCCAACGGCTGTACCAGCAACCGTTGCTGTCGTTTGAACAGTTTTCTTAACAGGTTTTGTTGTGACACTTCCCAAGCCTTCTCTTATTTCACCAACCATATTTGAACCAGAACTAAGGATGTTTGCTATTCTCTTTCTCAAAAGGAATATCGCAAAGAATAAAATGGTGTAGAACAGGGCATTGACATAGCTTGCTCCAAGCTGACCACTGAATAAATTTGAAGTAATTTCTTCCTCCATATCAACATATAAAGTAGTCAAAAACATCATAACAATTAGCATAAAGTGAAGGGCTATTTTTACTAACAATGGCAGGCTTAATTCAAAGAAATATCGTTTTAATACATTGAATTGACTTGGGAAACTTGCTATTAACAAAGCAAACGGTGCAATTAAAGCTATAATTACAAACCAAAATTGTGTAAATACAATAGAGAGAGCAATCAAATATATCGGAATGGATGTAATCCCGTTAAGCATAAAATAAACCAAAGTCATGTATGTTTTTTGTGGAACACTATCGTATGACATATAATAGTTCTCTCGTTCATTTATTTCCTCGTCAATAATTTTCTTTCTTTTTTTACTATCTGTTTTAGCAGTGACTAATTCATACACTCTTTCTTTTCCATCAAGGTCATTTATATTCAGTTCACTTAAATCAGAAGTTCCATACTGCAAAGAGAAATATGGTTTGTCTACAAAATGATCCCATAATGTTTTACTGAAATTATTAACTCTTGAATTATGGTTGTTTTGATCCACCTGTGATCCCACAACAAAATTTCCAATTTCAGTACTCATAATGTTCATGCCTTTTAAGAAGGAACTGTAATTCGTAAATAATAACAAGGCTACTGTTAATACAATAATAAACTTGAACAATTCACCAAACGAAGAAACAAAGGATCGCTTCCATACCAGTTGATAAAAAGCATACAGAATGACAACTAAAGCCATAATCCCAAATAAGGTTGAAAACATTCCACCCGAAGTAAATGATGGAATATAATATCCGGAAATCCCAACCATATCTGTTACTTTGTCAGAAGTTTTATCTATCGCCTTATCAATAAATTTAAAGTCCTGAGTCATTTCAAACGTACCGATCATCCACTTGGTAAAAGTTATATTGAGTGAAAAAATAACTTTATTGATCAGCATGATCGTTTCATTTAAACCTACTGATATAGCATCTGATGCTTTCCCCAGGACATTAAAAAAGCCTGCTTTATCATCGTCAGGCATACCAGCTTCTAATTTATAATAAAATTTTTCGCCATCTACTGAATACTGACTTCTATTGACTTCTCCGTCATCGAAGTTCTCCTTTGTTTCAAAATCTTTGTCCAATGCAAATGCAATATTAGAGGGAAAGAATGTAAAGGATAAAACGAAAAGAGAAAGTACAATAAAAAAATTTCTTTTCATAGACACCAACCTCCTTTACGATATAGTTTTACTTTCTCTTTCTCTTTGTTTTTCTTCCTCTGTTGAAGTAGATGAATCAAAGGCATCAAACAAATCAGTAAAGATTGGATTTATTTTTATTACTGCTGAACGACCATATATGTCTTGAAATAGAGCTTCACCTCGATCTAAGTTTTTTAATGTTTCGATGTTATTTCTTGTTTGAGGTAAGTTTAGATAATTCAACATTTCCTCGGCCTCTTTTGTTAATCGAAGTCCAAAACTAAACTTCATTCCCATGTTGGCAACGCTATGACCATGATCAGACGCATTTTGTGATCCTTTAAGTAATGTAGTGTTGTAATAACGGCCTTGACGAACAATGTAATCCATCAATTCTGCTCCCATTGAGTTACGCTCAATCGCACTTGCTTCATCCTGCAAAATGATTTTGTGAACCGACCGATCACCACTATACATATATTGTTTTGTCCAAGCAGTAATCGAAATCATGATTGCTTCTGAAATTTTATGACTGACTCGTAGTGTTTTCGTCTCTAAACCAGGTAAGTTTAAGTTTTGGATCATTAAAACTTGAATAGGATTTTTATGTTGTAACACCCGAAAATCCTGATCTGGTTTTCCAAATAGCAAGAGTGATAATTGATTCCGTTTTAACGTTTCAAGTGTTCCAATCAACTTTTCTAAAACGATATATCTATTGTCAGACATACTTTTCGGTCTGTTTTCAAATAGATCCTTTAGGTAATTCATGGCCTCACCAATACAAGGATCTTTTGTACGTGATGCTTTTTCTACCGCATCACTCAATAAACTATAAGAATCGTCACTGATTTCAATATTCGTCAAATAAGAGAGAATATCCATAGTTATATCTTTAGCTTCCTGCATATTTGTACTTGTCCTAAATGGATCAAGCGAACCAGCATCACGGTCGTCTGAACCTAAAGTCCAAACTTCAATGAACTTTTTATCAATATATGGTAGTCCCTTATTCCATTCTTTCCTGTCACCTTTAGGGTCAATAATTAGAGAACTCGATCCGTTTAAAGTCGATAAATAGACAAACAAGTTCATAAAAAAGGATTTCCCTTTACCAGTCATTCCTGCCACAAGAACCGATAATGAATCAACAACGTTCCCCAATCCTTCATATGCCTTGGCTGCAAGATCTGGCTGAACAAACACAGGCTTTGAGAACTGTGAGGTGTGTCCAATATAAAAGCCCCTGTTGTCGCCTATATTAGTCGTGGCACCGAACATTAACCCTGCTAACACATTTGGGGCAACTTCCATCAAATAATCATTCGTTCTGCGATTGTAAGCGGGTAATGTACCAGATAATAGTTGCAATTGTTCACCATATGGCGCAATTATCTTTAATCCGTATCTTGCTAATTCCTTTCGTAGTATATCTACTCTTGTGCTAAGTTGTTCTTTATTACCAGCCGTTATTTTAAAAATGAACTGACAACTATAAGCTGGAAAACCTGTTTCTTGAAAATAACTTTCCATTTTTATAGCACCTTGCTCGGATACTTGAACAGATAAATCAATATTTTGCTGTCCTTGTAATGCTTCTTTGCGTTGATCTTGGAATTCTAACTTTACGTTACTTAATTTTTTCCTCAACACTTCATTGGGCTGATGGTCAGCTCTAATAGAAATAGTTAAAGGAAAGGGCATCCTTGACTGGATACGATACAGCCATTCCGACCCAGGGTGATACAACACATCTTCCATCTGGCTAATTGTCAGATATTGTACATGTATACTTTCAATTTCCTGTTCATCCGTTATCCTGGAAAGAAGTAATGTTTTAGCATCTAATTCTTCCACATTCACATTTTGTAAATCGAAAAAATCTTTCTTTTGGCAACGTATAGCTTGATGAACGTTTTTATCACTATCCATTCCTTCAATACTTTTCCCTGATTCAAAATCCTTTCTGATATAAATGTCTGAATTATTATTTCGTGTGCTATATGTTTTTTCAATCATATAAACAAGTTCTTCTGTTCCTACCATTTTTACAGGGGAAGAAAAAGAACCACTTAATGTTGCCATGATTACTTTTGCTTGATTTTGATAAGCAATAATCTCACTTTCTAAAATATCTGTTGTTTCCAGCCCAACAGCAGAATAAACAGGTGAATTGAAACCTTGAAAGAACGATTTAATAGTAGATATTGCATTCAAACCAATATTGCTTGATGCATATTTGTTTTTCTCCGGATCTAGTTGAATACCCAAGTAATGATTATATTCACTTGATTCATTCAGTTCTTTTTGGTTTTCAAGAACATTTTTTACCTGTGCCATAAAGGCGATTCCTTGTTTTTGTAACTCATATTTTTTATATTTCATTTCTTTAATGGTGTTATCCAGAATCTTACTTATATCAGTTGGATTAGGAACAACCAAGAAATGCAAATCAAGTCCTGTATTGGTAAGGAAAGCCATTTGCCGTTGAAATGGAACAATCTTTTCGTCATCATCTAAAAAGTCATAACTAAATCCATCAATTTTAAAATAAGCCCATACTGTTTTGTTATGTCCAAAAACTAGATTACTAACAATATGTTTGACAGGAAACTCCAATTTCATTTTTATTGCTCCTTTTACTCATCATAATAATATGAATATTTATCATTTTCTTCACTTCCATCTTCTTTATGTTCGCTATTCTTGCTCATGTCTTTTTGCAGTACCTTCTTTTTCTTGCTAATTATTTTATTGCTTGTCTTACGTTCGGAACCTTTTTTGAATATGCTATTGATTTTTGATTTAAAAAAATATAGCAACACACCAACCCCCAGTAGGATAAATACCATTGCTATAATTACTATGAATGAATTTGATGAAGATTGTTCAGATGTTTGTAGTGGCATTTGTTCTAGGGTTGTATCATCTGTATTGTTATCCCACATGTTAATTCCATTAAAGACCATTAATGAAGCGAAATTTATTGCTTCCTCTTTTTTTCCTAATTGAAAATAAGCATTGGAAATAGCATTTGCTCTCCTTCTATCCATTTTCAATCGTTTAACATCTTTCAGTTTAATTATTTCTTTAAAGTTATTTTCCATTACTGCTATTTCAAAAGCGATTAGTTTGGAATCTGTTTTTAATTCTGTTAGTATTTTTGGTTCACCTTTTTCAATAAATTCATCTACAATTTCCTTGTCGAATTTTTCATCCAAATCCAATGCTTTTTGGGGCTTTCCCGCCTTTAAAAAAGCATTTAACACAATTTGTCTATCACTGTCCGATAAGTCATTAAATATTAACCCATCAAAATGTCCAATCGCTTCATCATATTTACCTAATGAAGCGAGTCTTAACCCAGATACAAAATCCTTTTCAACAATAGTCTTACTCTTGCTAATATCCTGTTCCGGTGATGCTTTTTCATCTGTTGATCCTCCACGTTCTCCAATAAAAAATAAATAGGATAATCCGATGACTGCCATCACAATAACAATGATTGGCAACACTTTTCCTTTTTTCTGATATTCATAATAAATTTCTTCATCATTCAAGTGTTTGTTCTTTTTACCCAATAGTTATGCTCCTTTCTTAAAAAAGAACCATTTCCTTTTATTTTTCCTTTGGGCCTCCAGTTCTCTTTTCTCTTGCAAACGTTCAAAAAACTCATCCGAATTTGTAATCCGATCAATGTATCTTAATGCTTTTTCTTTTTCTTCATCTGCATCTCTAGTTCTCGTTATCAAAAATTCCGATGTTGGCTCAATGACATCTTGGTGTGTGAAATAATTATTGAATGAATAGCTTTTTTCCTTTTGTACTTCTCTACTTCTGAAATACGTGTGTCCTTTTATTTTTCGTATTTGATATTGGACAAAGGATCTAAAAAAACTTAACGGAACTCTATCTTCTGTACCAATGTCTGCTAATAACCATGCTAAGCCAATTGGAATCAACGCCAATATTCCAAATGGCAACCAACTAACTAATTTCCCTATAAATGGAGTAAAATAAATCACAATTTCAATGACTGCGATCACAATGAAGTATAATATAGACTTAAACCTTATCGGTCTACCAAGTGGAAGTCCAAAGACCTGATATAGTTTTCTCTCAAATTTCAAAAATCCATTCAATACATATAAAGGAATATGATTATTGCTATTGATTGTAAAACCCCTCCCATCAGATAAAAGTTGGGGCAAATACAATTTTATCCGCCCCTTTTTTGATTTAACTTTGACCTAATCTCAATTTACTTGAAAACCACTGACCTAAATTAATCAACATATCCGGGTTAACAATAAAGATTGCCAGGAAAGATAATCCAATTAACACCCCTATAAGGGCAATCCAAGCCCGTTTAAACGCTGTTATAATCAATAAAACAAATAACACTAGAAATAGAGCGTACTTAATTTGATCTTGCGCCCAAGAAAAAAATTCAGCTAAACCCAATTCAACTCCTCCTTTCTGTCAATATAAAAAAAGAGGTGTTACCCTCCCTAATTAATGAATTATTATATTTATTCTTCGTCGTTGACCTCGTAATCCTGATTGGAGTCATCATCATTTTCTTCTGACACTAATTCATCTTGATAGTTAAAGTCTTTTGCTTCCTCTACACTTCCTTGATTGTCAGCATCGTCTGATCCTTTTTCTTCAAGGTATTTATCTACTATTTCATTTACAGATTTTTCGTCATTAAGCGATTCTATGACATATCGTTGATCAACTCTTTTAATTACTAAAGTGAATTTGTTTGCGAATTCAAACTTTGTGCTAGGATCTTTAAGAACAACTTCTGAATCAACAATAAATTTGTTGTTGTTATCATCAGCTAAGTAAATTTTTGAATCTTGTATCTTAGAAAACTCCATAGTTCCATTTAACCCATTTTGGTGACGTTCATCTTCCAAAATATAATTTAATTTGTCTTTTCCATCTTTCGTATACGATTCAAAGAATGTTTCTAAAAAGGCCTTTATATTATTTTCAACATAGGTATCTGAAAGTGTATCTAACTTAGATAAATTGTTCTTAACTTGATCATCCATTTTGCTTTCACTTACATAAGTAAATGAAGGCAGCGTATAAACAGCAAACTTGTCAGTGTCTTTGTTATAGTAAATTGGCACACTAATAAACTTTTCATTCACCTTAACGTTATAACCATCTACTACCCTCATTTTTCTTTCTTCTTTTAAAGTTTCCTCAAAGTCCATATGTTTCTTTGATCCCGTATTTTTCGCATCTGTTGGGCTTTTTAGTGTAAATTTGACTTTAAAGATATACCTTGCCAATTTATGATTTATTTCTTGAATATCTTTTAGGACAATATCACGCTTATCAATAGAGGAAGACCATTTTTTGTCAAAAATAATTCCACCTAAATCGTCTATTCCGTCTAAAAAATATCGGTCTAAATCATGAATTCTTCGATCCCTTCCGTAATTGTCTGTTGACCAAGTGAAATACTGATACACAAATTCCTTTGCAAATTCTAATCCTTCATTGTCCATCAATTTACTAGCTTTATTTTCTTCTTTGGCTGGGACGCTACTTACACCGAAGATGTTTACCATCGTCACTAGAAACATGAATAAAAATAAAGTCCAAAAGATAATCATGCCAGTCTTTTTAGCAGTCATACCCCTTGGCTTATTTTTCTTTTCCTTTTTCTTTTCTTCACTTTTTTTACGCTCAGCCTCCGATGTTTTTCTTATTACGTCTATTGACTTTTTAAAGAGTTTTTTTTTCTCTTTTTTCTTTTTCATATTTTAAAACACCCCTTTAGTATGGAGTTATATTCGTTTTGAACTACCAACTAGAATGAAGATAGCAACAATTAACAGTAACGTAGTTATCGTTCCATACTTTACTAGAGAAATATTATATAAATTAACAACGTGCATTTTTAATTCTTCAAACAGCGGCTGTAACCCTGGAAACTCATCCAAAACGACACTACCAACAACCATAATTAACAAAACAAACAAAATGGTTCCTAGAAAAAAACGTAACACCTTAACACCACCCTTCCATAAAAAAATTGGATGGACTTTTTATTCAACGACTGACATATCGAAACCACTCTCTGTTACATACCCTGGGATGCTCCAAATGTTCATTCTTTGTTGTTTAGCACGTTTCTGAGCTTTTTTAAATGCATATAAGTACTTTGTACTCGGCTCATATACATAGGCGATTCTAGCATATCCTTTTTCAAGCATAAGCTCATTAAAATTAACGCCATCTACAAATATATATCCAAGTGTTCGGTCATATTTATCTTTTTCCGGATTACCTCTTTCAAGGGTAACTTTTAGCCCTTGTTTTAAGTATTTTTTAGCAAAATCGCTGGCTTCTTTCCCAAATTTTTGCTCAGGTTCTGTCGGATGAACGCTTTCAGGGGTATCTATTAATAATAGGCGCACCCTTTCTTCCTTTCCATCTGGATTAATGACCATAACAGTATCGCCGTCTATCACCCTAGAAATGATAGCTTCACCTTTTTTTAATGTATTTTTATCAAATGAAGAATCATGAATTGATCCTTCATTTTTAACCCTATCAACAAAATCATGAATTAAACCAAAATCATTAAATCCTAATAAAAGGAATATAACCAAAGTGCTTATGAAAGTAGCAGTTAGACTTTTAACGCCTTATCACCTCATTCAGATTCAAAAAGGCTCCTTGTTTAGCTAAACAAAGAGCCACCAGCAGTTTAAAATCTTAGAAAAGCTACGATTGTTCCTATTTGTCCAACCGAGTCATCAATAATTTCCTTCATCCCGTTTGTGATTGAAGTCGTCATATTAGGAAATGCAACCTGCACAATAAGGATGATTGCTACTAAAGCCACCAAAGCTATGATCATGTTTGTAAGTCCACCTGTCTTTTCACCCATTTACTTAACACCTCCCTTCAAATTGATTGTTGTTACCTTAACTATCAACCGTTTAATACCTTAGAAAAGCTACGATTGTTCCTATTTGTTCAATCGAGCCATCAATAATGTCCCTCATCCCGTTTGTGATTGAAGTCGTCATATCAGGAAATGCAACTTGCACAATAAGGATGATTGCTACTAAAGCCACCAAAGCTATGATCATGTTTGTAAGTCCACCTGTCTTTTCACCCATTCACCTGACACCCCCTTTCAAATCCATTGTTGGTCCCCTAACTATCAACCGCTTAATGCCCTAGAAAAGCTACGATTGCTACTATTTGATCAACCGTGCCATCAATAATGCTCCTCATCCCGTTTGTGATCGAGGTCACCATATAGGAAACGCAACCTGTACAATAAAATGAAACCAACACAATAATCATGCTTGTAGACCGCCTGTTTTTTCACCCCTGCTTGTTCACCCCCCTTCAAAGGAAACTTAATTGATTGCTTAAACATTGATGGATACATCTGTTGCTGTTCGCTGCAAAAAGAAAAGGCTTATCTGCAGCAGAATAAATAAAATTGCATTTATTCCGACCGCAATAAAGCCCATAGTTAAAAATTGGGTATATAATTCTTTGGCGAAAAATACAAATACTAAAGGTATGGCAGCTGCCATACCCATCATCATGAATACCTTCATTTTCATAAACTTCTTTCTGCGATACAATTCATCTCGTTTTACAATTTCAAAGTTGATACTCTCATTGGCCTTTGTAAATAACTCTTTCGCCGCACCCCCTTTATCGTATTTAATCTTTAATATCTGATGAAAAATATTAAGAGAAGTAAATCGGTATTTGTCAAAATATGTTGTATCCAACACCGCTTTTTCCTGTAATCCAATCATTGTTTTTTCAATGTCTTTCTTAATTGCTTCATCAAGGTTTCTCTTGGCAAAGTTTAGTGATTGTAAAACGTTATATCCTGATTGTAAGTAAAACACCATAGATGTTGTGTATTTTTGTAATTCCTTTAACAAATGTTGTTCCCTTTTTAGTTTCTCCGGCAAATACACTGAATGATGAAAGCCAAACAGCATGGCGAAAAAACCTAGAACAACACTCATTGTGATGTTTTGCGTAACCAAATAAAGGTACACCACTGATCCAGCCAATATTAAAAACATGAATAACACTATTTTGGCTACAGAAAACAATTCCATCACCGATTTCATTAATTTTTTCATTTCTCATCACGCCTTTCCAAAAAGACTTTTGGAACTAAATGAACAAGCCCTTTATACATCAGGTTAGAAATGGATTCCTCCGATAAAGGATTTGTTTTAATTACTTCCGTGTATTGATTTGCCCGTTTGTCAAAATCTTTCTCAATTTTATAGAGTGGCGTATACTCAACACCCCTCACGGAAAAATTTGTGAACTCAACAATTTCGCGAATAAACCGTTTTATACCATCTTCTGTGTATTCCATTGTTAAATGGATTCCAATTTTCAATGTGTTAACAATATCTTGACCTAAAAGAATTTCATTTACATGAAAGCGTTGACCGACCATAGACAATAAACGACTCGGTATTGCTCCTGCCCCTTTTGCGTGTATCGTTGTTATAATAGCATGATCTGTCAATGCTGACTCCAACATATCATAGGCTTCCGACCCCCTCGTTTCTGCAATAATCAACCAATCAGGGTTATTACGAAGTCCTTCCTTAATCAGATCATGATAAGTAATTTGATTTTCTCTTGACGATTCTATAAGGGTTCGCCAACTGTTTATATCCTTTTCTGGATAAAGCTCCTTAATATGCGAATCCATTGTATCTTCAATCAATGTGATTTTTTTAGAGTTATCAATGTGACCTGCAAGTAGCTTTTGAAATTCGGTTTTACCTGAACCTGTTCTTCCTGCAATAATGAGATTAAATTCAGCTTGAATTAAAACTGAAAGAAGTTTGGCAACATCATCATTTGCAAAGTCGGCCAAATCCGTTGTTACAAGCTTGGGTTTAGATACTCTAATCGAGAACGTACAACCAGATGGACTTACAGAATCATGAATAAAGTTAACCCTAAAATATGCAAGTTCGGTATTCAACAATGGTTGGCTGTTTGTCCATTCTTTTCCTTGTATATCCGCAATTTTTTTACCCAAGTGGAATACGTCATCAAAATTAGGCTGCTCCTTGGGTTTATATCTCCCGATTGAATTATCCTGAATTCTTAAATCCGTTCCGTTAAAAGAAATATCTGTTATGTTTTCATCATCTAAATATTCACTTAAAAAACTGTTTCTTAACAGTCTTTCGATGAGTCTTTCTTCTTCTGACTTTCGTTCTCCGGTTTGTGATGTTTTCACACGATCTATTTTTATTACCTCCTTATCGGACCCTATTTATAAAGGCAATTCTTTAAAATAAGCAACAAACAAAATGACTGTAAAGGAAATAATATAACCAATAGCGTAAAGTAAAACAGGATTTGCGTGTTTATCCACTGCCATTGCCTTATATTCGATAATTTCATTCATCTTATTCTCTTGTAATTCCTTTACCGTACGTTCTAATTCCTTTAAATCATCTTTATTAATTCCTTCTTCATTAAATTGATGAATCATATTCATTATCATATGCGCCTCCGGTGAACCAATGAAATCCCCAAATTCAACAAAAGCATCATAATCCTGTACATTAACGGCATCCATCTTTTTAACTAATTCAATCAATTCCGATCGCAGTGGATCTTCCATATAAGGAATCGTTGCCTTTAATGTTTGATAGACGTTTCCTTGTGTTCCGATTAATGCAACAAAATATCGTAAGAACATAGGAAACATATGTTGTTTGATTAAATCATCACGACTTTTCATTCGTATAAGTTCCAAATACGGCAATTTATAACCAAATATAACAATAAACGGTGCCACAACAACTACCCATACATTAAAATAAAGCATTAATAACAATATGCTTAAAATAATCATCACCAAGGTTGTTAAAATTCTTCTCTTTATAAATGCTTTATTGGATATTCGATAGTAATCCAGATAAACATCCCTACTTTTTTCTGTTAAAAATTCCATCATCTTTTATCACTCCTTTCTTATCTCCGTTTTAATATCCGAACTGTGTTTGACGTTTTAAATCCGTTTTTTTCGTAAGTAACTTTTATTGTCTCTCCCACTTCCTGCCCAGGTAAATTAGCACCAGCTTCTGCAAATGCATTTATTAATTCTATTGATACTTCCCTTTCTTCATTAATCCGGTAAATTGTGTTAATTCCTTTTTCCTTCAGCCGTTTTCCTGCTTCACTTACCTTTAAAGTAATACCGCCCTCTGACTTAATAAGCTGTTGCATTTCAGTGGAAGCCGTAAGCACATTACTACTGTCCACCTGATTCGTAAATGTTGTAAAAAGAAATGGAATAAAAAAAAGCGCAAAGATTAACAGCATACTCATGAATCCAACTTTCTCACCCATTAATTGTCACCTCCTGTCAAGGCATCAATTTCAATTCTCTCTTTCGAAACTGTTTCAACTTCTCCCTTTTTATTTAGCAATTCAACTTTAAATTGCACACTTTTTATATCATCATTGTTGACGGTAGCCCTTCCATTATCATCTAAAAACACATAACTAATTTTGGTATTATGATCATGTTTTTTCTGTGATTCGGCCACTTTTAATAATAAATTGGGTACAACAGCCTTTTTATCCATGCTTCCATTTAAAGAAACCCTTGCATCACCAACACTTACTGTTGATAAATTAAAATTAATTTCCTGTGTCGAAGTTTTGTTCGTTTGGTTCTTAACACTAATCAAGGAAATAAAGACGATTACCACAGCAAAAAATATAATGATAACTAGATATTTGATCCAGTTCATGCTCAATTCACCTCTTTTCAATAAAAAAAATTGAACCACTTAATGAAGTGGCACAATTCCATTTACTGCATCATATATTTCATCATCATCTGTTGCCCTGAATGAATGAATTTCTCCTTCCTTGTTCTCCTCAATTTCCTTTAATTGATCCATTTGTGACTGTGTTAACGTAATCGTGTTTTCATACTGAACATTATCCAATACGGAAGTAGCTTGCTCAACAAAGTAAGGATCATCATTCACATCCCCAAACAAATAATGCTCGAACTCTAAGTCTTGTATTAAATGAACTGTAATATCGCTCAACCCTAATTTACCCACCACAACATTATCATCATATTTTATACCTGGCCTCTGCCCCCCTTTTAAGTCAATGTTTAAATAATAACGAGAACCATCACTTGGGATTGTCACAACCGTATCTGTTTCGTCAAACGTCTTGTTGGTATAGTCTTCATACTCTTGCCTGGCAAAAGCATTAATTCGGTTCGTGCTCGTTTCATAATAAGGGAGACTAAAGATAAAACCAGTCTTTTTTGTTACAAAGAAATTGTCCTCCGATAAAAACGTAGCACTTTTTTGTCCCAGTTTCATCCTCAACGGAATAGCGTATTTCCCATAATCGCTAAACGGTGTATTATTCTTGTATTTTTCTTGCAAGTTTTTATCTAAATCACTTGGGAAAAAGTATTTATCCCCATCAATCACATAAAAGTAATTATTAAAATCTGATTTATACTTGATTATTTCAGAAATATCCTTCCACAGTTGCGTATCAAGTTTAGTATCTTTCCGATCAACTTTAAATTCCTCTTTATTTTTATTCGTTATACGTTCACGCTCCGTTATAATATCTTCACGCCCTACCAATAACGAAATATTTACTGGACTCTGTTTATCAAATATGAACGTTTCTCCATGTTGGTGATCCATCTTCAACTTTAAAGAATCTACTGATTGACCTATTTTAATTACCTTACTTTCACTTGACTTGATTTGAATGGTTTCGGTTGAGTCCGTATTACTTTGATGTATCCAAACATCACTGCCTTTCCCATCAATTTTACCTCTGTACCAAACATTGTCACCTACTGATTCTGTTTTATTTACATGGAACTTCTTACCTTTGTAACCTGAAAGATTATGAACATGCTGCTTATCCCATCCCCAAGCTCTTGTGTATGATTTACCTTTCCCATCTACAGTAAGGATCTTCTTTTTCGTATCCATTCCATAATGTGTATACGTGGTTAAATCTAGTTCATTTACCCATCCAATCGCTTCTTGTTCAAAGGTACCGTCTGCTTTATTGGAAATACGATAGTACACAT
The DNA here is from genome assembly GCF_039548255.1 of Lentibacillus songyuanensis. NCBI lineage: Bacteria > Bacillati > Bacillota > Bacilli > Caryophanales > Bacillaceae > Lentibacillus > Lentibacillus songyuanensis. The sequence goes on from NZ_JBCLVH010000019.1 coordinate 66,753, forward strand.
CATTGCCTTTTATTGCTTGTTCCTTAATAAAATAAGTATACCCAAATTTGTCGCCTGCTTTTGTTCCGTTTTTATCCGTGGGATTATTATAAATGATCGCATCTTTATTATTAATTCTTCCTAACCGACTAGTCGTTGAATGTGTGAACGTTCCCTCGGTATCGGAGAGCTTGAATGTTTGTCCGTACGGCTTTTTCCACGCCGGTACAATTTCATCCTGTTGCCACTCATAGCAATAATCTCTACCATCATTATCCACACACTTATATTTAATTTCATAATAGTTCGTGTACTCATACTTGAAATCATATTCCATATCTGAATTCTTCACAAGTGAAGGATTTACTAATAAAGCTATCGGACTTTCCCTTTTTTCCGTATGATCTCCTAGCTTCAATTTATGTTGCACATTTCTTATAGCATAGTGTGTTCCTGTAGGTGTAAAGTTATTAATCCCATGCAGCATGCTTTCTGCGTTTTGGCTTTCTTTAGCTAGTTCCCAGCTTGCCATACCCTTTGCATGCCCATGTGTATTTTTTCCTTCACCATCTTCAACCACACGCGTCGGATCAGGTAAAATCACTTTATAATAAAATTTAATGGTAGTATCACCGGTGATTTTTTGTTTTTTTGTTTGATCACTTCTATGTGGACTTGCAATATATTGATATCCATTTTTATCTTCATAGGTTCCTTTAGTTTTCGGTGCAAAAGTATAGGCATTTCCAATGGTTTTTTCTATTGTTTCTTGTTCCAAAATCGTATTTGTTTTTGCATCAATATGCTGTATGGTTACATCTGCTTTAGTTCGTTTCCATGATAATGTTGCGATACTACCTCCAAACTCCCAATACATGGAGTTTGCATACCTTGTCTTATTTTTATCATGCGAACTTTTTACCCCATGCCAAACGGAAACCCCGGAATTTTCATCTTGACTAACCCATTTATAAATTTTGTTTTCAGTAAAATATCCCCTATTTAAGCCGCTTTCAGCACTTCTCGGTTTTGTTCTCCGAATAACATCGCTTGTTGTCATTCTCATATTTCCTAAATCACTACCACTCTTTAATATTAGCCTTCCGTCATTCCAATTAATACCTTCATGTTCATATGGTAGCACCAATTCATCATATATAAGTTTTTGATCTCTTTTATACCCTTTCACTGCTTTAATAATGTAAAATCTCCACTCTTCATTACCATTTTTAAACAAATCATTTAATGGAATGTATGCACGAAATCCAGCCCATTTATATTCCATGTTACATTGATCACTGTATTTTTGAAACGCTCCAGAACCAGTGTTAGGACATTTATTATTAATTGCACCGGAATTTGACCTCTTTGAATACTCTAAGTCTTTACCTGCGTTTAGGTTTGTTAGTCGTGCCTTATAGATTTTTCTTTCTTTCGTTTTTGTATTTATCATCCCTATATAAGTTGCGGTATTATGTTTATCATGGTGATAATAACCCTCATTAACGGCCCATCCATCAAACGAAAAAAACTTTTCACCTCCAGATGGAACAACCCGCCATCCTTTTTTAAAATCGTTATTTGTTTTTCCTTGATATACGTCATACCCCAGTTTATTCCCTTTATTTGGATTATAAATGCTTCTTGGATATTTATGGCCTCTCGTTATTTTCCCTTTTTGCCAAGCTTTTTTAACTTTCGAATCTACATCTCTTGCGCTAGTTTTAGATCCGGCTTGTTTGCTACTTGGTCTATACCCACCATCCCCCCATGAAGCATTCCCATCACGTAATCCAATGGAAGTATGGGCATTTGCGCTCGCTTCCTGACCATCCAATAAAAAAACTAGCCCAGCTAAAATAACCATTAAGATCCCAACGTATTTCCGTAATCGTTGTTGCATTTGTTTTACTCCTTCCTTTTCGTCCAATAAATAAGGACTAATCCGATTGGTGGATTAGTCCTTCATATGTAATATTTACGTTGTTTCTTTTTTGCGTTTATAATAGAAATATGCACCGATACTTAACAGCAAACCGATAACAATTACTATAATGTACATAATTGTATTTCCTGAATTTGCACCATCATCTTTATCAGCTGCTAAAACCAGTTCATCCTTTTGTTTTGCCTTCTCTTTTTCATCAAGTAGGTTTTCATCCTTCTTCTGGAAACCCAACTTTTCTGCTTCCTTTTTCGTTACGTTGTGCTTAATATCTTTTCCATTTTTATCTTTCACTACTGCGACTAGCTTATCTCCCTCTTTTTTTACTTGGGCATCCCTTTCCTTTAATTCAGTAATCGTAAGTAATGTATCATTATCATTATTTTTGTCTGTTGATCTTTTCACACCGCTTTTATTTCCCTTGTTAGACTTGCTTTGTTTCTTTTGTGACTCTTTCTTTGATGGTGATACAGTATTATTTTTCGATTGATTATCTGGTTTAGTTATCATATTTTTAGGCTGTTCTGGTTTTGTTGACTGCTTTGGCGTTTTAGTTTTCGATTTTTTTTGTTTTGCTTTTTTTGTTGTCTTTGAATCAGACTTATTCCTTACCTGCTTAGGATTATTTTTCGGTTTTGAATCAGTCTTCGGTTTTTTTTCTTTCGGTTTCGGATTTACCGACTTTGGTTTTGGTGTTGGTTTTGGTGTTGGCTTCGGTTCTGGCTTCGGTTCTGGTTTAGGATTAGCCTTTTGTTTTTTCGGAATAACAGTTACATACAAATCATGATCTCTATCCAACATTGGAAGTCGTACAACTTCCCCGTTTGAAACATTTTTGCTAACAGGCCCAGTAATGAAAGGAATACCATCCGGATCGACTAACCCATACGTATCACCGCAAACCCCTGTCGCCTGAGCAAAGTTGTTATTTACATGCTTATTCGCATCAATTGTGATTGAGCACTTTCCAATGTCCTCAGCACTGGCCGATCCACTCGGTAAAATCATGTTTCCTACCAATCCCAATGATAAAATACCCATCAACATTTTCTTAAACACAATTATCCTCTCCCCTTTTTTTGTCTGTTCTATTTCTTAATTCTTCAGATTCCACAACTATGTGAACCGTTGTTGCCTTTTTATATATTAGTAAAAAATTATATAAGGCTAGATTAGAACCAAATACAATATTGATAACCAATGGAAAGGAACTTGCTTGCCCGTATAGATCTTCATTCACCAAATAAGGTAATGAAATGAATATTAGCATAACGCTTGCTACCAGTATCACTAGTCGTTGAAATATACTCATTTTCCGTCACCCCCAAATCTGTTAAATAAATAGAGTGCCATTTTGTTATGACTGAGTGTTGCCGAAAATGCTAGTAATAGGATAACTGGTCTGAACAAGAGATTATAAACTCCTACGGAAAATAAAAACATTATTAGTTCCCAAAATGTCAACAGAATGGCATTTCGTGGTGAAATATAAAACAAACCAAAACCGCCAAACAATAATGCTAAAACGATGGAAAGAAACATAGATTTCTTTTTCGGTATTTCACCTGTGTTATTGTGTTTCCTTACCATCACTTTTTGATTAAATGCATCATATCCTTTCCTTGTTAGAAAACCTACTATAAAGCCAAACGCTGTATTGCCCGCCAAGTCTCTACTTGTCTTTCCCAATTTTTTTACCCCCTTTGATTACTATGTCTTTCAAGGTGCTTCAATCATACAACCAAGAATAACGTAAATCAGTATATTGTGTTAAAACGGGGTCAAAACCACAATATATTGTTTTCTTGTCATTGCTATCGTTTTATATTATGTGTGAAAAATTATGTAAAAATGGCAGATTGCGTATAACACACTCTGCCTTAATCAGTCATCCCAAACATATCAAGCACGGAATCTATACTGTTTTCAATGCTTTGGTCTATTTTTTTCTGTTCTTCATCTTCGCCCTTTTTATCTTTAATAACCATTCCCTTATCAATTTTTTCAACCAAAGATTGATGGTTTTTCGTTTGTTGTTCCTTTATACCTTGTAATTCGCTTAATATGTTATAAATAAGTTTATTTTCCTGCTGACTTCGTTTTTCCTTTTCCATTTGCGCCAGGGCAAACTTTAATAATCTTCGTATCGTCTCACTTTCTGTTTCCTTTGAGGATTGAATAAAATCACATATATCCTTATCACCATTTGTTAAACGAAAAGAATACCGTTTTTTCCAGGTATCATTCGACATAAGACCTCACCAGATTAAATTTTCTTTTTCCTAATCGTAAATAGCCAATCGTATTTGCAAACTGACTTTCGGATATAATCTCTAACCGATTGTCAAAATGGGGCTGGATGAATTGCTCAAACAATATCCCTCCGCCACCTGCTAGAAATATAGCATCAAACAAATCAGCTTCATCTACCCATACTACTTTTAAACGATCTGATATATTGGTCGCAATAGATTTTTTGCTTGATTCGATTGCATCATTAAAATTAATTCGTTTTCCTTTATAGGTAATAAAACCATTTTTTAATATGCGTGACATATGAAATTCGTTTAAATCTGCCCCACCTGTTTCCCTCTTATAAAACTGTTTAATATCTTGATATAAGTTAATCGCACCTTCATCTATCGTTCCTGACAATTTCACCTTTGGAACAAAAGAGCTGTCCTCTTGCATTTCAACAACAATATAATCGGTTGTCCGGAAACCAATATCAATAAGGGCAATCAAATTTCCGATATTCATCAAATGCGGATATGTAAATTTTCCTTCATGATTAATTAAAGCCGAAAACACCGCACTCGCCCCTTGTGGAAAAACCAACGCTTGATTGACATTAATTCGAAGGGTTTCACCTTTTAACTCGCCGGATTTCCATTCTACCAACGGCTGCAAACCTAAGATAGACTGTTGAAACTCTTTCCTTTGCGCCTGATAAAAGTCCAATGGCAACCCTGTTGAAACATTGACCTGATCCATCTTCCCTTCTGTCACAATTTGAATAGCTGTATTCAAAAGTATTTTTGTATATAAATGTTCGAAACGTTCCTGCTCAAATATGCGTGATACTGTTCTGGATTCTTTTTCCGCTAATGTTCCAACAAAATAATCCTCTTGATCATAACTGATGAATATATTGGAAATATCATTCTTTTTATCACCAAACATTCCAGCAACGCCAAGGTCATAGCCTTTACCTACCAAAGACGGGAAAATAACTCGTTTACCTGAGGTTGAAGCAATCGCCTTTACAAAACCATAGCCCAAATCAACCGCAACATGCTCAATATTATTTGACACGTTTAATCGCCACCTTTATTTAATACTGTTAATACACTTGTACCTAGACATGATTTTTTGGAATTAAGCCAGAAGAAGCTGCGTACAACTAGCTGATATCATTAATCTTTTCACTGTTAATCATTTGATTTTACCTTTTTCCAAACCTTAAACATATCTTCAAATTGCTTTTGCCAATATGGCCGTAATTTGCCATTAAAATTACTGGGATTCTTGTTTTTTCTGTATTTGTTAACTTTATATTTAAAAACCGCCTTTTCTATTTGAATCAATCCTTTCTCTAAAGCAGACTAGGAACTATCACAACAAATAGTCCCACAAGCAATAATGCCTTTGATGTACTATCAATTAACTTGAATTGTGACGGGTGAATTCTAATGCCCACTGATTTTTTGGATGGATATAGGAATTTTACTGTACCAGTAAGCATATCCCCGGCAACATGTGCTAACAGACCAACTAAAGTCGCTAACCAGATCCACTTTTGTGTAAACGGATATAAAATAGCACTCAATATTACTGCAAATAATAATGAGTGCGTAAGTGTACGGTGACCGAATATTTTATTTACTGGTAGCGATATAGGAAAAATAACTTTTCCAAACTTAGATTTTGGTTCATCCAAATCAGGTATTACTCCTGCAATACTACCAACAGCTGCACCTTTCCAATCACCACCAGTTGCTAAATAACCTGCGAGAACACCCGACAATGCGTGTGTTGACCATTCCATTAAAACACCTCCTTAAACTGTCCAAATATAATTACCAATGGCAATCATTATAATGATTGCCATTGGGGTAATAGAAAGTACAAACTTTGTTTTGTTTTTAAATTTAATGACCCAATTATTTGCTATGAAAACACTAAAACAAGCAATAAGAACGTAGATCCCATTAAGAAATAAATGAACCACATATGGAATTATCCCTAAAAGAGCAACCGCATAAGCTAGGGTAATTAAGATACGCTTTGGATGTTTTACTTTAAACGCATCCCACACAACATTAAAACCGGTAGGAACTAATATAAGAAAAATGTAATATACAATAAATGCTAATGTCATTTTCATATAGGCATTTAACCCAATATCCAGAGCCCAATCAAATGTCCAGAGCATGAATTTCACGATAAAAGGCAACACCAAAAGAAAAAGGAGTGTTTGAGCAGCTATTGTATTAAATGCAACCTTCACCATACGATTTCCTCTTTAATATTTTTAATAAAATTACGCTCAATATACGAATAGGCCTCCCTGTAACTGGTCATAATAAGCTGTTTTGATAATTCTTTTACCGCATGCTCAATAGTAAAAACGGTAATAGTCCACTTATCCTTTTCTTTTCGATCAACGTGAATTTCAGCATTGCCTGTTCTAAACACAGCGTTATATAACATTTCCTATCCCCTTTTCTTATCAATTCCCTACCACATTTTCTACAAGTCCATTGGTCTTTCCAATATTTCTAATGAAAAAGGAGTCCGTACCAGCAGGAACATCTTTCTGCAACAGACTCTCTTTTTAGGTTTATATTCTTTTCCTTTTAGGGTGTAGATCGCTTACCATGTGAACCATTTTTCTAGTTTCAAATAATCACTCCATTATTCAGTACAAATCGGATATTTCCCTTCTACCCTAATAAGATACCGTTTTGGATAACATCCTTGTAAACAATGCTGTTTTGCCTTATCTTCTATTTCAACATCCGAAAAAAACAGTCACAAATACCAAATCTGGAAGCAGCAACACATGGTAATATCCATTTAATCCATCAAACAAATTCCTCCTTTCGCTGTTCATTTTAGTTATATATCAGCATTTAGATAAAAGGTAACCGTGCACAGTAATTACATCAGATTTTTGTTTTTGTATCTTGAAAACAAAAAATCGGGCTGGTCAGCAATAGGTAGACAGCATGTGCCATCACCTTTTTCGTTTGCTTGAAAAATACAAGAAGATATATACAAATCAGCTGAATCAACCGCAATAACGAGAAAGGGAGGGAACTCGAAATTGGTTGATCCAGCTAATTTATATACATCTGTAATCGGACCTTCAAAATGGAGCAAGACTACCACTTAACGCATTTTGCCGGCCCGATATAAAAATGTATTGCGCTTGATAAAGGTTTTGCATGTATTTCAAGATGTAACTCTGCACCCTATCCTAAGTCTGTCCAGCCCCATTTCCACTTTTTAAGTCTTTTGCTCTACCATTTTTGTAAATTGTTTTGATGAATTAAATATTTTATAATGGTCTTTGATCGCTGGATGTAGATAACGAAAACCTTAGAAAACGCACCACACATCATCCTGTAAATATATGACCATCAAAGCAGTATTAATTACGAAGTTGCATCTTACATAATTAACACTTGCTCGGCTTTGGCATTATGTAATGCGTTCATTAAATCGTTCATTAAATCGTTCACTTTTACACCATTTGAATGGTACCTTCCCTTTACTATTTTCTTCCAGGTAAAGCAATTCTTTGGATAGTTGATAAAACCTGTCTTTATCATGATTATCCAATGCTTGATCAATCAGTTGTTTAATATCGACTTTTTGCTTTTGCAAGATAGATTGTATCAAAAACTGTTCAGCAAGTTTACTTTCTTTTTCACCAATATGATAATCCAACGGAATAAAAGGATTTTCTTCTAAAACATTGATATATTCAATGGTTTGATTAACGTTTTTAAAATTTAATTCAATATATAACGGTTGGCCATGATCCGAACGAAGATCATCAAATACTTTTTCAGCATTTGTATGAATGGTATTACCATCAAAATATTTAAAAGGTAATTCTTTTGAATTTGTTGTTGATATGAATATTCCTCTTGGACAGAATCGAACATCTTGGACAAAGTGAACATTAGATAACAATTCTTGGTGATTTAAAATATAGTTTAGTATCCAAACAGACTGACGGATTTTTAATGTATGATTATCTAAAAACCATTTTAAAAAAACTTTTTTATCTGCTGTCTCAATCATGGATTTTAGCCCCTTCCTTTTACTTTTTTATGATAGAAAAATTTGAAATTCCAGCTGTATATATAAGAGTGAGATAGGGCGACATAGCCCTAAGTTCTAAAAAAGTTATTGTATCAACATTTAAGCTTATTTAGGGTGTGTTAAAATTTACATACATGTATATAAAAATTTACACACCCCCTTTTCACACTTTTCCGGTCTAAATAGGTGTGTAAAATTTTACATACCCTAACTAGATAAAACTGAAAATGTTGATTTACAAACGCTTTATGGTGTGTTATTTTTTAACACTTTTTCTTCAACTTTAAATATGTTTTCCTTTGGTACAGTTTCCCAAATGTTTCGCCTGCTTTTTTCCAAACCTTCCAATCTAATAAAATGTTGTTTTTTTCTAATTTATCATATTTGCTTACAAGCATGGTTAAGGCCCCATCAATTTTGTTTTTGTCTCCTGCATAAAAGAGTTCCGGATTGACGAATAAAGCACGTGTACTAACATTTCGGTTATGCTCTAATATTTCATCGACATTTACGAATTCAAACAATATCCCTTTTTTTATTAAGGATTGGATTGTTTTACTGACTCCTGAGCGTTCCTTTCCTAAGTATTTTGCAATTTCCGATATAGTCATAAATTGACCGGAGTTCCTGTCAGAAATCGCATTAACGTTGAATTCTATCAATGATTGTACAGATACTAAAAAAGTCAATTCACTGGCTGTCAGGTATTTTTTACGAATAACAATGTCCCAATTATCATTAATCGTTTGTGTGAAATTGGCATTGTTTTTATCCTTTTTCTTATAAAGTCCATAACCTAAGCTATTAGCTTTTTCTTCAACTTGATTCACTACATTTAAGTCGATCAGAGTTTCTTGCTGTATGCTCTCATCTCGCTTTCTAGCATTTGATTCAGCCTGCTGCATTCGTTTTTGTAACAATGTATTCATAATATATCTCTCCCCAAAAAAAATAGTACTCCTTGTACCAGAGTGCTATACTGTTCCCTCATTGTTCCGGAAGTGTTCACGCTTTATAGGCTTCACGTTGCTTGTTTGCAAGGACAATGCAATATTTGATACATATTTATATGCTTATCTAAGAAGGGCATAGCTTCGCCATCCCGAGAACCTGTCATTTTTGAAAGTTTCTGGGCTTACTGGTTCATATTCAAATAAGTATTTTAAATAAGCTTTGTTCAATAACTAAAACCATATCTTCTAGACTGTAAATATCCTGTTGAAGGTCGTCTTGTTGCACTTGATCGTTTACGCTAGTGTTATGATTTAAAACAAAACAATATCTCTTTCACAAGATCATCTTCCGTGACAAAGCAAAGTGTCTTTTTTCCTAATAAATACAATTCAAAACAAACTTGATACAGGCTGCTATTCGATCTGATGTTGGTGAGATTCCCATTTTCGGGAATTACATCAACTGTCAGAAAGCCTACCCCATCTGTTTCAGTTACCCTATATGGGTTTTGCAGTGTGCCTCGTACATTTTCCGAACCGTATTTTTTATAAAGTTTTAATGTTACATTTGGTGTTATACCGTATGCTGGTAATTGTGCAAAGATTTCCTTTATACCGAGTTTATCAGCAACCTCGATAGCTTGTTTTCCATTCGCCTTTAATTAAACCGGATGATAGAAATGCTGTAACTTGATCTATTGAATTGACCGTTCCTATCCCTTCACCTGTTACTGTTGCCCATTATTTAGGATGTGTTTTCCATTCGCCTTTGATTGTTAATTCGTCTTCTTCTCTACACCATACATGCTTCCTGAAACTATTATTTCCTCATGATGTTCAGTTTGGAATACACTAATCAAAAAATTATTTGATTGGAAAATGATTTGCGTTACTTTTCGAGTATACTCATCCATTATTCTAGAGTCTCTTCATTAGTAAAATGATCCAAACGGTGCAGGAAATTCTTTTTGTTTAACCTTTGTCCGATACATTGTAATTCCTCATTTGTATAGAGTTTTTCTAAATAGTGCAATGGCATAGACACTATTTCGGCACTCCGTTTTACAAAGGCTTTCACCTTATGAAGGACAGGTTTATTTTCAAGCAAGGTTTTTATCTTTTCTACAACACTTACATTTATATCATCAATTCGATCCAATAATTTGTTTTGCCATTCTTTCGTTGTTTCTTTTTGGTTCAATTCTGTCAGTGACTTAGCTTGCACTTCATCGATTGTTTCTTCATCCGTTTGTTTTCCAAAGTTAATTTCTGCTTCTGGTAAAGTAATTTCTTCTAAATTATTGATAAAACAACGCATTTCTTCCTCTGGAATTGGGGTAGTACTCAATATTTTATTTACAAATGGTACATTCTTAATTAAATGCCATATATTCTTAGGCAAGTATGTAGAGTTATGCTCCAATTCAACAAGTATATATCCACTCATAACGTTATGTAAGGACTTGGAAGTTTTTTTAATGGTCGTCATCTCATTTTCAAGTTGACGAATTTGTTGACGATATACGCTTTTTTTATTCTCATATTCCGGAGAGTTGTATCGCTCTATTGCTTCAAGTTGTAAGCGCAAATTAGTGATCGCGGAACGATAACGATCTTTTATCAAGTGGCTAGAAATATCACCTTCATTAATCTCTGCCTTTGTATCAATAGTATTTGTCTGGCTATTGATAAATTCCGTATAAGTTTCAAGTGCATAGATTCCTTTAACAAGAAACTCATTTGCTTGCCCAAATACGTGCTTCAACATTTCTTTCGCTTTAATTTCCAAACCCGTTCTTACTTGAATAGCAAACACAGCAACCATATTTTAATCTCTCCCTTTTAAAATTGGTGATTATGTATTTCTCCGAAATATTTATCCAAAAACGTTGACATCTTACTTGCTTGAAACGACCATGACTGCCCATTGTTTTTTGGATAATAAACAAAACCGCCATTTTTCACATCCAAAATATTTCTGAATTGTGTTGGATATAAAATGTTTTGCTTGATCCAATCACGTTTGTGATTAATTCGTACCTCTAGTTCTGCCATGTTCCACCAAATCCCGCTTAAGTAAGACTGTTTGAGTAGTTCTAAATCGGATTTTTCAATTAAAATAAGAACTTGCATTGATTCATTTTCAATTTTTTTCTGTACTGACATCACTGAACCCTCACCTTTGTTATTAGTAAAGAAACGAAAAACTGCTAGTAGATAATATGTTGTTTCCAAATAGAAACAATTAGTGTAAAAAAAAGGGAAGGAAAACTTTTACCCCCAAAATAGTGATTGCAGTTATTATACACCAACATAATAATAGATCGCAAGACTTAGTTGTCGAAATAGAAACAATTCAAAGGAACTTTCATCCCCAAATAGTAGTCATAGTCATATACATCATGATGCTATAGTTTGCAAAACATGTTAAATCGGGAATTCGTATGATTTATGTTGCTTATTTGAAACAAAGTGCTAAAAAAAATAATCATCCATATCAATTTCAAGGTGATCACAAATCTTGATGATATGGCTTACATAAAAATCAAACCCAATGGTACCATTTAGTATGTAATCCAATCTTGTATCACTCACCCCGATTAGTGCAGCGATTTCTTCATTCACACCTTTTTCGTTTAGTAGCTTTTTTAATTTAGGAAACCCTGAATCAGTAACCACCAACGAAAGCACCCCCTCCTGTTGCTTGAATATTCCAATTAAACGATGATTGCTATAATTAATGAATATGGTACAAGTGTAATATAACAAAAAAAATAAATCAACTGAAATTAATGGTTCTTTTTTCCTATTTTAGTTCAAAATACCCTATTTTGTTGTCGTAATGGGAACAAATTGAATGATTATGAACATTAAAGTTGCTATATGGAAACACATAATGTATACTAATAAACAAACAACTCAACGTAACTCAACGCAACTCTGCGTAACTGAACAACTAAATTATTAAGCTAACAGATTAAATCATTATCCAATGAAAATGTTGATATAAAGGAGGGGATTTTTTGAATGGATTTTCAAGGAATTTAAAAAAGATTAGGAAAGAAAGAAATTTGACTATGGATGAATTAGTGGAACAAATAAATAAAAAATTTAATATAAACTTTAACAAAAGTATGATTTCAAAATGGGAAAATGGTTATGATGCGTCTTTTACATCTGTTCGATATTTAACATTATTTTTTGGTGTATCCATTAACGAGTTGTTAGGTTTTGATGATGATAAGAAGAAAAAAATAATTGCCCAAGAAGAAGGCAAAATCCCAATTATGGAAAGTATTTCACCAAAGGAGCCACTATTACGAAAAGAACATATAATTAGCTATGCACCTGCACCACCACTACTTAATGTTAATGAAAAAGGAATATCTAAGCTATTTTATATGGTGATAAGCGACGATAGCATGGATAGAGAATTTCCCGAAGGATGTTTAGCTTTAATTAGAACAAATGAAATTGTTCAGGATGGAGATTACGCAGTTGTCTTGATTGGCAGCAAAGATAAGGTTATTTTGACTAAGGTTAAGATTGAAGAGGATATATTGACACTTATACCTAACAGTAATAACCCTAAATATCTTCCGCAAATAATAAATATGGTTGAGAATGACGTACAAATCATCGGTAAGGTAATCGGGTCATATAGAAGTAATTACTAGATAAAAAAACAAAAATAGGGTAGAGAAACAAAAACTATATCATATCATTTTCTTGTAGCCACTTTAGAATATCATTTTCTAGGGGTTTTTCTTTTGTCTGATATGTAGCATAGTTTTTTTCAAATTCTAAGAAATTTAACCAGTCTTTCATAATTTTTGCCGTTTTCTCTTTTTCCCATTCTTCCCTAGTACGAAAGGGTATTATTTTTACCATATACCATACGTCCAATCTAAAAGTTTTATAGTGATTATACCATACTTTTCTAAAAGAGAAAAAGAAACTCACCATTAAGAGTGACCGGTTCACTTCTGAAAGAGAAAACATAAATAGACACTTCAATTTAATTAGAGATACAAATAAATAATTTGTATCTCTATTTTTATTGGTATGACGGGATTTAGCCGATATTATCACTTGAATAAGTGTAAAAAATAACTGCCCAATTAGCAGAGGTACATTGATCCTATGTACTGCTGTCGCACTAAAAATGTATGCTAATCCCTATAATATTTCCAATGTTATACTTAATGCGATTTATATCATATTCAATTATTCCACCAACGATTTTATATTAGAAATGTTAGGAAAGCGATCTTTTTATGTTAATATAATGGTATTGAAGGTTGGTTTGCTCTGTTCAACAATCGGGCCAGATTGTTGCATTGTTAAGTAAAGGTTAGATTCTAATTATTTATTTAGAGTCTAATCTAATTTTTTGTTTATTTTGTATAAGTTTACTTTACTTTCGCATAAAAATATTTTACTATGAAAGTGTAGCTTAAAAGGAAGGTGCTGACCTTGAAAGATAAATTTGAGGATTACATTGAAAATAAAGTTTATGAACATAGGGTTTTAAAAAGAATGACGCAAAAAGACTTGGCAGACGCTGTTGGCGTGTCTAAGCAAACCATATTTGTTATGGAAAAAAACAATTACTCTCCGTCTCTTATTTTAGCTTTTAGAATAGCCAATTTTTTTAATGTAGATGTCAACGATATTTTTACTTATGTGAAGGGAAGTGATGAAAATGAATGATGATTCTATCACAGGGAAAATAACAAATACAATTTTTGAACCCTTAAAAATTTGGGCAGAAGAATCAAATAGTAATTGGAACATGCTTATTGGTATTGGTTTTGTATTACTTGTAGTCGGGATCATTATGCTGTTTGTTTATACTTTGAAGATGGGAAAAGGTGATGAAAGAACAGGTCAAATATATTTAAATAATGCCGTGATTATATTATTTGTAATAATTTTATGCGATGTAATTTTCCCGAAAGAATATATGTGGCAAATTTTCTTCTTGTTTAAATATGCTATTGCATTCATTGCTTCAGGAATATATTTAACTGTTCGATACAAAAAAGATTTTTCCTAGCTAAAGAAAAGATAGATGTTCTAAAGTTACACAATCGGGCGCAATTCTTGAATAAAGATCCGCGCCCAATACTAAAGAATTGGGTCATTTTGCTAAATAAGAGGTGAATAGTATGGAGATCGAAACTGCTAGTGATTGGCTAAAGAATAAGGGGCTATCTAATGCGGATATTGATTTTGTTGAAACGATATTGACCTTCACATCTACTGCTAAGGAAAAGAATAATAAACTAGATGAAATTAATATAACACTTCATATGTCTTTTCCCGATAAGAAGGCAAAGATTCATCCCAATATAACACTTTCGCAGCTCAAGAAAATACTACAAGATAATGGGATAGATGTTGATGTAACTGAAATGCTTTCTAGATATAGAGAACAAGGTCTATGCTCGGATTTATGTAATCAAATATTAGAAGGTCAGTTGTACCATTAACGGGCGCGTTTGCGGTGCGAAATGTTCTTAGTTCAAATGGAGGATGGTCACATCACTCCAGTAAAGACTAGGCAATTCCAACTTATGGAAT
>NZ_JBCLVH010000020.1:0-74568 GCF_039548255.1 Lentibacillus songyuanensis
TGAATATTGTTTTCTTTTCCCCATAAATCTACTTTAACATCTCCTTATTTCGTGTCTAGATTTATGGGTCCATTATAGAAATTAGGCAAAAGAATAAATTATATTCACAAAACAATACAGTGACAGCAAAAATGATTGCACAATATATTATCGAATCTGAATTAAAAGAAGAAGAATTAATAAACGAAAATTTATCTTCCACTAAACCAGATTTAGAGGTTTTTGATAGCAAAAATGGTTCAAATGATAAAAATATGGATGATGAAAATTCTAGTGAAACTGATGATATTTATGATGATGACGATCTTGAGATATTTGGGGAGTTGATATAGGTGACAAAAGGAAAAAGATTACTTGAACAATACCCTTCATCAAAATCTAAGAATAAACGAGAAGATTCATTAAATGGAATTACAAATGAGCAAGAGTATGGGCTTGGAAAGGAAAGAAGAACCTTATATAAATATGAGGGATTTTATAAAGAACTAGAATTTACTAATTCGAAACATGCTGAAGGTATTTTCGAATTAGTATACATTGACCATACTAAATTAGATATAGAAGTAGATATTGATGGTAGGCATTCTAAGCAACTTTGGTTAACACTAATGATTGATGATTATTCAAGAAGGGTTCTTGCTTTTTATCTAACCTTTGAAGAACCCTCTTACAATAGTTGTATGATGGTTATTAGGAAGTGTGTAAAAAAATATAACCGACTTCCAAAAACTTTAGTATTAGATGGTGGAAAGGAATTTAATAGTGTTGATTTTGAAGTTTTTCTTGAAACTTATGGAATTCATATGCAACAAAGACCACCTGCAAAGGCGGGGTCTAATAATGTGGTTGAAAGATTATTTGGATTAACAAATAAATTCCTTATCCATAACCTTATGGGAAACACAAGAAATGTACAGCAGGTTAATAAATCTGTGAACCCCAAAAACCATGTAGTATGGACACTCGATTCCTTAAATAAACGACTTGAAAATTGGATAAATAATGTATATGACAATTATATAAATCTATCACTTCAACAAAGTCCCAAAGAAGTATTTCTTAATTCCTTTGAGGTATCTGGACATCCGAATATCTATATTCCTTATGACGAAACGTTTATTTTGATGACACTACCTTATCCAAAAGGTAAAACCAGAAAAGTTCAGCCAAGACGGGGGATTAAATTAAACTATTTATATTATTGGTGCAAACAATTTAACGATCCAATGATTGAGTATACTAAGGTTGAGGTTAAATTTGATCCGCTAAATACTGGAATATTATATGCGTATGTTAATAATCAATGGATTCGATGCCAACTTAGTGTTACAAGTATTTAAATGGTAAGACGGAGAATGGATAAAATTATAAGTTGTAAGGGCTGACTTAAAGATAATTAATAATGAAGAAACCTGATTAAATAAAGTGAAACTATGGGGGATACAATTGTTCAGAGACCGTATATGATGATTGTGGGATTGTGAGGAGTTGGTTTAGGTGGCAAAAAAACAAAGGTTATTTGAAGAAGATCTTTTATCAAAGTCTAAAAAAGAGCGCGAAAAGTTTTTTAATGATTTTACTGTTAGTCATACAAAAATGAAACAAGTTTCAGACGAATTAAAAAATGAAATTTATAAAGGCTCACAAAACATCATTATGGTCGTTGGCCCATCAGGAGTTGGAAAATCCAGACTCTTTTCTGCAACAATGTTATCTGTTCTCAGAGATATGGAAGAAGAAACTGAGAAAGATAGAAGCATTATCCCTATCTCTGGTATTGAGCTTCCAAATCCAGATTTAGGGAAATTCAATTGGAAAGATTTTTATTATAGAGTACTTTCATCATTAAGGGATCCTTTAATTGATTATAAGATTGATGTTTCTGATATTGAAAAGAAAAATAAAAAAAATAAGAAAACTGACAGTAACAACCCCCTTAATGCAAATACTGCGCCAGAGCTACGTAGATCAATAGAGAGTGCATTTTTTAACAGGAAAACAAAAGCACTTCTAATTGATGAAGCACAGCACTTTTTTAAAATTAATTCAGAAAAAAGGGGTAGCAGTGAACAGAACCAGAGGCAATTTAATTCTATTAAATCATTAGCAAACATGAGTACCACAAAAATTGTTTTATTTGGAACTTATGATTTAAATGCTGTTTTCAATTTAGATGGTCAGTTATCTAGAAGGGTTAAGGAAATTCACTTTCCGAGGTATGATTATACTAATGCTGAAGATAGAAGGTACTTCCAAGCTTTATTATTCACCTTTCAGAAATTGTTACCTGTGGAGAAGGAACCTGATTTAAAGAAGTACTCGGAATATATATATGAGAATTCCATTGGGTGTGCTGGTATTCTGAAGAATTGGTTACAAAGATGCCTTTCAGATGCCTTAGAAAGAGAGGAAAAAACTATTACCTATCAAAATTTGAAAAGAAATGTTTTACAAACGAAAAAGCTTTTAACACTAGCAAATGAAGCAATTACTGGAGAATCCTATTTCAGTGATAATAAAAAAGACAAAAAAGAGCTTCAAACTTTGCTGGGAACTAAAAATGAGAAAGATAATGAAAAACCAAAAAGAAAAAATAATCCTAAGCCAGGAATAAGAAAACCAGAAAGGGATACTGTAGGGTTGGCCCAAGCTTAGGTCCTATAATATATTAGAAAAAATTGAGTGGGTACTTCCTACTCAATTTTTTATTTCTTAAATTTACTTGTTAACGTATTATCATACATCAGGGGGAATCAGTAATGAATTTACATTTAAGTAGTTTAGTAGATGAACAAAGGATAGTAGATAATTTTTTATCCACCAGAACAGAGTTATATAATATTGAACCGGTTGGTATTGGTACACCTTATGTAGAAAGTCTATTAAGTTATATTGCTAGATTAGCAGAAAAACATAATATTAGTGAAACAGTTATGCTAAAAGAGGTCTTTGCACCAGTTATGGAAAATGAAAATATCAAAATCGATGTATCTCAACGAGGTAATACCTATAGAGAACATCTTGCAAATGGTATATCTACCTTTAGCTTAGAGCTTATTAGTAGCATTGAGAAACTAACTGGGCGAAAGGATATACAATATACCACAATGATTAACTGGGGTGGTTTATTTAATGAAAATATAGTCAATAGAAACAGAAGGTGGTGTCCTTTATGTTTGGAAATGTTTCAACAGGAATTAGGTATAGTTTATGAGCCACTTCTTTGGGCGATTTCAGAAATTAAGGTGTGTGATAGGCATCAAATAAGTCTAAAGGAATTATGCCCTCACTGCGGAAAAAAAATGTCTTATATTCATAGAAATTTAATAGTTGGTCACTGTCAGTATTGTTTAAAGTGGTTGGGAGAAAGTAATTCAAATGAAAATAAGATACTTTCAGAAGATCAAAAAAATGTTTTGAAAAATTATAAGCAATTATTTGAAGTCTCTCCTAGTTTGAGGTCATTCCCAAATAAAAACTGTATTAGTAATGTTCTACAAAAACTAGAAAAGCAATTGGAGTTTGAAAGTTTGTTGCAGTTTTCGAAATTTCTAGGAGTTAATTATTCAGGAATGTTTTATTGGGTGAAGAATAAAAGGAATCCATCTCCAGAAAAGTTACTTCATATAGCAAATAAATTAAGTTGTACCATTTACGAAATGATTTCGGATGAAAATTTGTATTTAAAGGTGAAAGTAGATGACTTTGATAAGAGTAGAAAAGTCAGTAAGATTACAATAGTAGAAATGGAAAGCTATTTAAGAGATGCCGCTTATACAAAATCTACTCCTAAAAGTCTTGCTGAGGTTTGTAGAGTAGGAGGTTTTAGTAGAACGGCAGCTAAAAATAATTTCCCTCATTTAAGTCAATTGATTTTAGATAATTTCGCTTTACATCGTAAGAATTCCGTTATCCAGCGACAAAAAGATATTGAAATTATTTTAAAAGAAATATTGACCCATGAAAGACCAAAGAGCTTAAAGAAAAGTCTAAAGGATTATGGATTATCCATAAGAACAGCACAAAAATATCACCCTGAATTATGTAAAAAGATTATTGAAAGACATCAGCAGTTTATTAAAATTGGGAAAGAAAAAAGAATCAAAGTTATAGAAAAGGAAATAAAAACTATTATGTTAGGTTTGCATCAAAAAGGTATATATCCAAGTTTTAGTCAGATTAATAAAGTGATTTCAGATCCAAACATATTTATGGAAAGACATTTTAGAACCTTTAGAAATGAAATGTTAGAATCGTTAGGTATAAAATTTGAAGGCTAAAGCTAATTTATTTTGGAGTTATTATATTTATTCATAGTCGATTTAAAATGTATTATAAAAATAAAAAAGTTTGTTGAAAATAAATACTGAGAATGCGCAAGCAACATTCTCGGATAACATGATAAAGATGTTCAGACGGCGTTCCTTCTGAATAAAGAAAATGTATTTTGCTTTGTACAGTATCGAACCCTCACTCTTATTTTGATTTTAGCGGATTAAAGGGTGGGGGTTCACTTTTTTTAAACTAACCTTTAACAATTAATGTGTGAATAGTAATATAGACACTAAGAAAGTGTTAATCCCTAATGATGTACGGATTAAGAAAAGACTACTTATTAACTAATGTTTATAGCTTGGTATGAATTATCTGGTTCTATGGCCCTGTTAACTTAATTGTTTAAATTCTATATTATTAGATAGAGGTGATGTATATATGAATGGAAAAGAGGAGAAATATGAATATAGTGATGATGAAATCTTGGAAGAAGCAATTGAACTAGTTAAAAAAGGAAGCACATATGAAGAGGTACAAAGGAAGTTTAATCTGTCAGATGATGACATTAATTTGATCGATTTTGTTATTAACGAGTTCTAATTCTTGTACAAAATTAGGAACTTGGCTGTTAGGAATTAAGGCAATGAATTAAAGGACAGGTTAGATTAAAGTGGAGCTAAATCTAACAAGCTAAAGGCAGCAATTTTTCCCAGACTTTCAGTAATAGGATCGCAATTGTTTAAAATCATTTGTCTAATTCCTCGGTACGGATGTATTAAACTTTTTTATCTTTCAAGTTCCTCAAAGTTGCA
Organism: Lentibacillus songyuanensis; assembly: GCF_039548255.1. NCBI lineage: Bacteria > Bacillati > Bacillota > Bacilli > Caryophanales > Bacillaceae > Lentibacillus > Lentibacillus songyuanensis. Next base: position 5,088 of record NZ_JBCLVH010000020.1, read on the forward strand.
TTTCTTGTTTTCTTGAAAATACCCAATGGTAAATGTGTTGGCAACGAGTGGTACATACTTATAGCCATAATCAAATAACAATAAACCATAAAATTTCCTAAAATAAAAATGTAAAGCATAAAGCTTCCTAAAAATCTAAATATGTAGTAAAACACGACTTTATTCGAAAAGTAATTTAATTTATTGGAGATAAAACCTTAATGAAATGGTGAAAAGCCTTGTGGCTCTAGGGTTGGAAACTATATGCTTTATTGCTAGGAAATTATATGCTTTACGTCACATATTCAAAATTGGAAAACATTTAAATTGCAAAATAGACTTCGTTACAGTGCAAAAAACTTCTCTCCAAAGTTTTTTTATTTAATGATTCTTTATTATATTTCCCATTTCTCGGTGTTACTGAGTTGTATTTTGTTAAGATCCATTTTCGGCTCTTTTTTTCTTTACTGTGCACTCTAGTTAAAGTTATTGTTCTCTCTCCGTTAATTATTCCGGCTAAATAGGCGGCACCCCATTTTTTAATTCGTTAACACCTCTTTTCTCTTTGGAACTCATATTTTATTAATATTAAATCATTCTAATGTATTCAATAATATTTGTTGTTTTGAACTTGATTAAAAAGGGGAAAGTTTAAGATAGTTCCTATTAGGTAAAAAAAGATTATGAAAGGGATGTTTTACATGGCAATAAATCTCTATCAACGTGGAAATATGGAAAATTTAAATCAACTAAAGGATTTCGTACCGGATCAAATGCAAGCTTTTTCAACATTTAATGAAGCGGTGTTCAAAGAAGGAGCGTTGACGAATAAGCAAAAAGAAATCATTGCCGTATCCGTCGCCCATGTAACTGAGTGCCCATATTGTATTGATTCTCATACCCGAAAAGCAAAGGCGGCTGGGGCTTCGTTAAAAGAATTGGTTGAGGCGGTGTTTGTTGTTTCGGCAGTAGAAGCAGGCGGTGCAGTTACACATAGTACGAATATGCATAGTGCTAAGGATACGGAAGCGCCGGATACATTGTATCAACGATCTAATTTAAAAAAACTCGGTCAGCTGAGTAAGAGCGCTCCTAATGGCTTTAAAGGTTATTCCAACTTCAGTGCCACGGTAATGAAAGATGGAGAATTGAGTGCCGAATTCAAGGAAATTATTGCGGTCGCGGTCGCACATGCGACATTATGTCCGTATTGTATTGATGTTCACACGAAAAATGCCGATAAAGCGGGTGCGACCGAAGAAGAGCTTTCAGAGGCAGTACTGGTAGCATCGGCATTGCTTGCGGGTGGATCGTACGCCCATATGGCGAATATGATTCAAAGCTTTAACGACGAGGTATAAACCGATTTGTTTCAGAAAAAGGACTTCCTTTATGCAGGAGGTCTTTTTGTTTGCAACAAACATCATTGTTTTCAAGAATTTAAAAAATATTTTATATTTATACCTTGACTATAGGGAAAAAGTATCAGATAATACTCGTGAGTAATATAATGAATGTCAATAGTTGGAGTTGTCATAAAATGAGTAAACGAGGGAGAAAAAAAGGGGCAAGCGGGGAGCAAAGCCGGAAACGGTTACTGGAGATTGCCGCTGAAGAGTTTGCGGAGAATGGCTATTATGCAACAAAGATTAGCACGATTGTGGCGCGGGCAGGATTAAGCCAGCCAACCTTCTATCTATATTTTGAAGGAAAAGAGGAGGTATTTACGGAGTTGGTTCGTTGGTTTCGGACAGAATTGGAAAATTTAATTGCAAATAGCAGGCTGGAATCTGGATTGACGCACACGCTCTTTCCTGACCGTATAAAAGAGAAGTTAACCACTATTTTCTGGTTTTTTAGGGAAAATCCGCACTTAACCAAGATTGGATTATTTGTCACTGCAGAGGCAGATGAATTAAAGCAACAATTATCCAAGCAAATAGCCACCAATCTTATTGCTGAACAACAAGATGGTTATTTTCGTTCGGATATCGATATGGAGGTTGTTGCTGAAAGTATCATGGGAATTATGGAACGACTGACGATGACAAAATTGCTGCATGGGCTAAACACTCCTGAAGAGCTTACCGAGACAATCGTGAATCTTTTGGTTTATGGACTGCACTGTCATTAATCGAACCTTCAGGAGGGTTGTCTGTTGCATAATGACCGAATGAATGCCTGATGTTTGGCGGTTTTATGTGTTCTGGTGTAAAAAATCAGGGGAGATGATGGGGCTAATGAAAGTGATCGAGGGAACAAAAGAAGGGCGGGTTAGCGACGAGTGGGTTACATTGATCCTGCTAGCGAAAAAATTAGGATTCACGCCAGATGATATTAGAAAGTTCCTGCAAGCGAACACAAAAAAGTAGACAGGAAATGATTGGAGAAAGACGCTCCATCACATAATGCTTTTGTTTCCTTAAAATTAACGATACAATAATTGGTGGATAGTTGTTTTTGAAAGGAGATTACCATGTCTACATACCCAAACGTCAAGGAAACAAAAGACCAAATTAAGCAATTGGTTTCAATACCGAGTCCTTCAGGTAAGACGGAAAATGTCATTTCACATGTGGAAGATATTTTTAAAAATTTGCAGGTGGAAACAAGACGTAATCGAAAAGGTGGATTAATCGCCACATTGCCTGGTGCAAATGATCAGGAACACCGCATGCTAACAGCCCATGTCGATACACTTGGTGCGATGGTGAAGGAAATAAAGGACAATGGCCGGCTTCGTCTCGATCTCATTGGCGGGTTTAAATACAACGCCATTGAAGGAGAATATTGTGAAATCGAGACATCGAGTGGTAAGACGTATACAGGTACGATCCTGATGCATCAAACATCGGTCCATGTGTATAAAAATGCTGGGGAAGCCAAACGCAACCAGGAAAACATGGAAGTACGGATCGATGCGAAGGTGAAAAATGCAGAAGATATTCGCAACCTTGGCATTGAAGTGGGGGATTTTGTTTCGTTCGATCCACGTGTTCAGTTTACGGATAATGGATTCATTAAATCGCGTCATTTGGACGATAAAGCAAGTGTTGGTATTTTATTGCAGTTGATTAAACGCCTAAAAGAGGAGAACACAACCCTGCCATATACGACCCATTTCTTGATCTCTAATAATGAAGAAATTGGCTATGGAGGAAACTCGAATATCCCGCCTGAGACGGTTGAATATTTAGCGGTTGATATGGGTGCCATGGGTGACGGCCAATCAACGGATGAATATACCGTTTCGATTTGTGTAAAAGATGCTAGCGGACCATATCATTACGCATTGCGTAAACATTTGGTCGAATTAGCAAAAACAAATAACATCGAATATAAATTGGATATTTATCCATATTATGGTTCAGATGCCTCAGCAGCAATCAAAGCGGGTAATGATATTGTTCACGGTCTAATCGGCCCTGGCATTGATTCATCACATGCATACGAACGAACCCATGAGAGCTCGTTAGATTATACGGAGCAATTGTTGTATCATTATGTGCTTTCGGAGATGGTTACGTGTTAAATTGCTATAAATGTAGCGGACTTACTTGTATAGGTGGGTCTGCTTTTTTCTTTTCTACAAATTCCCTGAATATCACTTGAGTTGAATAAACATTCACATATAATGAAGAACTCAAGATGAATCGACTGAATATGTTATAATAATGAAAATGATGAAAGGTGATTCTCGTGAGCTATAATATGCAAAATAGAGACCAAGTATTGAACTATTTAAAAAATATTATTATTTCTACATTAAATGATACCCCAGCTAATATATATTTGTTTGGTTCATGGGCTCGTATGGAGGAAAAGAGAACCTCAGATATAGATATTGCACTACAATCTCCAGAAGAAATACCAAATCTTAAATGGGTGGAACTTCGGGAACGCATTGAGGAATCAACGCTGCCATATCGTGTTGATTTAGTCGATTTATCAAAAGCTGACCAAGAATTTGCAAAAAAGGTTGAAAGGGAGGGAATAAAATGGAAAGATTATTCGAACGCATTCAAGTCGCAAATCGAGCATTGAATACATTAGCCGAGTTGATCAATATAAAGGATCTGACAGATATTGAACGTGATGCAGCGATTCAGCGTTTCGAGTATAGTTTTGAAGCATGCTGGAAAGCAGGTAAAAACTATTTGTACGATGTAGAAGGTCTTGATATTGGTTCGCCTAAGGGTGTGATCCGTTCGTTTCGGGAAGTCGGAGTCTTTACGGAGGAGGAAACTGTTTTGGGCTTAAAGATGGTGGATCATCGCAATATGACAGTACATACATACAACGAATCGCTATCCACTGAAATAGCAAGCGTTCTTCCACAATATTATCAATTACTGCAACGTTGGATTGAACGGATCAAAAGCCGATGTGAAGAAGATAATCAGGAGGAGGATTAGGATTCTATTCTTTAATTTAATTGCTATTATATTAATTTTAATGGGAATCACAACATTGTATCGCTCGCTCAACTATCGTTTTCCACAAGCATATTTTACATTAGGGCAGTGTAAAGTCCCTTTTTGGCTTTGTAAATTCGCTGCTTCTATATTTGTTATTGTACTGGGGATTTACGTTTTGGCTATCAATGAACTGTAAATAAAAATGACTTAATCGTACGCAGCGGTTAAGTCATTTTACTTAAACCTAGCGAAAGACATATACTATGGACAGATGAATTCGTACAGAAAGCAGGGATACGTCGTGAAACTTAGTATTCTCGATCAAGCACCAATTCCAGCCGGAAAAACGGCACAGGAGACATTACAGGATTCGATCAGACTTGCACAGGTTGGTGATCGGCTTGGCTATACACGCTATTGGATTGCTGAACATCATGATTTGACCGGATTGGCGTGTCCTGTTCCGGATATGATGATTGGTATCATCGCCTCACAAACAAAAAACATTCGAATAGGTGCTGGTGCCGTGTTATTACCGCATTATAAACCGTTTCGGGTAGCGGAAATTTATAATATGTTAGCAACCTTATATCCAGATCGTATCGATTTGGGCATTGGCAGGGCACCGGGCGGCTCGGCGGAAGTTACGATGGCATTGTCGGATAATTTTTTGGAACAAGTACGAAAGGTACCGGAAAAGATTGATGACTTATTGCGCTTTTTACATCATGGTTTTCCGAAAGATCATATGTATGCCAAAATAAAGCCGACACCGGTACCATCCATTGCTCCGGAGACATGGATGCTCGGGACAAGCGGGAAAAGTGCGGTATTAGCCGCGGAAAAAGGGATGGCTTATACATTTGGTCATTTTATGAGTGATGCGGATGGTCCAGCAATTGTTGAAAACTATCAGCGGTTGATGGCAGAAAAACATCCGGAACAGCCGGCAAGCGTTATTGTGACGATTACCGTCGTTTGTGCGGAAACAACGGAAAAAGCGGAACAACTAGCTATGAGCAGTTTATTATGGAATGTATTACGTGCGAAAGGGGAGGGAGAAGAAGGAGTACCAACCGTGGATGAGGCACTTAGTTATCCCTTTTCGGAGGAAGAGCAGGAAATGGTACGTAAAGCCAAAGAGAAAATGGTGATTGGAAACCCGCAAGAAGTGGAGGAACAGCTTAGAATTTTGCAGCAAGCCTATCAGGTGGATGAGCTGATGATTGTGACAATTGTCCATGACCATGAGGCAAGAATCAAATCGTATGAATGGATTGCTAACGAACTTCTTCGGTAAGTCTGACCCCATTCTGAAGGAAAAACAGTAATAGCTGGCCCCATCGCTAGGTTGGTAGAGCAACTCGGCTATATTGGGCGAGCACATAAACAATCTCACGCTTTGTTGTATATTTCGAAAAGGACCAGGACGGATTCATCAAACGATGGGTTCGTCCTTTTTAAAACTTGTAACAAAAATTAGGTCAAAAGAAACATGTAAATATTGGAATGGAAAAATTAGCATAATCGATTGAAGTCCTATTATGACGGTTTTTTTGTAAAAAGAACGCGAAATTAACATCGAAAAAAGCAAGTTTACGTCAAAAATGAAATATAATTGTAATATTAGTATTACACGTTTGTCATTTTTAGATGATATACTACGAATTACCTAAGGAAATAAATACATACATAGATTTAAAAAACTAATAACATAACTGTAAAAAAGCTTATACGAGCTATCATACATAGAGAAACACGGTTATGTATAAGGGAAGCGGGGAAATTAAAGTTGAAAAAAACAATTGTTACACTATCCACTGTTGCTGTGGTTGGTTTTTCGAGTGCATTTTTTGCGGAGACAGCGCATGCGGAAAAATCCGTCTCCCAAATTCAAACGGAGCGTACAGAGGTTAAAGCCAATCTTTCAGATGCAGAGGCGAAAATTGCTGATGTTTTACTAGATTTAGAGGCTTTGAATAAAAAAGTTGCCAGGGTTGATCAAGCATTAGCCGATAATAAAAAACAAGTGAATAAAACAGAAGATAAGATTAAAAGCGAGAAGAAAAAAGTAGATAAGCTGGAAGATGAAATACAAGTATTGCAGGATAAAATTGAAGAACGTTTTGGAATTATGAAAGAACGAATTAAATCCTATCAAAAAAATGGTGGGGACGTTCAATATTTAGATGTCTTGTTTGGAGCAAAGAGCTTCGGTGATTTTATCAGCCGTGCTTCCGCAGTTTCGACCATTTCTGAAGCTGATTCCGATTTAATGAAGCAACAGGAAGCAGATAAAAAAGAAGTGGAAAAGAAACAAGATGCAGTAAAGGACAAGCTTAGCGATTTAAAAGATATGAAAGCAGAACAAGAAGCAATGCAAGAGACAATATTGGAACAAAAGAAGCAAAATGATAAAGCAAAACAAAAATTACAGGATAAAGAAGCAAAACTAAAAGATATGAAAGCAAATTTGGAAACTAAAGACAGTGATCTTGCTGACCTGGAAGCAGAAGTCCGCCAAAACATGGCAGAAGTAAATAATGACTCTCCTGCACAAAGTGCTCAAAGCAGTACAACATCACAAGCGACGGCAAGTACAATAGCAAGTTCAGCAAGCAAGCCAAAAGCAAAGACTGCTTCAAAACCTGTATCGAGCAGTAGTACGGGATCAGCGATAACGGCAGGTAATAAATATATCGGAAACTCTGTTTATGTATGGGGCGGCGGCCGTAATTCCTATGATGTGGAACATGGCAGATTTGATTGTTCTGGTTTTGTTTCCTGGGCCTATTCACAAGAAGGAATCTCCCTTCCTGCTACTACATCAGCATTAGTGAACAGTGGAGCCAAAGTCTCATCCGGCAACATGCAACCTGGTGATCTACTATTTTTTGATACGGATGGAAGAAAAAATGGTCATGTTGGAATTTATGTAGGCGGTAATAAATTTATTGGATCACAAAGTTCTACTGGAGTGGCAATTGTTAGTTTGTCTAATCCTTACTGGTCAAAAGCATTTAATGGTAATGTACGACGCGTTAAATAAATAGAAATAATAAAAGAGGATGATCTCATGTGGGAGATCATCCTCTTTTATTTATCTTAACTTTTAACAGGAGTAAACTCCCACTTCAAGATTTTAGGATAGCATAAAAAATCATAAGTGGGAGTTAATTGCTTGTTAAGGTGGGATAAAATTGGGCCACAAGGCTATAGATCGTAACAAATTCATACATGATAATTAATTTGGGAGGAAAATTGGCTGGGTGTGCTTGTTCATTGATGATTTCCTCATTGTTTACCCAGTAAATTTCCATTAACTGCTCCAACTGTTTCTGGTGTCGGACTGGATCATAATATCTCTGATCCTCCAAGCTCTGTGTTAATTCATTGGCGGCTTGTAACATAATAGCGCGGTCTCTTTCCCTCCATGTTTTCGTGGTGGGTGGCGTATTCATTAAATTATTCAAGTGATAATGCATTAGTTTTAATTGGTTTATTTGCTTAATGCCATGATGAAACAGCTCTTTTTCATTTCCTACTAATGGATGGTACTTTGATTCATCCTGTTGAAATTTAATTAATAATTCGGTATGATGCAGTTTTTTAGCTAGTTCATTCAGCTTAGAAGCTGTATCGGATCCTATCTGATTACGTTGCTCGACTATCTGTGTTAACGATTGATGAATGACACGACCCGTTTGTTTGCTGATTTGTTGAATATTCTTCGTGATTTCCTTTGTATAATCTGGCGGGAGAACAAACATATTAACGAGCGTTGATACAAGTAGCCCTGTTGTCGTTGTTCCAAGCCGTATTAAAAATGCAATAAAGTAATTACTATGAATTACCTCAACCATGGCAACTGCAGTTAATGTCGCAACCAGCAGTCCGGCATGTAACCGTAATTTAAAGCAGGTAGCTATGGTAAACACAGCAGCAAGCGTATATGTAAGTGGTGAATTGCCAAATAAAGAGATGAATAACACCGCATATGCCGAACCGATAGCGGAGGCCGGAAAACGTACAATTCCTTTTCGAATGGAATCAGCCACGGTTGGTTCAATTGTAACGATTGCCGTTATGACAGCAAAAACAGGTGGCCAATCCAAGAGGACACATACCCAAGCTGTTATGAAAATGGCTATACCGGTTTTGACTGTGCGTGTTCCCGCAAGTCGAAAGTATCTCAAATCCCTCTCCTCCTCAGGCTATAGATAACGTTAGCATTATATCATATTTGGCTAACTTAATTACAAAAAATGGCGGGATAATGAATCTGTTCCATAAAACTAAAAAACAAATGAATAGCAACAAATTCAAAAGACGATATTTCCATATTCAGTTCAGTTAATAAGGTATGTTTTTGGTAAACCTAACTTGTTCTGTCATCCTCCCATAAAAAACAACGACCACCATTTTTGTTATGTAGACTGTGGCCTTCCATATTTCGCAGTATGTCTCGGATAATTTAAATTTTTTTGAAAAAAGGGTTGCATTTTTAAAATGGAATCTATATACTGTGTTATAACAAAGGAACAATAAACAAATCTGTTATATAAAAAGGGAGGGCTTAAAGGATGAAAAATACCACACATGTTCATTGTCAGCAATGTGGAAAGCCAATGAAAGCGAAAGGTTATTTGTTGGAATGTGATTATTGTTTATCCAAGAAAAGAGAAGACTAAATTTTTTTGCATATTATGTTATATAACAATTAGATTGTATGAACATTGTATTACAACAAAAGGATTGGGAAACGCGAATAAGGTCTCGATGAAATGCTTTATGCAGTTGATCAGTCACCAACGTGGCGTAATGAATTTTAACGATACCTGTATATAACTAATTAATTAATGGAGAGGGGAAATGTTAAATGCGACAAAAACGAGTGGAAACATTGCAAAATGAGTGGGAAACAGATTTACGCTGGGTAGGGGTGGAACGACCTTATTCAGCAGAAGATGTGGTTCGTTTAAGAGGATCAATCGATATTGAGCACACCTTAGCAATGACAGGGGCAAAGAAATTGTGGAATCTTATTCATGAAAAAGATTACATTCATGCCCTGGGAGCATTAACTGGAAACCAAGCAGTACAGCAGGTTAAGGCGGGTTTGAAAGCTATTTACTTAAGTGGCTGGCAGGTTGCAGCAGATGCTAATTTATCCGGGAACATGTATCCGGACCAAAGTTTGTACCCGGCAAACAGTGTACCGAATGTTGTCAAGAAGATTAACCAGGCATTACAGCGTGCCGATCAGATCTACTATTCAGAAGGAAATGAAGAGATCGACTGGTTTGCACCAATTGTTGCTGATGCTGAGGCAGGATTTGGCGGGCAGCTAAATGTCTTTGAACTGATGAAGCAAATGATTGAAGCAGGGGCATCTGGGGTCCATTTTGAGGATCAATTATCGTCAGAGAAAAAATGCGGTCATTTAGGTGGAAAAGTATTACTGCCAACACAAAATGCGATCCGCAATTTAATTGCTGCCCGGTTTGCAGCAGATGTCATGGGTACACCAACCGTGATTATAGCTCGAACGGATGCCAATGCGTCAAGTTTAATTACCGATAATATTGACGAATATGATGCACCGTTTATGACCGGAGAACGTACGGCAGAAGGATTTTACAAGACACATGCAGGCATTGATCAGGCAATAAATCGGGGAATTGCTTATGCACCATATGCCGATTTAATCTGGTGTGAAACATCTGAACCGAATTTGCAGGAAGCGCAAAAGTTTGCCGATGCGATCCATACGAAATATCCGAATAAGTTGTTGGCATATAACTGCTCTCCATCGTTTAACTGGAAACGGAAACTGTCAGAGGAAGAAATCGCGCATTTCCAACAAAAACTTGCGGAAATGGGATACAAATTCCAGTTTGTAACTTTGGCTGGTTTCCATGCATTAAATCACAGTATGTTTGAATTGGCAAAAGGATACAAAGACCATGGAATGGCAGCTTATTCTCAATTACAGCAAGCCGAATTTGCAAGTGAGGAGGATGGCTATAGTGCAACCCGCCACCAGCGTGAAGTTGGTACTGGTTATTTCGATGAAGTAGCACAAGTGATATCAGGTGGAACTTCTTCTACTACGGCCATCAAAGGCTCAACCGAGGAAGAACAGTTTTCGAACTAGCAGTTTATATGGATGGGAAACGAACCAGTTATGTTGGCTGGTTCGTTTTTTGCTGACTGGAAGTAGTTTAGATATAGTTATAAAAAGTAAAAGGGTTTCAAAAAGTAAGCAAAACGTGTATAATAGTCATGAAACTTTAGTAAAAGTAGGAGGCAGTCAGTAATGTTGGAAGTAGAAGAATTTCGCAAGGCGTCATACGATATTGATCCGATTTATGTAAACCGTTGGTCACCGAGGTCATTTTTGGATAAAGATGTATCGGATGACATTTTATATAGTATATTTGAAGCGGCACGCTGGGCACCATCGGCAGCAAATAAACAACCATGGCGCTTTATCATTGCCCGTAATCAAGCAGATCGTGAGAAGTTTCTTACGTTTATTAATGAAGGGAATGTGGCTTGGTGTAAGAAAGCTCCTGTACTAGTTGCGTTACTATCCAAAACGGATAACGAAGATGGGGGAGCGAATCCAACCCATGCTTTTGATACTGGAACCGCTTGGGGCTTTTTGGCGTTGGAAGCATTCCGCAAAGGGCTGATCACACATGCAATGGGTGGCTTTGACCGGGAGAAGGCAAAACAAGTATTAAACATTCCTGAGAACTACACCGTTCAGGCAATTGTTGCGTTAGGGTATAAAGGGGAGAAGGATGCATTGGCAGATCCGTATCGTGATCGGGAAAAACCTTCGACCCGTAAAGATTTGCAAGAATTATTGTTTGAGGGCTCATTTAAAGGGAATAAATAATAACAAAGGATAACCTTTCCAAACCTGGAGAGGTTTTTTGTTTTGCAACTGCGGTCATGTATTGTATGCAGACAGAATAATTGGCGAAAATAAGTGTTGCGTGTTCATGAAGGAGTTGGCGGCTGCGTGATGGATTTCATTTATTTAATCGTAATTGTGATATTGATTTTATTGACGGCATTTTTTGTTGCAACAGAATTTTCCATGGTAAAAGTGCGCCCAACCAGAATTGACCAATTAATTGCTGAGGGAAATAAACAAGCGGTACACGCAAAGAAAATCATTGATAACCTTGATACGTATTTATCGGCAAGTCAATTAGGGATTACGGTGGCGGCTTTGGGATTAGGCTGGCTTGGCGAGCCAACGATAAAAGTTCTAATCGATCCGCTTTTCACTAAACTGGGACTCAACTCAGGTTTGGCTTCCTTGTTCGCTTTTATTATTGCGTTTTTGATCATTACTTTTTTAAATGTTGTTGTAGGGGAATTGGCTCCGAAGTCAATCGCTATTCAAAAAGCGGAAAAAGTCACGTTACTGTTTGCTAAACCGTTAATTTTATTTTATAAGTTGATGTTTCCGTTTATTTGGCTATTAAATGGTTCTTCCCGGCTAATCATTCGTTTAGTAGGTTTCAAACCAATCAATGAAAATGAAGCAGCTCTAACGGAGGAAGAATTACGCTTAATCTTATCTGAAAGCTATAAAAGTGGGGAAATTAATCAAGCAGAAATGACGTATGTCAATAACATCTTTGAGTTTGATGAACGGGTAGCGAAAGAAATTATGGTTCCCCGGACGGAAATGGTTTGTTTTTTTAAGGACAGTGATGCACAAGCAAATGCAGATATCGTTCAGGAAAAACAGTTTACACGCTATCCGGTAGCAGAAGGGGATAAGGATCATATTGTTGGACTAGTAAATATTAAAGAACTGTTTACGAATCGCCTTCAAAATGGAACAGCATCCATTATCCCGTTAATAAGGCCGATTCTGTATTTTTCTGAATCGACACCGATAAAGCAAGCGTTAATTATGATGCAAAAGCAACGTATTCATATGGGGATCGTCATTGATGAATACGGGGGAACAGCTGGACTTGTAACGGTAGAAGATATTTTGGAAGAAATTGTCGGGGAGATTCGTGATGAATTCGATGTCAATGAAAAGCCAATGCTGGAGCAAGTGGATGATGATACAACGATTGTTTCCGGGAAAGTATTGCTTGAGGAAATAAATGAATTATTTGGGATCGAATTGGAAGCTGATGAAGTGGATACGATCGGTGGCTGGATGATCACAAATAATTTGGATGCCAAACGAGGAACGTCAATTACATATGATGGTTATCAGTTTATCGTTACGGAAATTGATGGACATCAGGTAAAGAAGGTAAAGATTATGAAGCTTCGTTAAAAGACACACGTCATATGAAATTGACGCGCTGAACACATTGACCAGGAGTGAAATTAAAGTTATACTCTTGGTATGAAAGTTTTCTAGGGTTCCGCAATAATTGATTGGTCTGGTCCGAGAGAAAACGCACGAACGTGTACACGGAGGGACAAAAGCCCGGGAGGATATCTAAAGATGGATATCGTCCCGGGCTTTTTTGTTTGGAAAATCAGGGGCGGATATCTGGAGCCAATCATAGTAAGAAATAAAGCTGAGGTGTTGACGATGAAACGAGATTGGAATTTGGTGTTTATTGCAGGGATCTTTGAAATTGGCTGGGTTGTTGGGCTGAAGCATGCCTATAATGCAGGAACGTGGATTTTAACAGCGATTGCAATTTATGCAAGTATGCACTTTTTAATTGTGGCTTCCAAAAGGCTTCCCGTGGGAACGACGTATGCCGTATTTACCGGAATGGGAACTGCTGGGACAGTCATTCTTGAATTTACAGTTTTTGGTGAGCCGTTTCGTATTGTTAAAGTACTACTGATTCTATTATTGCTTGTCGGGGTTATTGGCTTGAAAATGGTAACCGATAGTCCTGAAGCTAAAGGAGAGCAAGGATAATGGCATGGATAGTATTAATCATTGCCGGTGCAGGGGAAGTGATCGGCGTAGCTGGCATTAATATGGTGAATAAGAAAAAAAGTGTGCGGGCATTTGCCATTCTGCTAGGTGGTTTTGTTATGAGTTATATTTTCTTGTCGATGGCGATGACGTCCTTACCGATGGGGACCGCTTATGCTGTATGGACCGGTATGGGTACGATTGGCAGTGCATTGGTTGGCATGTTCGTTTATGGTGAATCAAAGGATTGGCGACGCCTCTTGTTTATTAGCATGATTCTGTGTGCTGCCGTGGGACTTAAAGTCATTTCATAGTGCAGGTTTATTATGCCCCATTTTCGGCTACAGATAATTAAGTCATGGATAAAGGAGTGCGATCATCGATGGATATACACGAAGAAATAAAGAAATTGAAAAATGTTAGTAAAGAGAGGACAAATAAGGTTTTTACCATGTATCTGAACACGGACCCATCCGATCCGGAGCAGCAAGGGGGTGAATGGAAGCTTCATTTAAAAAATGGACTGCGGAATTTTGAACAATACTTAAGTGAAGATGATAATAAAGAAGAATGGAAAAACTTTCAACAAATTAAACAAAAAGTCAAAAAATATGTACGTGGCAATGAGCAAAACTTTCGAAAAGGGATTATCCTATTTGCGACAGCAGACGAGGATGTCTGGTTTGCAACGCGTGTCCAAATGCGCTTGAAAACAGAATTCTTCTGGGAAAACACACCAGTAACGGAGCAGCTCGAGCGATTATATGAAATATTTCCGAAAGCCGGTTTGATCCTTGTACAACAAGATCAGGTTAAGGTGATTGAGGCAGAGATTGGCGAAATAACGGACACGGCATATTACGAGCTTGATATTGAAACCGATCATTGGAGGCAATTTACGGGTCCTCATAAAGCCGATGCATCGATGGGTAAAGGTGGTAAAAGTCTCAAACAGGAAGATTTCCGGAATCGCTATGAAGCCAACAAACAACGGTGGTATAAAAGCATCGCGCCGAAATTGGACAAGCGCGCAAAGGAAGACGCTTGGGAAAAAATATATATTATTGGTGAATCGGACGCTTCACAGGAAATAAAAGCGCAAATGAACAAAGTCGTTGATGCGGTTATCCAGAAAAACATGCTGGAGCATGAAGAATCCAATGTGTTGGAGGAAGTGTTTGGTTAATTGATGAGGGGGGATAGGACAGTTGAATGAATTTGACAGTTCTATCCCCGTTTGTATTTCTTCTTAGTTAAGCACCATTTTTTCCTTCCGCTAATAAAATAAAGGGGAGACGGGAGAGATAGCCTTATGCACTTTGACACGCTGGACACAATCCATAGATTTCAAATTTATGTCCTTCGATACGATAATTAGCCAATGCCTTCGTAACAACATCTTCCATCGGGCAGACATTAATTTCTTTCGTTTTCCCGCAATCCTTACAAATAAAATGGTGATGGTGATGTGTCGTGCAGCTGATGCGAAAAAGCTTTTCATTATTCAGCTCCGTTGTTTCTAAAATGCCAATCTTATTAAATAAATGGAGGTTACGATAAACGGTATCAAAACTAATGCCAGGATATGTTGGCTCCATGTACCGAATTAAATCCTTAGCTGTGCGATAGCCATCAGCATTGGTGAAAAAGCCTAATATATCTTTTCGCTGTTTTGTCATTTTATAGCCTTGTTCTTTTAAATTCTGAATTGCTTCGTTAAGTTTCATTTGAATTCCTTCTTCCTTTAAAAGTAAACGAAAACCGTTTCATCCCAATTGAAATGAGTAAAATGATAATCGAAATAACAACAATCGTACCGCCGGGTGGAATACTGAAATAATAACCCGAGATTAATCCCAGAATTACCGCTAGCTCTCCAAAGGCGATTGCCAAAAATAAGCTCTGTTTAAAGCCTTTTGCTAATCGCATGCTGGCTGCCACTGGAAGAGTCATCAAAGCAGAAACGAGCAGCACTCCGACAATACGAATAGAAGCGGCAATAACAAGTGCTGTTAGTACAATAAAGAGCAAGTGAATCCACTTGGCATGAATCCCGGAAACCGTTGCATGTTCCTCATCAAACGATAATGTAATCAACTCTTTATAGAATAAAATAATGATCAGCAAGACAAAAATCGAAATTCCCAAAATCGTATACAAATCCTTCTGACTAACGGCTGATACCGAACCAAATAAATAATTGAACAGCTCGGTGTTGAAACCATTTGCCAGGGAAATAAAGATCACACTTAGTCCAACACCGCCCGATAAAATAATCGGTATTGCTAACTCTTGATATGCTTTATAAACCCCCCGTAGCTTTTCGATAAAGATGGAGCCAAGTACCGAAAAGACCATGCCACCATAAAAAGGGGTAATGAATGTCATGGCAAGTTTTTTTTCCAATAATAATCCAAAGGCAATTCCGGCAAGCGTTACATGAGAAAGGGCATCGGCAATCAGGGATAAGCGCCGTACAACAATAAATGTTCCCAGCAATGGCGCAATGACGCCGATAAGCAGCCCGGTTAAAAACGTATTCCGTAAAAAATCAAATTGTAAAATATCTGAAAGCATTCTGTATCCTCCGTTACGCGTGATTATGGGTTACGATATTTACCGGGTACCCATAAAATTGGGACAAATCCCGTTCTGTCATGGAAGCATATTGGTTTGGACTGCCATGAAAATGCAATGTTTTATTTAGGCACACAATATCGGTCGCATATTCAGTCATCATTCCGGTATCGTGTGTTACCAGTAGCAGCGTGATCCCGTGTTCCTGGTGTAATTGATGAAGTATTTCATAGAAACGTTTTACATTTTCCGCGTCAACACCAACAGTGGGTTCGTCCAGAATAAGTAAATCCGGATCATTGACAAGAGAACGAGCGATGAAAACACGCTGTTGCTGTCCACCGGAAAGGTTCCCAATGTTTTGATGGGTATAGTCACTCATCCCAACTTGATTAATGGCCTGTAAAACTTTCTCTTTATGTTGTTTTTTAAAAAACTTAAAATAGCCGATTTTTGCGGTAAGCCCCATGGATACAACTTCATAAACAGTCGCTGGAAATCCCTTATTAAATGAATTCGCCTTTTGCGAAACAAATCCAATTCGATCCCAGGCATGAAATTTTTCAATCGGTTGACCAAACAGTTCAATCGCACCCGTATCTGGCTTTAGCAGGCCGAGCACTAATTTGATAAATGTGGTCTTTCCACCGCCATTAGGCCCCACGAGTCCCATAAATGCCCCCTGTGGCAAGGTGAAATTGATGTGATCCAAGACATCCTGCTTATCATATTTATAATGGATATTTTTCATAGTAATGATGGATTGATTCATTGTATATCACCTGCTTTCATTTTGTCACTTTATCAAGCACATGTAAATTATGCTCCATTAAGGATAAATAATTTTCATGTTGGTTGATGTCATCTTCAGTCAAGACTTCCAGGTTATGAATATATTCCACATTGGCGTTAAGCTGTTCCTGCATGATGTTCGAAATTCGATCCGAACTGTTTTGTTCAAATAGAATGTAATGGACATCATTTTCTTTCGCTTGCTTAATAATAGATGTTAATTCTTTTTGGGATGGTTCGTCACTTGAGGTGATTCCCCGGATCGCAATTTGCTCAATCCCGTATCGTTCCTCCCAATACCCGTATGCAGCATGAGAGACAAGTATTTTTTTATTTTGCTTTGGTTGCATTGTTTTTTTGAAGCTGCTGTCCAATGCTGACAAATCTTTCTTCAACGCTTCAAAGTTATCTGTATATAATTCTTTTTTATCTGGATTTAAATCAATTAACGCTTGTTTCACTAAATCAGCCATACTTATCATCCGTTGAGGATCGAGCCAAATATGCGGGTTATGGTCTCCGTGATGATGGCCGTCATCCTTATGGTCTTCTTCGTTGTGCTCTTCATTTTCTGAATCAAACAGTTCTTTGTGCTTACCAAGTTCAACTAAATTGACATTCTGTGATTTTAGAGCGTCAGCAGCTGTCTCAGCAAAGCCTTCCATGCCAGCACCCATATAGATAAATGCATCACTAGAGGCAATCGATGTCATCTTTTTGGTGGTTGGTTCGTAGCTATGTGCATCAACCCCTGGCGGATAAACAGATTCAGCATGTACTGTATCCCCGCCAATTCGTTCTACGGCATACTGAATCGGGTAAATCGATGTATAAATCGTTAAATCTGCTTGAGCTTCATCCTTTGTAGTAGAGCCACAACCAGCAATAATAAGTGAAACTAGTATAATTGTCATAATTACAATGATTCTTTTCAATACAAAATCCTCCTTAACACTCATTCTTGAATATATTAACGTAATGATTCCGATTTGTAAATAGTAATGATTACGACTCTATTCAATAGTATTGAAGTAGCTCACCAAAAGTGGGTGGTAATTTAGTCTATTAATAGATGATTAGTTTAATGAGAAAGACGAATAGGGTTTGTTAAAATCTATTATCAAAAAAAGGAATAATATTATTTTATATATAATATGATGTAGTAATTAGTAATCATTACGAATTATAGATCTTATAAATCCATCGGTAATTATGTAAAAACAGAAGGAAATAAAAAATTAAACGAAACAATAAGTGCAGGAGGAGATAGGGGAAATACTTTCTCGTCAAGTTTATCACTATAGAAGCAATTTTGTTCTTTGGCTGATGATAAATATACTATAGCGCTATCCTCAATTACCGATTTTGGCTAACCATCGTCTAAATCAATTCATTAATAGTAATAATTACAGTTTAGGTTCATAGAATTAGAATAGCGAAACCAGAAAATAGGAATCTGTGAAAGGAGAAAAACATGAATCATAGATCTTCATCAAATATATATAATGTAAGAGGTAAATTCATATATATCGTCGTTATTGCAACTGTTGAGATTGCGTTGCTACTATTGATAATTCATGCATATAGCGATACAGAAGATGGAGGATCTTTTTATGCAAATATGCCGGTAGAATCATCTCCGCCAATAGAGGTACAATCCACACCTGAAAAACCACAGCAAAAGGCAAAAGAACCAAGCTTTGATCCGGATATTATAAAGAGCCCCACTTATTATACCGTTCAAGATGGCATGTTGAGCCATCACGTCACGGAGACAAGCTCATTTGTTTATGGCCCGGCAGCAGACTTTATGTCAGAAGGCCAAAAATATTATAGCCGAAATGGACACACGTTTTTTAATTCCGATGGAAAAGAAGTGGGAACGGCATATCAATATTTTGAAATTTTGCCATTAAATACGGATACATCGTATACAGCAAATCAACTGAACCAGTTCATTAAGGATAATATTCCAGAAGGTTACCGAAACCAGATGGGCGGACCTGGACCTCTTGCTACACTTGGAGAAGCATTTATTTCGGCACAGAATCAATTTGGCGTCAATGCGCTCTATTTACTAGCGCATGCTATTCACGAGAGTGCGTGGGGGAGCAGTGCTATTGCACAAACAAAACATAATCTATATGGATTTGGGGCAATTGATAGTGATCCTTATAATGGTGCAAAAAAGTTTAACACGTTTCAGGATGGCATCGACTATGTTAGCCAATTTGTCGCTAATCAGTATCAAGATCCAAAAGGAGCTTATTATAATGGATCGATGCTTGGAAATAAGGAAATGGGTATGAATGTGAAATATGCTTCTGATCCGTTCTGGGGGCAGGAGATTGCTGGTTATATGTACCGAATTGATCAGGCGCTTGGCGGGAAAGACTTTGGCAGGTTTAATTCCGAGCCTTATCGTCTTGCAGTATCGACAGTAAGCGCACCATTAAATGTGAGAACGCAGCCATCTACGTCAACTAGCAATGATATCGCATACCATTTACCAAGTAGCGGAACCGCTATGATTGTCATGGATCAGATCGACAATGATGATGGTACCTGGTTCAAAATTTTTTCAGATGAGTCTAATTTTCTTAGCCAGGAAACAGCTTATATTTACCACAAAGGGCCACATGGGTCGCTTTCAGAGACAGTAACTATCGCGGGAGGCCAATAAACAGTTTATCCCAATCTTAACGAGCAGCTAGACTTCCACTTCGAGATTTTGAGTCGTAAACACAAAAGAAAAGTGGGAGCCAGCCAACTCCTTGAGGAAAATCCGATGTTGTCTCCAGCCTGCACGATGCGAGTCATAAGGGTGTTGTAACTCAGAAGGCCGAGAACTTAGTCTTTGTTCTTTAATTCAGTGGGGTAAAAGGTAGGGCCAATTATAAGGAGGAAAAACATGGGAATCATTTATGTTATTTTGGTAGCTATGGGCCTTGGCGCCTTGCATTCATTAGAACCAGGGCATGGAAAAGGGGTAATTACGGCGTATCTTATTTCTTCACGAGCGACAATAAAAGATGCCGTCTTTTTAGGCGTATCTACTGCAATTGCCCATACGTTATCCATCATTATTCTGGCCTTTGTGGCTACATCTGCAGTTCAATCGTTTCTTCCCGGGGGAATCGTCTATTGGATCCAACTAATCTCTGGGATTGTCATTACATATTTAGGTGTAAAGATCCTTTATCGACGGATACGACCGCAAATTGTGGTTATGGAAAAGGTTGGATATGGTTATGGATATGCTGAACCATGCGAGCATCATCATGGGCTTCATCATAACATTCATATACATGAAAGTCCATCCTCCCCATCGCGTTTATTAGCACTTGGTTTTTTTATCGGACTCATTCCTTGTCCGAGCGCTTTAGCTGTTCTCTTAGCCGCCATTGGAGCGCAACATATTTCTGTTGGTCTTAGTTTTGTCGCTGCTTTTTCTGTCGGAGGTGCCATTACGATGAGTATGATTGGTTTGCTTGTGGTTCGGTTAGGAGACTCCATCAAATGGATGGAAAACTGGCGGGTGATGGGTACATTGGCGCTATTATCTTCGGTTTTAATTCTTGGTCTTGGCATTTTCGTTGTCCTTCAAGGGTTAAAGGGATTGGTCTTTTAGATGCGCGGGAGATAATTATCTATTGCAATTTGCCATCGAACGTTTATCCCACTCTTAACGGGCAGTAAGACTCCTACTTCAAGATTTTGAGGGGAAACCAAAAAAGAAAAGTGGGAGTCAACGGTTCGTAAAGGTACGATTCTGTTCAACTAACATTCAGCCGGGAAAAGCCCCCGCTGAATGAAGGTTACTTTTTTAAATAATACACTCGCTCTTGTCAAATCGAAAAAAGAATGGTAAGGTAATAATCGTAAATAGTAACGATTACGTTTTACCTTAATTCATAAAGTGTAATGGTTACAGTTATATTGTTTGAATCTAGTGAAGCGAAGGGAGGAATGTTTGAAATGGCTAAAAAATCCAAGATTGCTAAGGAAAAAAAGAGGCAGGAAACAGTGATAAAGTATGCAGCGCTTCGTAAACAGTTATTAGAAAAAGGAGACTATGAAGCGTTAAGAAAGTTGCCGAGAGATTCATCACCAACACGATTACATAATCGTTGTGAATTAACCGGAAGACCAAGAGGCTATATAAGAAAATTTAAGATGTCCCGGATTGCTTTTCGTGAACTGGCCCATAAAGGACAAATTCCTGGTGTGAAAAAGTCAAGCTGGTAAAAAAGAAGAATTTATTTTTAGATTTAAAGTGTAATCATTACACTTATAAAATTGTTAGAAAGTTTAACTATTAAAAGGATGACAGGTTAAGGTATTTTAGATGGAAAAGTAGACCTGCATCAAACGTAATTGTTACGGATTTAGATTATTATGAAATGGGGGAAACAAATATGAAACGTGTAAAGTTAATTATCGCACTTCTATCAACTTGCATTTTGATATTGGCAGGCTGCGGAAATGCAACAAGCCAATCAAAAGAAGACAATAAATCAAATAATTCTTCATCCGATTCAGAGAAGTTGCATATTGTTACGACCTTTTATCCGATGTATGAATTTACAAAGAATATTGTCAAGGACCAAGCCCAAGTTGATCTTTTAATTCCAGCTACGACAGAACCACATGATTGGGATCCTTCACCAAAAGATGTGGCAACTATCCAACAGGCAGATATGTTTGTATATAACAGTCCTTCCATGGAAACATGGGTGCCCTCCGTTGAAAAGAGTATGGATAATGAGCATTCGCAAATGGTAGAGGCAAGTCAGGATATTGATTTAATGGAAGGAGAAGAACATCATCACCACGGGGAGCATGACCATGATGGAGATGACCATGAAGACGGAGATGACCATGCACATGAAGACGAACACGAACATGAAGATGCACACGAACATGATCACGGTGGTTTGGACCCGCACGTTTGGTTGAGTCCGGTACTTGCGCAAAAAGAGGTAGAGAATATTACGAATGCGATAATTGAGCAAGATCCAGAAAACGAAGATGTTTATAAAAAAAATAGCCAAGCGTATATAGATCAGTTAAAGGAGCTTGATCAGCAATACCGGACAGTGCTTAAAGATGTTTCAAAGAAGGAAGTGATCACACAGCATGCCGCTTTCGGGTATTTAGCAAAAGAATATGGACTGAAACAAGTTCCGATTGCCGGGTTATCACCGGACCAGGAACCAAGTCCAGCGAAACTTGCTGAATTAAAAGATTTTGCGAAACAACATGATGTGAACGTCATTTTCTTCGAAGAATTGGCTTCACCTAAAGTTGCCAAAACACTCGCAGACGAAGTTGGAGCTAAAACCGAAATATTACACACGCTTGAAGGCTTAAGTAAAGAAGAACAGGAAAAAGGACTGGATTATATAACGGTAATGGAGGATAATCTCGATATGCTCAAGAATGCATTACAGAACTAATGAATTAATGAGGATAGGGGTGTGCAC
Source organism: Lentibacillus songyuanensis (assembly GCF_039548255.1). Lineage (NCBI taxonomy): Bacteria > Bacillati > Bacillota > Bacilli > Caryophanales > Bacillaceae > Lentibacillus > Lentibacillus songyuanensis. The sequence continues at coordinate 27,269 of NZ_JBCLVH010000020.1, forward strand.
ATGTAGCAATAAAAAGTACGCCCTTTCCTCATGTATGTTTAAAAGGAGGAGTACGTTATGAATCTTATTACGTTGGAGAACACTGTGTTTGGTTATTCTCATGTTCCAGTTATTAACGGTGTATCACTTGAAATAAAAAGCGGACAATTTGTCGGAATAACGGGACAAAACGGGGCATCAAAATCGACATTACTAAGACTCATGCTCGGTCTGTTAAAGCCTTGGCAAGGAAAAGTGACGGTTAGTAAAAAAAATGATCAAGGACAGCGAATGAAAGTTGCCTATGTTCCGCAACAGATTGCTTCTTTTAATGTTGGTTTTCCAAGTACGGTGATGGAGCTTGTTAAGTCAGGGAGATATCAGAAAGGAAAATGGTTTAAACGACTGGATCGAACGGATGTGGAACTGGTGGAAAACGCCTTGAAAATGGTTGGCATGTGGGAATATCGTCGTCATAAAATTGGTTCGTTATCAGGCGGACAGAAACAAAAAATATGTATTGCCCGTGCTTTAGCATCTGAACCGGATGCATTTGTATTAGATGAGCCCACAACCGGAATGGATGTGGAAAGCCGGACGGAATTCTATCAGTTTATGTACCACCAGGTAAAAGCGCATAACAGAACAGTTATCATGGTGACACATGATCTGGATGAGGCGCAAAACTATTTGGATAAACACATTCGTTTGGAAAGAGAGGAACACGGAGAATGGAAATGTTTGATCTCGGATTCATGCAACGGGCATTCTGGGTTGGTGGATTCATCGGCGTTATAGCACCAATCTTAGGTGTTTTTCTTGTCTTGCGAAGACAGGCATTAATGGCGGATACGTTATCGCATATTTCTTTAGCGGGAGTAGCTATCGGTTTTTTCTTTCATGCAGAAGTGACCATCTCCAGTATTCTGGTCGTTATCATTGGTGCGATGGGGATAGAATATATGCGAAGGGCGTACCAAAGCTACTCAGAGGTGTCGATTGCCATCTTAATGGCGGCTGGTTTATCGCTTGCCATGTTTTTGATCAGTTTAAGCGAAGGTGGCATGACAACAACGATTGATCAATATTTGTTTGGGTCGCTTGTAACGATCAGTCCGAAACAAGTTTATATCATTTCCATTATAACCGTATTTATTTTACTTTATTTCTTTATCTTAAGAAAACCGTTATATTTATTAACGTTTGATGAAGATACAGCCTTTGCTAGTGGGGTGAATACACATCTTTTATCCCTTTCTTTTAGTATGACAGCCGGACTGGCCATTTCCATCATTATTCCGACTGTTGGCGCCCTATTGGTGTCCGCCCTTTTGGTATTGCCTGCTGCACTAGCGATACGAATTGCAAAAGGGTTTATCATGGTTCTTATTACAGCTGTGATTGTTTCGTTAATCGGTATTTTCACAGGTTTAATTTCTTCTTATCAGTTAGGAACTCCACCTGGGCCAACCATCACGTTATTTCTCGTCATTCTCTTGCTGGTTGCGTTTCTTATTCAGAAAGTAATTGTGATGACACTGCAACATCGCATACGGAAAAATTTACCCCACTCTTAATGGACGGTAGGACTCCCGCTTCAAATGTTGAGGAGACATCAAAAAAGGTAAGAGGGAGGTCCTTAATTAAGGTGTGGGAGGAAAGGCAGGGTAAGAACGTCACGTCTTTATGTCTTCGCCTGTATTAGAACGTCTGAGTTCGTTGGAAATCTCCAATGAATGAAGTTTCACTTTATAATTCTATCATTATATACTAAATCGTATGATGCCGCGTTTATCTGACCTCTATTATAACGTTCGCCGGTACCTCTTCATGTCGTCGATGACTTATTTTTTTTGACGCACTCTGCTACAATGAAGAGGAAGCTTTTTTGAAAGGAGTGCGGTGATATATATGATGATAGATGAAGCCTTTCAGAAATTAAAATTAAATGGATATAAAATCACCAGGAAAAGGGAAAAGATACTTTTTTATTTGGACCGGAATCCAAAATATGTGTCGGGAAAAGAAATTATTGATTACTTAAAAAAGGATTATCCAGGTTTAAGTTACGCTACCGCTTACCAGAACTTAGCGCTGTTTGGCGAGTTGGGAATCATTGAAGAAACGGAACTGAATGGAGAAAAAAAATATCAATTAAGCTGCTCGACCCATGATCACCATCATCACTTCATCTGTTTAAAATGCGGGAAGACCCGTGTTATAGAAAATTGTCCGATGGATGCTTTACCGAAATTAGATGATTTTGACATCGTAGGGCACAAGTTTGAGGTTTATGGCTATTGCAGGGAATGTCAATCATCTTAATCTTGTGTACGTCTATCTAAATCAGGACAGATTTGTTGAGTTGTGGTTTGTCAACAATGGTACTTGAACCCCTTTAGATACTGCTTGTGATATGGAGTAAAAACCCGGGATTTCTCTTGGGTTTTTATTTTTAAGTAAGCTTTCTGCTCCTAATGTTTCGCTAATTTTCTTCCTTATTAAAGTACGTTGGAATCACCTCCTGCTAAAACTAACAATCTAATTATTTCAATTGGAATGTATATTAGTAGAATTTATTGGCAAACCTGTCAATATAGCAATCTACTAATTGGAGGAGACCATTATGAAAAATAACATTATTATAGGCATCGGCTTATTTGTTTGCCTATTTTTATATCTGCCAACAGTTCATGCAGACAGTGGGCAACTGTACCAAGTCGATTCTGCAACATTAGCATTACGGGATGCACCAGACCAAAATGCAACTGTTCTCGCTGAACTAAAACAGGGGGAAAAGGTTACGATTTTTCAAGAATCATTTGGTTGGGGAAAAACATTTTACAATGGAGAAGAAGCATGGGCTGCATTACATCAACTGGCAGCAGTGAATGATACACAAACGGATCAGGTAGGTGCCGGACAACCGGACGTAAATGAACAGCAAGCACAAACTACCACTTCTTCAGAAATAAATACGAAGTCCGATAAATCAATAGAAAATGGGAAACTGTATACAGTGAAAGCACCAGCAGTAAGATTACGCAATGCCCCTGATAGCAAGGCACCAATTATTACAAAATTGAAACAGGGTGAAAAGGTTACGATTTTTCAAGAATCATTTGGTTGGGGAAAAACATTTTACAACGGAAATGAAGTATGGGTGGCTTTATATTTGCTTGATGAAGAAAATGAAACAACAGATAGCGTGATGTCAGATACAAATGAAGAAGCTGATTCGCAACAAAAAATAGAAGAGACCAAAAAAGTAGAGTCAGTGGAAAAACCGAAGCAAAAAGATGACGATAAAGAATCAGAAGCAAAACCTGGTGAAAATGATGTCGAAAAAGCGGAGAAGGCTGTCGAAACCAAAAATAAGGAAGAAAAGCAGGATCTTCCAACGAAGGACAAGGCTGAAAAACCACTGTACGGTTATCATTTCGTTATTGATCCGGGTCATGGTGGAAAAGACACCGGTGCGATTGGATCAAAGGTATATGAAAAAACATTAACACTATCTACTGCTAAAAAAGTTGAAGATCAATTACGTGATAAAGGGGCTTCGGTTACATTAACCCGGACGGATGACATATTTATTTCCTTAGAAGAACGGACGCAAATTAGTAACTCTACTGATACAGATGCGTTTATTAGTCTGCACTATAATGCATCGGAAAATCAATCAGTTCATGGGATCCATACCTTTTTCTATGATGGTAGTGAGAATCAAGAGCTTGCGAATTCTATCCAGAAGGCACTGATCAAGCAGGTAAACCTCACTGATCGTGGGGCGCAACAAGCAGATTTTCAAGTGTTACGAGATAATATGCAACTAGCTGTACTAATTGAGCTTGGTTTTATTAGTAATTCAAAGGAACAGAAGCTTCTCAAAACGGCTAGCTATCAGGAAAAGGCAGCTAAGGGTATTGTTGCTGGATTGGAAGATTATTTTAAATAAGGATTTGCTTTCCTCATACCTGGATAAAATCGAAAAGCAGATTCCTTTGTTCAGTGGGGGTGGAAAGGACAGGCTAAAACCGTCACGCCCTGTGCGTCGGCCCCTACTGCATAAAGTTTCACTGTATATAACGCATTGTTTTTATTGCAAAGTATCTGAAAATGATTTATACTAAATTACAGATGGATAGGGAACTATCTTTTATTTTTCACAGTAAAATGAATGAGTATTCATTCAAGTGAAGATAGGGGGAGAAATCATGTCACGAACAATCAAGCGTGCTGCAGTATTAGGGTCTGGTGTAATGGGATCCGGAATTGCTGCTCATTTGGCTAATGTTGGGATACCAACAATTATGCTCGATATTGTGCCAAAGGAACTGACCAAAGACGAAGTGAAAAAAGGTTTGACGTTGGATGATCGTGCGGTAAGAAACCGTATGGCTGCCCAAAGTAAAAAAGCCTTGTTAAAACAAAAACCATCACCGATTACGACCAAGGATAGTCTCGATTTAATTGAGGTTGGTAATATGGATGATGATATGGAGAAATTGGCTGATGTCGATTGGATTGTTGAAGTTGTTGTAGAACGATTGGATATTAAAAAACAAGTATTTGCAAATGTCGACAAGGTTCGCAAGCAAGGGACAATTGTCAGCTCCAATACCTCAGGGATTTCGATTGAAGCAATGGCAGCTGATTGCTCAGAAGATTTTCGAAAACATTTTCTTGGAACTCACTTTTTCAATCCACCGCGCTACTTAAAACTATTAGAAGTTACGCCTACAAAAGGTACAGATCCGGAAGTTTTGGCGTTCATGAAGACATTTGGGGAAAATGTACTTGGAAAAGGTGTAGTGGAAGCAAAGGATACACCAAACTTTATCGCAAACCGAATCGGAACTTATGGACTTCTCGTTACGGTACAAAAGATGCTTGCGGAAGGATATAGTGTCGGAGAAGTTGATTCTGTTACTGGACCGATGATTGGCCGTCCAAAAAGTGCTACTTTCCGTACGCTGGATGTAGTCGGACTGGATACGTTTATTCACGTAGCAAAAAATGTTTACGATCAAGTGGATGGAGAAGAGAAAAACATATTTGATGTACCAGACTTCCTATTAACAATGCAGGAAAAAGGCTGGTTAGGTGCAAAGAGTGGTCAAGGATTTTTCCTGAAAAAGAAAGATAAATCGGGCAGTACAATTTATGAATTAAATCCGAAAACAATGGAATACGAGGACCGTAAGAAATTAAAAACAGCGGCAACAGAAGCGGCTAAACAGCAAAAGGGTCCCCGCCGCAAATTGAAAGCGCTTGTTTCTGCTAAAGGAGACCGGGCCGGTGATTTGGTTTGGTCGGTGATGAAGCCAGCCCTTATTTATTCCGCCGAGCTTGTCGGTGAAATTGCCGATGATATCGTTTCCATTGATCAGGCGATGAAATGGGGATTCGGCTGGGAACTTGGCCCATTTGAATCATGGGATGCCATCGGTGTACGTGAGTCAGTAGAACGAATGCAACAAGAAGGCGACGCGGTTCCGGGATGGGTGCTTACGTTTTTGGAAGAAGGCAATGAATCGTTCTATAAAGAATCTAATGGAAACAAGTATTACTATGACCATGGTGATTATAAACAACAGCATTTTAATAAGAAAGAAATTAATCTAAAACGATTAAAAGATGTCAACGGGGTTATTAAAAAGAATACAGGAGCTAGTTTAATAGATTTAGGAGATGGGGTTGCTGCACTGGAATTCACTTCGAAAAGCAATGCCATTGGTCTTGATGTAATCCAAATGATCAACTTTGCTATTGAAGAAGTTGGGAAAAATTACGAAGGACTTGTTATCGGTAACCAGGGGAAAAACTTCTGTGTTGGGGCAAACCTAGCCTTGATGCTGATGGAAGCACAAGATGATAATTTCTTTGAATTGGATATGGTGATCCGTCAATTCCAAAATGTTGGGTTAACCATTAAGTATTCGAATAAGCCGGTTGTATCGGCACCATTTAATATGGCACTTGGCGGCGGAGCAGAAGTTTGCTTGCCAGCTGCAGCAATTCAGGCATCCCCTGAAACATATATGGGATTAGTAGAAGCAGGAGTTGGCCTCATCCCAGGCGGCGGTGGTATGAAAGAGCTTTATTTAAAAGAACTGCGTAATCTGCCAAAAGGAATTGATTTTGATCTGACGAAGGTAACAAATGATGTGTTTGAAAAAGTTGCTACTGCCAAAGTGTCAACATCGGCTGCAGAAGCACGGGAGAACGGTTTCTTAAATAATAACGATGCCATTAGTACGAATCCGGATCATCTATTGCATGATGCGAAAGAAAAAGTACTAGCTTTAGCGAATGCCGGTTATCAAGCACCAAAACGCGAAAAGGTTCCAGTAGTTGGTGATGCAGGGTATGCGGCAATGTTGATGGGCGCTAAATCACTGCAATTAAGTGGTTATGCATCAGACCATGATGTGAAAATCGCCGAAAAAATGGCCTATGTACTTTCTGGTGGCCGGGTAAAAGAAGGCACGGTCATTGACGAACAAGTCATGTTAGATCTAGAGCGCGAAGCATTCTTAAGCCTAATTGGGGAACCAAAAACGCAAGCAAGAATGCAACACATGCTACTCAAAGGAAAACCATTACGTAACTAGAAAAGCCGGGGCGCCCATCAATGTCGAGCGCTCCAACACAGAACAAATAGAAGAGGGGGATGAAAGGTGAAGGAAGCAGTAATTGTTGCAGGTGCAAGGACCCCTGTTGGAAAAGCCAAAAAGGGATCACTGGCACATTCCAGACCTGATGATTTAGCGGCTTTAACGATAAAGGAAACACTAAAACGAGCAGGGAATTATGATGGAAATATTGATGATGTCATTATTGGTTGTGCCATGCCTGAAGCGGAACAAGGGGCGAATATGGCACGAAACATCGCGGGATTAGCAGGGCTTAGGAATGATGTTCCCGGGATTACAATTAACCGCTTTTGTTCGTCCGGTTTGCAAAGCATCGCCTTTGCTGCCGAGCGAATTATGGTGGGAGCAAGCGATACGATGATTGCTGGTGGAGCAGAATCGATGAGTCTTATACCAATGGGTGGTCATGTGATTAAGCCAAATTCGAAGCTTGTTCAAGATGCGCCAGGTTACTATATGGGAATGGGACATACCGCAGAAGAAGTGGCTAACCGTTTTGACATTTCCCGGGCGGATCAGGACGCGTTTGCAGTACAAAGTCATGAACGCGCAGCAAAAGCAATCCAGGAAGGCAAGTTCAAGGATGAAATTATTCCGGTTGAAGTAACCGAACGTGTGGTAGGGAAAAATAACAAAATTGAAGAAAAAAGTTCTATGTTTGAGATGGATGAAGGAGTCCGCCCTGGAACGACGATCGATGTATTGGCAAAGCTTCGTCCAGCCTTTAATATCAAAGGGTCGGTTACAGCCGGTAACTCCTCGCAAATGAGTGATGGAGCCGCATCTGTATTACTAATGGATAAAGAAAAAGCCAAAGCGGAAGGACTGACACCGCTTGTGAAATTCCGTTCCTTTGCTGTAGCTGGGGTGGAACCGGAAATTATGGGTGTTGGACCGATTGAAGCTGTACCTAAGGCACTAAAAATTGCTGGGCTAGAACTATCAGATATTGGATTGTTTGAGTTGAATGAAGCATTTGCCTCGCAATCTGTCCGGGTTATTCGGGCATTGGATTTGGATCCGAATATTGTCAATGTCAACGGGGGAGCGATTGCCCTTGGTCATCCACTTGGTATGACCGGTACGAAATTAACGTTAAGTCTGATGCATGAAATGAAACGTCGCAACGTTCAATATGGTGTTGTGACAATGTGTATCGGTGGCGGAATGGGCGCTGCCGGCGTGTTTGAACTCTTGTAATCTAATAGAAAGTACGAATGGGCGAATAGAGATGGATTAATCTCCACCTTCTTTCTTGCCTGCATTTCCACATAAAATGAATTCACAATGGAAAGGGACGGTAACAATGAGTGAAACAACAGAAAAATTATTTAAAGGTGGCGCATTTTTGGTAGAAGATTTAACTGGCGATGATGTTATCACACCAGAGGATTTTACTGAAGAACACAAAATGATTGCCAAAACAACCGAAGAATTCATTACAGGTGAAGTTTTACCTGTGAAAGATAAACTGGAACATCATGAATTTGACTATTCAGTTGATTTGCTTAAAAAGGCAGGGGAGCTCGGATTATTAGGAGCGGATGTTCCGGAAGAATATGATGGTCTCGCATTAGATAAAATCAGTTCATCGTTGATCACGGAAAAAATGGCTCGTGCGGGCGGATTTGGAATTACACATGGGGCTCACGTTGGTATTGGCTCCCTTCCGATTGTATTTTTTGGAAACGAGGAACAAAAGAAAAAATATTTGTCGAAGCTGGCAACAGGTGAACTTTTAGCAGCGTATGCACTAACCGAACCTTCTTCAGGCTCTGATGCGCTAGGTGCAAAAACAACCGCTAAATTAAATGGGGCTGGTACCCATTATATTCTAAATGGGGAAAAACAATGGATCACTAACTCTGCGTTTGCAGATGTATTTGTAGTCTATGCAAAAATAGATGGGGAGCATTTCTCCGCATTTATCGTGGAACGTGCATTCCCGGGTGTCTCCACAGGGAACGAAGAAGACAAAATGGGAATCAAGAGTTCATCGACACGGACATTGATTTTGGAAGATGCGGAAGTTCCCGTGGAAAATTTATTAGGTGAAAAAGGTAAAGGACATAAAATTGCTTTCAATATCCTGAATGTGGGACGTTATAAATTAGCCATTGGCGCTGTTGGCAGTTCAAAACGCGGTCTTGAAGTAGCTACGAAATATGTAAACGAGCGTAAACAATTTAATACGCCGATTTCACATTTTTCGTTAACACAGGAAAAGTTAGCTACAATGGCAGCGGAAATATATGCAAATGAAAGCGCCGTTTATCGTACAGTGGGTCTGTTTGAACAACGCATGGGTGCCCTATCGGATGAACAATTAAAAGATGGGAAAGAAGTAGCCAAAGCAATTGCGGAATACCAAATTGAATGTTCCCTAAACAAATTTTCTGCTTCGGAAGTTCTTGATTATGTCGTTGACGAAGCCGTCCAGCTACACGGCGGTTATGGCTTCATGGAAGAATATGAAGTTGCCGGTATGTACCGAGATTCTAGGATCAACCGAATTTTTGAAGGAACGAACGAGATCAATCGCCTTATTGTGCCAGGGACATTGCTGAAAAAAGCAATGAAGGGTGAATTGCCACTACTGCAAAAAGCACAAGGCTTGCAGGAAGAGCTCATGATGATGATGCCGGAAGAAGTTGGCGATGAAGCACTGGAACAGGAAAAATATCTCCTGAAAAATGCGAAGAAAATGGTCTTGCTTGGCGCTGGTCTAGCTGCACAAAAATATATGCAAAAGCTGGAAGATGAGCAAGAAATTTTAGTAAACCTTGCTGATATGGTGAACGATGTATACAATATGGAAGCGGCCATCCTTCGTACGGAAAAAGCAATTACTCAATCGGGTGAAGAGAAAAATAAACAAAAACTGCTTTACACACAAGTATATGTTCAAGAAGCGTTCAACCGGGTTGAGGCAAATGCCAAGGAAACATTAATTGCCGTTGAGGAAGGCGACACATTACGGATGATGTTATCGTCATTACGTAAATTAACCCGTCATACGCCAACTAATGTAATTGGAAAAAAACGTGAGATCGCTAAAGGCATTATTGAAGAAGAGAAATATTACGTGTAATGAATGTAAAGACCCTGTATACATTGGTGTGCAGGGTTTTGTTAGTTTTTGATTTCAGGGATGTTATCCATGATCTGTGCCATCGTAAAGGAAATCCAAGGAATGGTTGGAGAGGTTACTGTCATATCACCTTGGAAGACATCAAAGATCGTGTACTGGTCCCCTTGGAGTGTGTATTGTTCTAGGAAACCGCTAACAGGTTCCATAATCCAGTGCAGGGCTCATCAATTCTAATTGCCCCTTCACCAATTCGTAACGATTGCCATCATCGATTGCGGCATAGTCATCATAGGTTAAGTGCTGTTCTTTCACGATATCTTTATGGTCGTCCTCGTTACGAGTATATTTTTCTCCATACCACATACATCCTTTCTTTACGATGTTTGTTTTCCTATAGTATAGCACGTTTATCCTGAGGCTGCGGCTTTAATTTGAATGCCCTGATCCTGCAATTTATGACGTAATCGGATTTTGATATTTTCAAAATATCCATTGTCACGGATGGTTAGTTTGTTACCATCTTTAAATTGGAACACGTACTTGGAGGTACTTCCATCGATGTTTGCGTGATGAACGACTCTTTTTAAGTTGTCCCATGAATAGGTGTATTCAGTTTGTGAAAATAAAGGCTGATAAGAGATGGCATTATCTGACAATACTTGATGATGCTGTGATGCTGCATAGAAAACAAATAAGCTTAAAACAACACTCATGATACTAAGTGAAACAGGAATTTTTTTGACATAAAAAATAGCAGGAAGAAGGGCTGCAACCAGTAACAGGAAAAATCCTGCGCCATATAACCAATATACGCTTGGTGAAAGAAATACAAACCAGTTTTCTTTCGTATAGTGGACATTGTTAGCAATCGCTATAGGCACAAACAACAAAAATATAGGAGCTGCAACTGCTACGACGATGCTGATGGAGATAAAAATATGCCGGGCTTCGTAATACTTTTTCATCCAAGAGCCTCTTTTCTTATATGTTCAAAAGTTAGCGCTTTGTTGTTAACCTGTGCTCAAGTATACTATAAAAAATAGCAAGCTACTATTTTTTTATTTGAATATTATAAAATTTTTCTTTCTGCTTGCAGTTCCTTCGACTGTTCCCGCCTACTTCTGCTATAATAAATGCAATCTAAACAAACAAGCAAAGGAGGGTCCCTTATGACGTTATCATTTTATTGGTACCCAAACTGTGGTACATGCAAAAAGGCAAAGAAGTGGCTGGATGACCACAACGTTGATTATACAAGCATACATATCGTGGACAGCCCGCCATCAAAAGATGAACTGTTGGAGTTGATCAAAAAAAGTGGGCAGCCCGCAAAGAAGTTTTTTAATACGAGCGGGAAAAAGTATCGTGAGGGGAATTTTAAGGAAAAAATTAAAAATGCAAGTATTGGGGAAATGGCAGAAATGCTCGCATCAGACGGGATGTTAATTAAACGGCCGATTGTAACGGATGGCCAGAAGGTAACGGTTGGATTTAAGGAAGAACTATTCCAGGAAAACTGGTTATAAATGAAGATGAAACACTAGAAATAAACAGGAATACCTAGTATAGTTATAGTATTATTTTAATGAATTAACGGAGGGGATTTCAATGAGTTTACCGGAAGACTTATTATATTCAGAAGAACACGAATGGGTAAAAAAGGAAGATAACAACGTACGAATCGGGATTACTGATTTCGCGCAAGATGAGTTGGGTGACATTGTATTTGTTGAATTACCAGAAGTTGGTGACGATATTGAAGCAGACGAGCCTTTTGGAAGTGTCGAATCTGTAAAGACAGTCTCGGAGTTATATGCACCAATCAGCGGTAAAGTCGTTGAAGTGAATGAAGAATTGGATGACAGTCCCGAATTCGTGAATGAATCACCATATGAAAAAGCATGGATGGTCGTTGTTGAACCTTCTGATGAATCAGAATTAGATGAATTGTTATCTGCAAAACAATATGCGGAAGTTATTCAGGAAGGCTAATTTTCCCATGAATGCACGTATCGTACCAGAAGGCTGGCTTGCACCTTGAAAATGGTGTAAAGTCAGCCTTGTTCACATCATAGGCTAATGTTGCAAGGACTTTTTTGCTTGATTTATGAAGGAGTGCTGTGGGATCATGATACATGAATCGGATAAAGTGATTATTGTTGAGGGGCTAACCGATAAAAAGCAAATTAACAAGGTGATCACAGAAGACTTGGAAATTGTCTGTACGAATGGAACGCTTGGTGTGGAACGGTTTGACGAGCTTTTATACACGTATGATTTAGATAATAAAGACGTCTTTATTTTAGTTGATGAGGATGAATCGGGGATCAAGCTGCGTAAACAATTGGCCCGGGAATTGCCGCATGCCAAACATTTGTATGTCAGTAGTGAATTTCGGGAAGTAGCAACAACTCCTGAACAGGTACTCGCAACAATCTTGGCAGGCAAACGCATTGACGTTAATCCGATATTTTTAATGTAGGGTGATTCATGTTGCAACAGTTTACAGAGGAAGTAATGACAAAAGAGAATTATTTCGTATATATTTTTACCCCATTGTGTGGCACATGCAAACTGGCTAGAACAATGCTGGATAAAATTGAATCGGTTCATGGCACAGACGTTTTCTATGCGATGAATGCTTCACTAAATCCGGAGTTTATGCAGAATTACAAGATTGAAAGTGTCCCATGCTTGTTAATCAAACAGGGTGGGGAGATTAAGGAACGGGTGTATGCATTCCGCTCGATTGGCCATATCTATCATTATCTACTGGAATATAAACCGGAACTGTTTGCGAATAATGCTTAAATTAGGAATTAGCGGACTATTTATTGCCGTATTGACACTTCAGAATTTAAGTGCTAATATCAATTTCATCATTAGCAATTTAATATGCATTATCTCTTATCTTGAGCGGTGGAGGGACTGGCCCTATGAACCCGCGGCAACCTTCAAATAATTCGTTTGAAAGGTGCCAATTCCTGCAAAGTTTTTCTTTGACAGATGAGGGAACGTGAAAGTATAATGACGTCTTTCTGTTCTCTTAACAGATGGGCGTTTTTCTGTTTTGGCGGGGTATAATAAGTGATAATCAATCGTCTTACAATGACACCGACTCAACCTTACTGGAATGATAACAACGGAAAAGGAGGACTACACTTGATTTCAATTGATGGGTTAAGCAAAGTTTATACATCTAATAATAAGAATATTACTGCTGTTGATGATTTAACGCTAGACATCAAGGAAGGTGAAATATTCGGCGTGATTGGTTATAGCGGAGCCGGTAAAAGTACCTTTGTTCGGCTGCTGAACCGATTGGAGGAGCCGACAAGCGGGCGAATTGTCATTCATGGGAGGGAAATCACGAACATGAATGCGAAACAGCTCCGTCTGGCACGGCAAGAGATTGGGATGATTTTTCAGCACTTTAATCTGCTTTGGTCACGTACGGTAAAAGATAACATTGCTTTTCCTTTAGAAATTGCCGGTGTGCCAAAGGTGAGACGGGACAAGCGGGTGCAAGAATTAATTGACCTGGTAGGGCTTTCTGAACGGGAGAATGCCTACCCGTCCCAGTTAAGTGGTGGACAGAAACAACGGGTTGGCATCGCTAGGGCGCTGGCAAACGATCCAAGAGTATTATTGTGTGATGAGGCAACATCGGCGCTTGATCCGGAAACAACCAATTCCATTTTGAGTTTATTGGTTGATATTAATAAACAGCTTGGATTAACCATTATTTTAATCACTCATGAAATGCACGTTATTCGTAAAATTTGTAACCAGGTGGCAGTAATGGAAAATGGCAAAATTGTCGAGCAAGGAGATGTGCTGGATGTGTTTTCACGGCCGAAACAACAAGTGACGAAACGGTTTGTAGAACAAGTAATGGGTGCAGCAGATGATCATGAGGATATAACTGAGTTGATAAATATTCATGATCGCGGAAAAATTGTTCGCTTGCATTTTATTGGAGAAACCACGAATCAGGCACTCATTAGTAAGGTGGTAAAGGAATTTGCGATTGATATCAATATTTTGCAGGGGAAAATTACCCAGACACAAGCTGGAGCTTATGGGACATTATTTGTCCAATTACTGGGTGAAGCAGCTGATTTGGACAAGGCAATTGATTTTATCCGAACTACCTCAGTAGAAGTGGAGGTGGTGCATGATGCTAGCTGATTTATTTCCGAACCTGAAAATGGAAGATTTTTGGGAGGCCACCTATGAGACGTTTTATATGACCATCTTGGCATTGATTGGCACGTTTATCCTTGGCATTTTGCTCGGACTGCTGCTATATCTGACGACCAAGGGTGGTATTTGGCAGAATAAGTTAATTAATTTTATTGTTGCTGCGGTGGTTAATATTTTCCGAGCAATCCCGTTTATTATTTTAATTTTGCTGCTATTTCCATTCACTAACTTTTTAATGGGAACGATACGGGGACCGAATGCAGCTCTTCCGGCATTAATTATTGGAGCTGCCCCATTTTATGGACGATTGGTGGAAATTGCCTTAAAGGAGGTGGATAAAGGGGTTGTAGAGGCAGCTAAATCCATGGGGGCAAAAACAAAAACCATTATTTTTCGTGTCTTGCTCCCAGAATCCATGCCAGCATTAGCTTCCGGTTTAACCGTCACAGCGATTGCTTTGATCGGTTATACCGCAATGGCAGGTGTTATCGGTGCCGGTGGTTTAGGGAATTACGCTTATTATTTCGGATTCCAGCGGCGTGAGTTCGACATTGTGTTTGTTTGTACTGTTGTTATTGTACTAATTGTATTTATTTTTCAGTTCATTGGAGACTTTATTTCCAATAAATTAGATAAGCGATAGAAAGGCGTAAGTGCCCATTTAGCGGCGTATGGACTGCGACCTGACAAGAAGGGTGGTTCGGTGTTGCTGCGCAAAGCAGCGGTCTTAACCAAACATTCCTACCGCAGGAGATAAAGGAAACATGCCACTAAAACAGGGGTATGCCGACGCCCGAGCGACAGCCCGTTCTTAGTCGGCCTTCCTTTGTCCGCTGAAACGATGTTGATTTATCGTACGGAGGTGAAGGAAGTCCACTAGCCGCCGGGCACTGAAGCCAGACAATTTGGAAAAGGGGAAAAATTATTATGAAAAAGATCTTAGCAATTGTTTCTGTATTTGTTTTACTAGTTTTAGCAGCATGTGGTAATTCCGATGAAGGTAAAAAAAGCGATGACGGCAGCACAACCATTAAAGTTGGAGCAACCAGCGTTCCGCATGCCGAGATACTAGAGAAAGCAAAGCCAATCCTTAAAGAAAAAGGGATTAACTTGAAAATTGAAGAATACCAGGATTATGTGTTGCCAAATGATGCCCTTGCAGACGGTGATTTAGATGCAAACTACTTCCAGCATATACCTTATTTAGAAAATGCGATAAAAGATACTGGATATGATTTGGATTATATTGATGGCATTCATATTGAGCCAATGGGTGTTTACTCGAAGGATTTTGACAGTATTGATGATGTGAAAGATGGTACGGAAGTTATTTTGAGTAATTCCGTGGCAGATCATGGACGTGTATTATCCTTATTTGAAAAAGCTGGGCTTATTAAATTGGATAAGAGTAGCAATATGGAAGAAGCAACTCTGGATGACATTGTTGAAAACCCAAAACACTTGAAGTTCTCACCAGATTATAATGCAGAAATATTACCGGAACTGTACAATTCCGAGGACAATGTTCTTGTTGCCATTAATACAAACTTTGCAGTCGGAGCTGGATTGAAACCTAAGGATGATGCACTTATTTTGGAAGGTGAGGAATCACCGTATGTAAATGTTGTAGCAGTACGTTCGGAGGATAAAGATAATAAAGCATTGAATACGTTAGTTGATGTGTTACATTCAAAGGAAATTCAAGATTTTATTTTGGATAAGTATGATGGCGCGATTGTTCCCGTCGGTGGCGAAGAGTAAAATTGTTATGCTTCATTAGTGAACGTGGAGTAATTGACAGTATAAGGATGTAATTAAGGGCATTTCATGAAAAAGAATGATTATCTTTTTAATAGCAGGTTATTTCACTTACTATGAATCATTTGACGTTTATACGCGTTTTGTAATGGGAATTGTCCTTGTGTTACGCTTATATTTGTAAATAAAATGAAAGGATGATTCACTATTCATAGTGGAATACGGATGAATTACACTCCCGAAATGGAGAAGGCGATGCAGCAGTCTCATGGAATTGGTTATGCCGAGTACGGGAGGAAGCTTGACAAACGACTCATTGTTGAGAAACGAAGACAGCGAGAGTATGAACAATGTAAGCATGTGGTAGCAGAGATCGATAGTCATTTGCATAGATAAAGATAATCAGTGCTGGTAACTCTTTAATGAGGCGCCAGCACTTTTGTTTGTCGTGAACATTTATTTAGAGATACAATAGTATATGACGGTTGAATACATAACGTGCTCGTAAATGTCCGATTCTGTTCTTCGTTTGCAGGACGCAGTTTACAAAGGTGATACAACTGAGCCGAACAAAGGGGTTGGCCTTTTTTCTTATTATCAGTGAGTAAAAGGCATCTCCACTGAATGAAGTTTCACTTTATGTTAGACTAGAGATACAATATAAATCTTCGTGTTATTATCATCTGAAAGAGTTGAATATACATTCGAAATGATATAAGATTGTAATGAGAATAAATTGAGAATGGATATTTATCCATTTGATAAATACACACATTAGCAATTGGAGGTATCGATATGGCAGGATCAACACTAGAAATTAAAGATCTTCATGTATCAATCGAAGGGAAAGAGATTTTAAAAGGTGTGAACCTTACAATAAAGGGTGGCGAATTTCACGCAGTAATGGGACCGAACGGAACAGGTAAATCAACCCTTGCATCCGCAATCATGGGTCATCCAAAATATGAGGTAACTCAAGGAAGTGTTTTACTGGATGGAGAAGATGTATTGGAAATGGAAGTTGATGAACGTGCGCGTGCCGGTCTATTCCTTGGTATGCAATATCCAAGCGAAATTAGTGGGGTAACAACTTCTGACTTTTTACGTTCTTCCATTAATGCACGCCGGGAAGAAGGCGATGAAATCCCATTAATGAAATTTATTAAAGAAATGGATAACACTTTAGATTTTCTGGAAATTGATAAAAACATGGCACAACGCTATTTGAACGAAGGATTCTCTGGTGGAGAGAAAAAGCGGAACGAAATTCTCCAATTAATGATGATCAAGCCAGAAATTGCTATTCTGGATGAGATCGACTCCGGATTGGATATTGATGCGTTAAAGGTCGTTTCAAAAGGTATAAATAAATTGCGTGACGAAAATTTTGGATGCCTGATCATTACACACTATCAACGTCTATTGAACTATATCACACCAGATGTCGTGCATGTTATGATGCAAGGCCGTGTTGTTAAATCAGGTGGACCAGAGCTTGCCCAGCGTCTGGAAGCTGAAGGCTATGACTGGATCAAAGAAGAATTGGGCATTGAAGATGAAGCCGCTGCTGAAGGGCAAAACGCGTAAACGTTAGGAGGGGTATTATGACGGTTGAAACAAAGTTGCCATACGATCAAGCTTATATCAAACAATTTTCACAAGATAGAAATGAACCAGACTGGATGCGGGATTTACGTACACACGCTATAGAACAGGCGGATGTACTTGAAATGCCGAAACCGGATAAAACAAGAATCGGTAAATGGAATTTCAGCCAGTTCAAACATACAGCTGAAGGTGACAAAATCACTTCACTGGACGATCTGCCGGCGGAAATTCAGGAATTTCTGGATAAGGAAAACAAACCGGAAAACCTGTTAATCCAACGAAATAATACAGTTGCCTATGCATCATTAACAGATGAATTAAAAGAAAAAGGTGTTATTTTCACCGATATATTTACGGCTTTAACAGAGCATGAGGAGTTAGTGCAACGGTACTATATGAAGGATGCCGTATCCATTGATGAACATCGTCTGACCGCCTTGCACGCTGCGCTAATGAACGGTGGTGTATTTGTTTATGTGCCGAAAAACGTTCAATTAGATAAACCGCTTCAATCGATCTTTTGGCAAGAAGATCCAGAAGTAGCGCTGTTTAATCATGTTCTTGTGGTTGCCGATGATAATAGCTCATTAACGTATGTAGAAAATTACATTTCCAGTAATCATGAGGAGCAAACAGTCGCAAATATTGTGACAGAAGTTATTGCCCAGAACAATGCGAAGATTGCCTATGGTGCGGTTGATAACTTTGCAGAAGGAACAACCACCTACATGAATCGCCGTGGGGTCGCCTATCGTGATGCGTCCATTGATTGGGCGTTGGGACAAATGAATGACGGGAATACTGTTTCCGAAAATGTTACCCATTTAGTCGGCGATAACGCTAATTCGAATGCAAAGGCTGTAACAGTAGGCCGTGGAAAGCAAACACAGAATTTCACATCGAAAATTGTACACTTTGGAAAACAAACAGAAGGCTATATCCTGCAGCATGGCGTGATGAAGGATAATGCAACAAACATTTTTAACGGGATTGGCAAAATTGAACATGGCGCATCGAAATCAAACGCCGAGCAAGAGTCACGTGTACTGATGTTAAGTGAGAAAGCCCGTGGTGATGCGAACCCAATTTTATTAATTGAAGAGGATGACGTCATGGCCGGGCATGCTGCATCAGTTGGACGTGTTGATCCGTTGCAGATGTATTACTTGATGAGCCGCGGGATAACAAAACTGGAAGCTGAACGTTTAATTATTCACGGTTTCTTAGAGCCTGTGGTTGGGCAGTTACCAATTGAATCGGTTAAAAAACAGCTGTCAGAGGTTATCGAAAGGAAGGTTTACTAATGGATGTAAACGCGATACGGCAACAGTTTCCGATATTGCATCAGGAAGTGAACGGACATCCTTTAGTATATCTTGATTCGTCAGCAACGTCCCAAAAACCGATACAAGTGATCGAAGCACTTGAAACGTATTATCGTGAGGATAATTCAAACGTGCATCGCGGTGTGCACACGCTGGGTTCCCGAGCAACCGAGAAGTATGAAGGTGCCAGGGAAAAAGTACGCCGCTTTATTAATGCAAAGAGTGCCGCGGAGATTATTTTTACACGCGGTACAACTACCTCCATTAATACGGTTGCCTATAGTTATGCCCGGAGTAATTTACAAGCTGGTGATGAGATTTTAATTACACCAATGGAACACCATAGCAATATTATTCCGTGGCAGCAAGCGGCGAAAGCTACTGGGGCTACGTTAAAATATTTACCGTTGCAAGCAGACGGTACTATCGCAATGGCTGATGTGCGTGAAGCCGTTACCGATCATACAAAAATCGTTGCGATCGCCCACGTATCCAATGTATTAGGTACCATCAACCCGGTTAAAGAGATTACGCGGATTGCCCATCAGCATGGTGCAGTAATGCTTGTTGATGGTGCACAAGGTGCTCCGCATATACAGGTAGATGTGCAGGATATGGATTGTGATTTTTACGCATTTTCCGGGCACAAAATGTGTGGTCCAACGGGCATTGGGGTATTGTATGGCAAACGCGAGCTTTTGGAGGCAATGGAACCAGTTGAATTTGGCGGTGAAATGATTGATTTCGTTGATTTGTACGATTCGACCTGGAAAGAGCTCCCGTGGAAATTTGAAGGTGGCACGCCAATTATTGCTGGAGCAATTGGACTCGCTGCAGCAATCGATTTCTTGAATGAAGTTGGTATGGAAAACATTACAGCACATGAATATCAATTAGCCGACTATGCGCTAGAGCAAATGCGCAATATCGATGGTATTACCGTTTATGGACCAGAAAAACGTGCCGCACTGGTCACCTTTAATTTACATGATGTCCATCCGCATGATGCATCGACAGCGCTTGATGCAGAAGGAATTGCGGTTCGTGCCGGACATCATTGTGCACAGCCGCTAATGAAATGGTTAGACGTAACAGCCACGGCCAGAGCCAGTTTTTATTTATATAACACGAGGGAAGATATTGATCGTCTTGTGGATGGACTCTTGAAAACAAAGGAGTATTTTGGTGATGTCTTTTAACAACCTCGATACATTATACCGAAAAGTAATCATGGATCATTATAAAAACCCACGCAATAAGGGTGCGGTAGCGGGTGATGCACTCACGGTTGATATGAATAACCCAACTTGTGGAGATCGTATTCAGCTTCAACTACAAGTAGAAGATGGGATTGTTACGGATGCGAAGTTTAACGGGGAAGGCTGTTCCATCAGTATGGCTTCCGCATCCATGATGACCCAGGCGATCAAGGGCAAGCATATTCAAGATGCTTTGCAAATGTCAAAAACATTTTCCGATATGATGCTTGGCGAAGATGTTGACATGGACGAAGCGGGTTTTGATGATGTGGCAGCGTTGCAGGGTGTTTCGCAATTCCCTGCACGGATTAAATGCGCAACCCTTGCCTGGAAAGCGATGGAAAAAGGGGTTCATGGGGAAGATAAATAAGCAGGAGTGGCTGCCATTTGCGTTAGAGTCTTGAAGCTATCAGCTACAGGATTAGAGATCATACCTAAAAGGAGGATTTTTCATGGCTAAGAACATGCCAGAAATGGAAGAGTATCAATATGGATTTCATGATAAAGATGTCTCTATTTTTCGTACCGAACGTGGCCTAACACCTAAAGTTGTCGAAGAAATTTCAAAAATAAAAGAAGAGCCGCAATGGATGCTGGATTATCGGCTGAAGGCATTGGAGCATTTCTATAAGCGCCCGATGCCACAGTGGGGCGGCGATCTTTCCGAATTGGATTTTGATGAAATTGTTTACTATGTGAAGCCGTCCGAACGACAAGGAAAAACATGGGATGAAGTACCGGATGAAATTAAGCAGACATTTGATAAATTAGGGATTCCAGAAGCGGAACAAAAGTATTTGGCTGGTGTTTCCGCACAATATGAATCAGAAGTTGTTTATTCCAGCCTGAAAAAGGATTTAGAAGAGATGGGTATCATATTTAAGGATACCGACACAGCACTTCAAGAACATGAAGAATTATTCAAGGAATATTTCGGTAAAGTTATTCCAGCCACAGATAATAAATTTGCTGCCCTTAACTCAGCAGTATGGTCTGGTGGATCATTCATTTATGTACCAAAAGGTGTGAAAACAACTACACCGCTACAGGCATATTTCCGAATTAACTCGGAAAATATGGGACAATTTGAGCGGACGTTGATCATTGTTGATGAAGGGGCATCTGTTCATTATGTGGAAGGCTGTACAGCACCTGTTTATACAACAAACTCGTTGCACAGTGCGGTTGTTGAAATTTTCGTTAAAAAAGATGCTTACTGCCGCTACACGACCATTCAAAACTGGGCCAATAACGTTTATAACCTGGTAACGAAACGTGCTACATGCGATGCTAATGCAACGATGGAATGGATTGACGGCAATATCGGATCAAAATTAACGATGAAATACCCTGCTGTTCTCTTAAAAGGCGAAGGGGCACGCGGGAATACCCTTTCCATTGCGATTGCCGGACGTGGTCAGGTACAAGATGCCGGATCAAAAATGCATCATTTGGCACCAAACACATCATCGACGATTGTATCCAAATCGGTTTCCAAGCATGGTGGAAAGGTAAACTACCGCGGACTTGTTCACTTTGGACGTAAAGCTGAGAATGCCCGTGCAAACATCGAGTGTGACACACTCATTATGGATAACGAATCGACATCGGATACCATTCCGTACAACGAAGTATACAATAATAATATTTCGCTGGAACACGAGGCGAAGGTATCTAAGGTTTCTGAAGAACAACTCTTCTATTTGATGAGTCGAGGACTTACCGAAGAAGAAGCAACTGAAATGATTGTAATGGGCTTTATCGAGCCATTTACCAAGGAACTTCCAATGGAATATGCGGTTGAAATGAATCGACTGATAAAGATGGAAATGGAAGGTTCTATCGGTTAAGATTGAAAAAGACGCTTGCATTATATTGTGCCGGCGTCTTTTTTTGTATCCATTTTGTGGTTTGCCCATTCGGCAAGGTCTCCAATGTTAAGGTCTGTACATACCTGTTCCCATTCTTAAAAAGCCACTAGGTAAAATTCTATCCTTATTCCAGTTCACCTCTAATCATTTACGGCAACGTTTGTCTGAATTTAAAAAGGGAAAGTAAAAAAGCAAGGATTACTTTTAAAAAATTACTGTTTTGGAACAAAATCTTTGTACATGCTTTGGACAGTCTGTTCTTAAACAACCTTTCAAACTAATTATGGAGGCTTCTCGATGGAAAAAATGACAATTGGTATCATTGCAGCACCCGACTTGCCTGCCTCCACTGCAGAAGTAATTAAGGATGATTTACCTGACGCTATTTCCACAATTACTTGGAATCAGATGGAATGGAATGTGGAAACCCAAATAAGTCCGCTAGCAGGAGCAGCAGAGAAGATAAGTGACATTTTGGCGGAAGCAAAAAAGTTACGGGAGAAATACCGTTGGGACTACGCGATTTGTTTAACTGACTTACCCGTTTTTTCAGGGAAAAATGTTGTGTTAGCTGACGTAAGTGTAAACGACGGTGTTGCCCACATTTCTTTACCTGCCTTTGGTGCATTACCAACACCAAAGCGCATTAAGAATACTGTTGTGAAATTGGTAAAAGAATTATATATACAGTGTACAGTTGGAGCAGAAAAACATGAGATGCGAACAAATGGAATAGGTCCGATTAATAAAGAAAAGAATAAGGGAGCTTTTAAAAAGCTAAAAGAAGTATTACGATTTCACCCATTTTTTCGGGTTTCTTCACCAACTGTTGAAGGGGTTGGTGTACGTTTTATCATTAGGTCCAAACTGAATGGATGGGCATTTGTTTTATTAGGAATGGCTATCGCAAATCGACCATGGACCATTATGCCTTCATTTAAAGGGGTTGTAGCACTTGCCTTTGCTTCAGGAGCATATGGATTGATTTTTCCTACATTATGGCAATTAAGTATGTCGTATAATCTTCCACGTTTTTTTGGTTTAATGTTTGCATCGATCTTGGCGATGCTTGTCTGGATTGTGTTTGCGCATAATTTGTGGGAACGTCCAAGTCAAAATACAACCAGTCATTTGCGCATGTTGTATAATACGGCAACGATTATCACATTGTTATTTTCTATCTTATTATATTATCTCGTATTGTTTGCGCTATTTCTCCTTGCAGTGTCTATATTTGTGCCGCCAGATCTTTTTGGTTTTCAATCCGATCAAAACGTTGGAGTGCATGACTATCTAAAACTTGCCTGGCTAGTTACGTCGGTTGCTACAGTTGCTGGTTCGATTGGGTCTGGGTTAGAGAAAACAGAGGTAGTTGGAAAGGTCACTTATGGCTATCGGCAATACCTCCGTTATGAACAGGCAAAACAAGATGAAAAGGAAGAAGAGTCAGATAAATATGGAAAAGCAGAGGATAATTAAAATGAAATTTCATTCCGTGGGGGATCCGATGTACAGGATGTGCTAGTGCTGGCTTTGTTACAGGACGTGACGGTTTTAGCCTGCCCTTTCTCCCCACTTCAAACAGAGGAACAAAGGCTAAGTTCTCAGGTATCTGAGTTGCAACGCCTTTGTGACCTGCGTCTTGCAGGCTGAGAACTGAATCGGACCTTTGTCATGCAGTTGACCCCCACTTGTCTTTTTTGATTTCGCCTCAAAATTTTGAAGTGGGGGTTTTACTACCTGTTAAGGTAGGATATAAAAAAACAAAAGGATCGGGTAACGTAATGAATTAACGAATAAATCGTATCTTTTGTGAACATCAATGTATTTGGATAGGAATCGGGACTAATCAATGCTAGTATGAAGGTAGACATCGTATCTTTTGTAGCAAGAGAGAAGGATGCAACGGTGAAATGGAAAACATGATAATGGATATTGCGCATTTTACTTGTTATCATAGGAGTTCGACTAATTGTAGAAGGTGTATCACAACATGCAGGAGAAAATCTATTTTTATTATACAAATGATTTACATAGTAATTTTTCCCAATGGTCAAGAGTAGCTGGATATATCAAGGATAAAAAGGCTAGCGCATTACTTGAACAGGCTTCCTGCTATGTGCTGGATGTCGGGGACCATGTCGATCGTGTCCATCCTATTACAGAGGCGTTTATGGGAAAAGCAAATGTCGCATTAATGAATGATGCGGGCTATGATATCGCAACCATTGGAAATAATGAAGGGATCACTCTTGGTAAAGGGGATTTGTATCATCTTTATGACGAAGCAAATTTTCAAGTGGTATGCGCAAATTTACACCATATGACAGAACCAGCACCGGCCTGGCTCAAATCCCATGTGTATGTGCAGTCAATGCATGGGGTCAAAGTTGGCATCATTGGGCTTACAGCACCGTTTAATGATTACTATGAGCTGCTAGATTGGCATGTCAATGATCCCTTTACCGTCTTAGAGCGTGAAATAAATAAACTAAAGCCGACTGCTGATATTATTGTTTTGCTATCGCATCTTGGTCTCAGTGAAGATCAGGCGATAGCAAGACGATTTCCGGAGATAGATGTGATTATTGGTGGTCATACTCATCATTTATTACGAACCGGTGAGACGATTAATCAAACACTTCTAACCGCTGCCGGAAAACATGCCTACTTTATTGGAGAGGTTCTATTGACATGGGATCATGATCAACAACAACTTGTTCATAAAGAAGCATATGCGACGGATATTACGCATGTGGCCGAAGACGAACAAACAGAAAACAAACTTCTGGAATTAACGAAACAGGCAGAAGATCGATTGGGCAAGACAGTTGTTTATTTGCAGGAACCGATTAAAGTGAAGTGGTTTGAGGATACAAAAATTATGGAGAAATTGACGGAAACGATGAAGCACTGGACAAAAGCTGATTGCGCAATGTTAAATTCCGGCGTGCTGCTTGATGAATTAATGGAAGGGGATGTCACGTATCAGGATATTCATCGAATTTGTCCGCATCCGATTAATCCGTGTGTTGTTGAACTAAATGGTAACGAATTGCTCGAGGTTGTTCGCGCATCATTTACCAAGGAATTAATGGAATTGCCGTTGAAAGGGTTTGGATTTCGCGGTGAGTTGATTGGCCGTATGGTATTTTCTGGATTGACCGTTCGTACCAAGCTTTATCCAGATGGCTATGAAACCGTCAAAGAGGTTTTATTCCATCAGGAAGCCCTTGATCCTAATCGGACCTATACGGTAGCTGTTGCCGATACGTTTACTTTTGGTCGACTGCTTCCAGAAGTTGCCCGATCAGAAACGAAAAGGTATTTTCTACCGGAACTTTTGCGTGATTTGCTTGCTTATACATTAAAAAAAGACTTCGCAAAACGGTGATTCGACGTCCAACCTCTTACTTTCGGCACCTGTCAAGTGACATTGCCCAAGCTTCATGAATACACATGTAGTGTTAGCTTAGAAGGGGGCATATTCATGATCACGGTGAATCCGCTGGAAGTTGAAGGAATGTTTTTTACTGCTATTACGGTAGAGTTGCCTAAGACCAATTTATTAATGATTACGAATGAAATTGGCTATATTATGTGTGGTGCGCTAGATGTGGACGTATTAAACAATGTGTTGGCTGACCGTAACGTTATCGCCGGGCGAGCGGTTGGAGTCAAGACGATTGATGATTTACTTAACGCACCACTCGAAAAGATTACTGATGCATCTAAGGCCTATGGCTGGGAGTCCGGCATGATCGGCCGTGATGCGTTAATCCATATATCATAATTAATTATGTCTTCCTTTAATGGGAGGCTTTTTTATTTGCAGGGGCAAAGATGCTGGAATTAATCCGGAATTGCAAATTCTAACTCCCGTGAAACAAGCATAAATTGTTTTTAAGGGGGGGTCATATTGATAAGACGCAAAGCTTTTCGGAAAAGAAGAACACCACCTCCAGCGAAATATATACTTGTTATCACTATGCTATTGTTCGTGTTAATGATTGGATTGACGTTTGTTATCGTAAACGCGGGGATAAAACCGACATTAATGGATGTTGCTGAGAGTAAAACAACTGAATTCGCCACACGCGGTATCAACGCTGCGGTGCAGTTTGCGGGGGATTATAATTTTGAAGATATGACGGAATTCACACAGGATAATGATGGAAATATTACCTCTTGGAAATTTGATTCAGGTGCTGTCAATGAAATAAATCGCTATGCCACAGATAAGGTTGAGGAATTCTTTTTGCGGATGAACAGTGGTAAGGTACCGGATGAAGAAACGTCAGATCTTGATTTGGAATATGGAGATACGGTTGAGGGAAAGCGCACGGAAGATCCGACACTGGTAGAGATTCCCCTTGGACAGGTGACAGGTAACACGGTGCTTGCCAACCTTGGACCTAAAATTCCGGTGAATTTGGAGTTTACAGGGAATGTGAAAACGGATGTTGTGCACGAGGTAGAGGATTTTGGAATTAATAGCGCGATGGTTAAAATTTACATCCACGTAGAGGGTCAAGTCCAAACTATTATCCCGTTTTCCTCCAGTGTGAAGGATGTCAGTACGGACGTCTATATTACATCCGGGGTTGTAATCGGGAAGGTTCCTGATTATTATGGTGGAGGAGGCAATAACAATCCGCCAATCTCAATACCCAAAAATGAGTTGCAAAAAGATAAATAGGCTAGTATAGTAATAGATGTTGAACTACCTCATAATTTCATAATAAACCTTATCAGATCGGTGAGGTAGAGGTGCAATCAGTATCAGTAACCAATCAGAGGATGACAACAATGAGGATTGGCGAAAGGGCTGATTGCCGAAGCATCATAAGGGTCAAGCTTATGGAATGCTGGTATTTCCCTCAATAAGGGATATACTGTCATACATGATGGCAAATGTATGGAGAACTACTGATCGAAATGGAGGATAACGTATACTTATAAACAATGGTAGGTTATTTTCTATCGTTGTTTTTTTGTGTTTTCTACGATTTTTTCCGGGTTCTTCAGGCGTTTGCATAGAAAATGGAGGTTTTATCATGGTGGGAACGATTTATTCATTACTCCCCCCAGTACTCATGCTGGTACTTGTCTTATTTACGAGGAGGGTACTGCTTTCACTTGGGGTGGGGATTATTGTTGGGGCATTATTTATTCATCATTTTAATATCCTAGAATCATTAAAAGAAATTTGGCGAACATTTTATACCATTTTTGTAACCGATGGGGCAGTTGACAGTGGAAATCTGTTACTGCTGGGATTTTTATTGCTGCTCGGGATAATGACTGCATTTATCACAGCCTCTGGGGGCAGTCGCGCATTTGGTGACTGGATGATAAGACGGGTTAAGACAAGAGTGGGTGCCCAGGTAATGACTGCTGTGTTAGGTATTATTATTTTTATTGATGATTATTTTAATGCGCTTGCTGTTGGACAGATTGCACGGCCTTTAACGGACAGACACCATATCTCACGTGCGAAATTATCTTATTATATTGATTCTACGTCTGCACCTGTCACTGTTATTTCACCCATATCCAGCTGGGGTGCGTACATTATTGGTCTGTTAGGGAGTTTATTTGCGGCAAATAGAATAACCGAATTTCAGCCATTTGAAGCTTTTATCAAAATGATTCCCTATAACTTTTACGCACTTGGTGCACTTATTTTGGTGTTTCTCGTTGCCTATATGAAAATTGATATTGGACCAATGCGAAAACATGAACAAAATGCGGAATCTACGGGTGAAGTTGTCATTTCGAATGAAAACATACCGGGTGATTTAACGGAAGCCTTTAAGCCACATGAAAATGGCCGTGTCTACCATCTGCTTGTGCCTATTCTGGCCCTTGTTGTAGGAACGGTCTTAATGATGGTTATTACAGGAATACAGGCTAGTGATGAAGCTGGCGTTTTAGCTGTGTTTGCAAACATCAAAGTAGAAGTTTCGCTGTTTACAGGGGGCTTATTAGCTGTTGTTATTGCACTCATCTTGCATCTTCGTGAAAGTCGTCCAAAGGCAGCTGTTTCCAGAATGTTGACCAAGGGGATCAACGCAATGCTTCCGGCCATTTATATTTTGCTTTTGGCATGGATGATTGGTTCCATAATTGGTACGTTAGAAACGGGAAGTTATTTGGCACAGCTTGTTGATAATGCATCGATAAGTCCCGGTTATTTACCTTTTTTGTTTTTTATAATTGCTGGTTTTATGGCACTTGCGACTGGAACATCATGGGGAACGTTTGGTATTATGCTGCCAATTGCGGCGGAGGTGGCGATGTTAGCTGACCCTTCGATGCTGATTCCTTCTTTATCTGCCGTACTTGCTGGAGCGGTGTTCGGTGATCACTGTTCTCCGATCTCAGATACAACAATTCTGTCGTCAACAGGGGCAGGAGTAAGCCATATCGATCACGTAATGACACAAATTCCGTATGCACTTTTGGTCGCATTGGTGTCAGCGATTGGCTACTTAATTGTTGGTTGGACTAATCATGTATTATTGGCATTAGCCGCAACCATTGTCATGCTTATTGTGATCGGTTTTCTATTCCGATTTATCGAAAAAACAAAAGTAACCAATTAACGAAAAGAGTCCGGGAAAAAGTGTTTTAGTTATAGAGAAATCCGAATAGATTCAAGTTTCTTCGATTGGAACTTGCATTCGTTCGGATTTTTCTTTTTATGGATAGAATGGATAAACTTTATAAAGGAGGTATCTTGATATAGCTAAAGATTTTTTAATAATACGAATAGGGAAACCTTGATACTGATTAGATGTAAAATGCGATGTAACCATGGATGGTGAATATCTTACCTTTACCGCTACGGGAGAAACTACGCTTTCCACGGGCTCGCGATAAGCCTCCTGGTCGCAAAGAATGCTCACTGCAGGGGCTCATTGTCTTCGCTTTCCCGTTGAAGTCTCCGTGTTTTTCCTCCGCTAGTATAGTGTTTGCTATTATCTATAAACAGCTATACCAGTCTGGGTGAGTGAAGGGTGGGGACTCTCGAAAAATTAATATTCTAATCTTTTCGTCTTTAGTGTACAAAATTTCCGTTATCTCCTAGCCTCTTTCCATTTAGTACTTCAAATCAGATAAGTCCAAAATTTCCTTTTGACATAGGTAAAAAGTAGCGCTATAATACAAGCATAGATATCAGAAAAGAGTAAAGATTTTCATTTCCCTTAATATATATTAAGGGAAGGGGAAATTAGGAGACGAGGAGGTTACAAAATGGAGAATCGTTCGCAATGGGGAACAAGGGCTGGGTTTATTATGGCTGCAGTAGGATCCGCCATCGGACTTGGGAATATTTGGCGTTTTCCATCGGAAGCTTATGCGAATGGTGGGGGGGCATTTTTTATCCCGTATCTAGTTGCGTTACTCACCGCAGGGATCCCAATTTTAATTCTGGAATTCACGATGGGACATAAGTATCGTGGATCTGCACCATTAACCTACAAGCGGATGAATAAGAAATCCGAATTTGTTGGCTGGTGGGCTGTAGCTGTCGCATTTGTCATTTCGACGTATTATTCTGTGATTATTGCCTGGGCAATATCATTTTCCATCTTTTCCTTTAAGCAAAGCTGGGGAGAGGATACGGAAAGTTTTATGTTTAATGATTATCTGCATTTGGCCAACCCAGGAGAATTTGGCGGCTTGGTGCCTGGAGTATTAATTCCATTGATTATTGTATGGATTGTCGTGTTGGGGATATTGTTTAAAGGGGTTAAAAAAGGTATTGAAACAGCAAACCGTATTTTTATTCCTGCTTTAGTTATCATTTTTTTGATTATTGTTATTCGTGCCATTACATTGCCCGGTGCAATGGAAGGATTAAATGCATTTTTTGAACCCGATTTCTCATCGATTACGAAAGGCAGTGTCTGGGTGGCAGCCTATGGTCAAATCTTCTTTAGCTTATCCATTGCCTTTGCCATTATGATTACGTATTCCAGTTATTTACCAAAGAAGTCAGATATTACGAACAACGCGTTTATTACCGGGTTTGCCAATTCTGGTTTTGAATTGCTTGCTGGGATTGGTGTCTTTTCTGTACTCGGTTTTATGGCTTCACAACAGGGTGTACCGGTAGATGAAGTTGTTTCCGGTGGTGTGGGATTGGCGTTTATTACATTTCCTGAAATTATTAATCAGTTTCCAGCACTTAACGGATTGTTTGGATTTTTGTTCTTTGCCTCACTCGTTTTGGCAGGGTTAACCTCGCTCATGTCGATTACCGAAACGTATGTAGCCGGCTTAGTGGATAAATTTAAGATTTCCAGAGGAAAGGCGGTCCTGTTTGGTGGTGGACTTGCAGCAATTATTTCCTTTGTCTATGCAACAAGAGGTGGGCTGAACTTCCTGGATGCTACCGACTACTTTATTAATCAGTTTGGTGTTGCTTTGCTGGGCTTGGTTGAAGTTATTTTGGTTGCTTGGGGCTTACGCAAGATTGGCGAATTTAAAACGCATGCCAATGAAATTTCGGATATACGTTTAGGCTGGTGGTGGAATGTCAGCCTTGGATTGATCACACCACTCATTTTAGGTTATATGATGGTTGATTTATTTAGAGAAAATTTACTTAGGAAGTTTCCAGGCGATACAGGTAACTATGGGGAATACTCAGACGCCTTTGTTCTTTATGGTGGATGGTTTATTGCCATTGCAGCGCTTGTGGTTGGTGTGATTATGGCTTTTACAAAAGGGAACACATCTGGTGAGGAAGAAGATAAGCAATCGAAGGAGGCAAATTAATATGAGTGCAAGTGCAATAGTAGTTGCAATCCTTGGAGTTGTCATTATTTGGGGTGGCCTGGCAGCAAGCATAGTACACGCTGTGAAAAAGTCACGAGAATCTAATTAAACGAAAAGCGCCATTACCGCTTATAAGCGGTAATGGCGCTTTTATTTGTTTTATTTATCTTTGGTCATGCGTTCCCATTTTCTTAGATAGGGATATGGATCAAAGGACCATTCATTGTGGCCATCATCTTTGTACATTCCATAATGCAGGTGTGGCGGGAATTTTCCGGAAGTTCCTGGTGGGCCATATCCGGTGGAACCAACACTTCCAATTCGATCCCCAGGTTTGACGACCTGTCCAACTTTAATTCCATCCTCATATCCGCTTAAGTGGCCGTAGTAATGATAAATATTGTTAATATCACGGATCCCAATACGCCAGCCACCGTACAGGTTCCAGCCCTTCATTTCGATTACTCCATATGTTGTCGACTTTGCTGGTGTACCATAATCAGCAAAAATATCTGTTCCTTCATGAATACGGACACCACCAAAGCCGCGCCGATCGCCCCATGTACTTTGGTAACTATAATTGTAATTGGTTGCGACCGGGAAATCCCGATCTTTCAGGTCCAGCTTTTGGAATTGCTTGAATACCTTTGCTGTGTTCATGATCGTTTGGACCGTAAGATCACGCTTATAGTAATTCCATAAACCAATTTTTATGTCCTCTTTTGTTGGGCCGTATTTCTGGAGCCAGCTGGCCATCGTAAATAAGACATCTTCGGCGTTTGCTGGATCCGCCTTTCCATCGCCATTTCCATCTTTGCCCATTCCATTAAAGAGTGTAATAACGTTTATATCCTTATTTTTAGCTCCGTTGCCTATGCCGTACCATTGTTCACGAGGAACATCTATGGAAACAATCCGTTCAGACGATGTATCGCTCGTTTTTCCCTTGTTGCGTTCATATTGATCGATTGCCGCCAGATAATACCAAGGAATCTGTGTTAATGCTTGTGTTTTTTTGTAAAGGGCTAATCGTTGCTGATAAATAGTATTATCAGCAGCAGCTTGTTCCGGAAAGAAACTGCAGGTAAGCAGGAGGATCAGAGGAATGATGATATAAGTACGGTAGGGTTTATAAATCAATTGTTGCACCTCCATTTCGTGAAGAGCAAAGAGGGCTTTTTGCTGCCCCCTTTGCTGGTGTTGTTATTGCCCAGAAGCCTATTATCTTGCCATGTTGTTTGCTTTATCTTGATTGTCGTCTTTCCTGCCCTGTGGGGATTTTTTCATTTCGTCAATGATTTGGTTAATTGTGTTATCATAATTTTGGTTCCCCACACTTGAATTGTGCAGACTTTGGATATCATTCATCAGGGAGCGATTGTCGGAAACATAGATATTGAAAAATCCTGGCATGGTTGATTTTGCTGTCTTGCTGGCAATGTCTGCTGCTGTTGTCGCATCCAAATTATCGTTTAGCTGATAGGCAATTAATACTTCTTGATCGGTAACAAGGGTTGCTACCTCGTCAAAGCCATGATTACGTAAGATCATTCTTGTGATCATATCGGCCATCTTGCTTCGATCAATTTGTGCCTCGTGGGCAATTTCATGATCATCATTTAATTGGTTGCGATCGTAGCGAACGTAGCCAAGCTTATTGTCCATTTCCTCATTTGTCCGATCATGCTTCTTTGTCGGTGCTAATTCATTGGAAATTTGATCTTGTTCACTTTGGGAATTGTTACTTACACCATTACATCCAGTAATAACAGCTAAGCTAATCACGGACGGAAGTAAAACTTTCCATTTCATTGGTTAACCTCCTAAAGGCAAGTTGGTTATTCCCTCCACCTTAGTTTGTTGTGCAACAAAAAAATCATACAGATATTATCCTTAAAGTTCGGTTTGTAAATTCTGGTTATACCGTGGTACACTATAATTTATTAAGTGGGGTGAATATTTTGATCGAGCTACAAGGCAAATATTACGAAATCATGGAAGATATAAAAAATGGATACCAGGAGACGGCATTTAAAGAGCGTTATTCGGATATTTTAGCTAAATATGATTTCATTGTTGGGGATTGGGGCTATGAACAATTAAGACTAAAAGGATTTTATGATGATCAAAATACGAAAGCAGCCTTTGATACTAAAATAAGCGCCCTGGATGATTATTTGTATGAGTATTGCAATTTTGGCTGTGCCTATTTTGTTCTCAAAAAAGTTGATAAATAACAAAAAATCGGCATATCGCCGATTTTCTAGTTTTCCTGTTGCGGATGAACGTCGTCTGGCTCATCATGGATTGGATGCGCACCAGGTGTCTGTCGTGGTAAATCCTCATGCAATTCCCGATATGGATAGACAAATGCGCTGTCACGGCGCTGGTGTTCTTTCCATGGTGTAGACTTGCTGGAGGTAACTGGTTTATCTTTATCAATTGTTGAGCCAACTGGACCTTCTGGAAATTCTTCCGGTACCAAATAATTTCTTTGGTTGTTAACATTGGAAAAATCCGAGTATTGCTTTTTATCCTTTTCACCCATGTTCATTCACCCTTTCGTAACATTAGCTTTTGTAAAGAAGAAAGGTTGAATCGTGTTAAT
The DNA here is from genome assembly GCF_039548255.1 of Lentibacillus songyuanensis. NCBI lineage: Bacteria > Bacillati > Bacillota > Bacilli > Caryophanales > Bacillaceae > Lentibacillus > Lentibacillus songyuanensis. The sequence goes on from NZ_JBCLVH010000020.1 coordinate 60,423, forward strand.
TAATGGAATGCTTGCAGTTTTTGACAAGGGACATATCCTCTAAAATAAGACTCCAGTTTTTCACCAAGCTGAAACAAGATATCCTCATTTGTGTTTTGGCTTATCAGTTGTACGCTGATCGGCATGCCCTGTTCGTCCGTGCCAACGGGAATCACTAACGATGGCAATCCCCAGACATTGGCATAGGCAACATACGGCATATAGGTTAAAAAGGTTTTCTTGATTGAAAAGATTTCCTTATATACGTTACCATGTTTTGCTGCGCCTGTATGATAGACGGGAAATACGAGTACGCGGTTGGACAAATAGTTATGCAATAAGCGGTCGCCTTTGATGAGAATATCTTGGACTTCGGCAATTCGTTTCTTTGTTGGCTTGAACATCTTTGCTCCAATAACGGCCCATGATAAGTACGTATGAACAGCAGCATTTTTGGTAACTTTCTCCTTGATGAATTCCTTCAACATACTTTTTGAATGATAGGGCAGTGCGACATCGGTAACATTCTTTGCCCCATCCATGGACATGATTTCTTGCCATAACAATGCACTCTGATCAAAAAATGGTGGGATTGTCCGTTTGACTGGAAAGCTTTCCATAAGGTAATGTGCTACGTTGTCTAATGCAGCAGCTGTATTTGCAGATAATGGATAGCCTGTTTTCGCGGGTAGAATGTCGATTTCTACTCCGTTAAGATCTTTTGGAATGGATGATTGTTTGGCAATAACGTCATACATTAATTGGATATCCCGAACGGATTTGCCCATTGGTCCAAATCCAAGCATACGTTGCTGCAAACCTGTCTCGTTTCCAGGAAAATGCCCATTTCCATTTACTTGGAACATGCCAGATTTAAAACCGATTACCCCATTAAAGTGACTGGGGAATCGAATCGAGCCACCAATATCGGAACCAATTCCAACGGCAGCACCACCAGCAGCCAATAAAGCACCCTCTCCACCACTGGAACCTCCTGCTGTTCGTTGCAGATCCCATGGGTTGTTCGTGCGTCCATATAGTTTATTTTCCGTTTCCTGGCAAAAACATAACTCAGGGGTATTTGTCTTGCCAAGAATAATGGCACCTGCACGTTTTAACCTTGTAATGACGTTGGCATCCGCTTTCGCAATTGCGTTTTCTCGATGCAGCAAACCGCCAGTTGTTTTCATACCCGCGACATCATACGCTTCTTTTACACTAATCGGAACCCCATACAGTTCGCCTGTTACGTTTGAGGAATTGTGTTGTTGATCTTTTTCCTTTGCTTCTTCGATGGCTTTTTCAAAACGTTTTTCCACCATGGCATTGATACGGGGATTCACACTGTTTATTTGCTTTATATAAGCATGAACAGCATCTAAACTTGTTATTTTATGCTCTCTGATATGGACAGCAACCTCGGTAGCGTCCATTTCGATAATCGATTGTTGCTGTTGGTTTACTGTCTGAACCATTATGAATACGTCCCTTCATTGATAGTGATGTCACTTTTGTTATTTATGGGCAAAAGGATAACATTTACTTTCGTTAATTCATTCGACATCACCGCAACAATCTCCTGTTTTGTTTAAGGCATGATTGTAAATGTGGTATAGTATAAATGCAGAAAAATGGATTGGGGAGGATTATGATGTACTTTGTAGATCGCGAAAAAATCGAGCAGATACTTACATATATGGATTCGTTATTGCAAGAAGTAAAAAATGAGCAGCCAGGCAATAAACTGGAACAGCTTGGTTTGGAACGGATAGCTCAAATGGTGACTGAAGCTATATTAGACACCGGCAACATGATGATTGATGGTTTTATTATGCGGGATCCTGGTGGGTTTGACGATATTATTGACATATTGATCGATGAACAAGTACTGCCAAAAGCAGATGAAAATACGTATAAAACGATGATTCAACTACGCAAACAGGTTGTTAAAGATTATCTGAGGACTGACCATTCGATGTTACGGGATATTATTTTAGACAATGTGGAAGTTCTTGATCAATTCAGCAGCCACATCCGACATTATCTGGATAATGAATTGGGTGTCGCGAATGCATTTTCCAATGATGATAACTAGAAAAGGGGCACCAATAACGTGAAACACTATCAAGCATATTTAATTGATTTGGACGGAACGATGTATCGTGGGAATGAGCGGGTAGAAGCAGCAGCAGAATTTGTTGAGGCCTTACATAAAAAAGATATTCCATATTTATTTTTAACGAATAACTCGGCGAAAACACAGGAGCAAGTTTCTGAAAAACTGACCAAGATGGGGATCAGGTCAACCCCGAATCATGTTTTTACATCCAGTATGGCAACAGCAAGCTATATCGCACAGCAAAAACAAAGAGCACGTTGTTTTGTAATTGGGGAAGAAGGATTGATCGATGCGCTCCATAAACAAGATTTGCAGGTAACCGATGTAAATGCAGATTTTGTGGTTGTCGGGATTGATCGGGCGATTAGCTATGAAAAACTGGCAACCGCTACTTTGGCTGTTCGTGATGGTGCATCGTTTCTTTCTACAAATAGTGATATCGCGATTCCGACAGAGCGGGGGCTTGTTCCGGGAAATGGGGCACTCACCTCCGTTATTACGGTTAGTACTGGTAAGAAGCCGACTTTTATTGGCAAGCCGGAAAAAATTATTACAACTGAGGCATTGAAGGCCTTAGGGGTGACAAGCCAGGAAACGTTAATGGTCGGGGATAATTACTATACCGACATCCTGGCAGGGATTCATGCGGAAATGGACACCTTGATGGTATTTACTGGGGTGACGCCGTATACTGATCTGCCAACATTAGATCCACAGCCAACTTATCATGTACAGAATCTGGCGGAATGGATTGAGCACATTTAAAGGGGATGCAGTTTTCTTAGTAACAGGTTCCGTTTGGGGAAAAATATAAATAATATACTAATTAGGGATGCCAATTCACATGTAAATTCGCATCCCTTTTTTTATCCTGTCTCAGTGGGGGAGAAAGGGAAAGATTCCTTTGCTCCCCCACATTTTTTATAAGCTTTTTCGGTCAATCATCCAGTTGTTTCGTATCGGCTGTACCATGGGCCAGTCGGCTTGATGCTGCAGCTGCAATAGCACCAACAATATCATCGAGAAAGGTGTGGCATTCCCCGGTTGATTTATCATTTAATCGCTGCAGGATGCCTGGTTTTTGTTTGTCAATATAGCCGTAGTTTGTGAAACCAATGGAACCATAAACATTAACAATCGATAAGGCGATGATTTCGTCAACACCATATAGACTTTCATCCGTTTCAATCGTTTGCTGCAAGGGATGGTCCAATTGGTTGGCTTCCGCAAGTTTATCCAGCTGAATACCGGTTAAAATGGCATTTTGCACTTCACGTTTCGTTAACACGCGGTCAACATTAAATTTGCAATCCTCGATGCTTAAATCGTCATGGTATTTCGCCTGTAAGTAATACACGAGTTCGGCAATATCATCGATGGTTACACCTCGTTCGGTTAACCATTCTCTTGCTTTTAATTCTAATTCACTTTGTTTTGTATTTTTATCCAATTGGATGGATCCCCTTTCATTTTTAATTTTAGTTAAGATCTCTCTTTTCGTAACATATACTTAATAAAGTGACTTACATTTCGCCCTCAACATTGTGGGGTATATTGCTGATTAGGCAGGATAACTAAGCAATTCAGGGAGGGAGTCTTTTGCAGGACTTACTTGCAGCATATTATGATGTGCAAACGGAAGATATTGCTGTACTGGACAATCGACATGGAAATAAAAGCGGAGACAATATCTATTTTATCATTTCCGCAGCCGACAAGGAAGCAATTCATATGGAGCAAGCGGCATTAGCCTATTACTTAGCGGAAAACAATTATCCTAATCTGGCAATACCAGTTCGGACAAAACACGGTGATTGGTTTATCGAGCATCAAGGGAAACATTATCTGGTCTTACAGGTAAACGAACAAAGGAAGCAGATTTCTTCTTCACCAGGCAGACAGCTGGCTGAGTTCCATCAACTCGGTGCAATGTATCAATATGAACCCAAGGAAACATCCAGCTATGGACAATGGAGGAAGCTGTGGATTGATAAGTTAACCCTGTATGAAAATCATCTAACCAATGAAGCCAAAGAAAATCCTTGTGCTTATTACCGGCTTGTGAAGGATATGTTTCCTTATATTATCGGAATAAGTGAAAATGCTATTCAATATGTGCAAGAAACAGAGCAGGAAAATCGCTTTGATCAGGTCGATCAGGGTACGATTTCGTTTAAACGCTATCAGGACAGTGTGGCAAATTCCGTGTTGTGGACGGACAGTCTGGTATACGATCATCCGGCACGCGATCTAGCTGAGTATATTCGTACGTATTTTTTGCAGGAGGAGGAAAAAAATGCAGACATAAATCAGTTTCTGCAAGATTATCAATCGATTCGTCCATTATCCATTTTCAGCTGGAGGTTAGTGTATGCCAGATTAATTTTTCCTATCCACCTGTTCGATGTACTAGAGCGTGGATTGTTTCAGCGGGCGACATATGATCAGTTATATCAGGAGCTTGTGTATTTACTTGCAAAACAACAGCGATATGAACAACGGTTAGGAGATTTCTTTGCAAATTTAGATATCGATCAGCAAGGCTTGCAGATACCTGTGTTACACTGGGTGTAAGAATGATACAGGGGTGATGAATAGATGACGAAACAACGGATTTATATTACGAGGAAACTCCCGGATAAAATATTAGAGCCCTATAAGGAATTGTTTGATATTCGTATGTGGGAAAAAGAGGAGGAGCCGGTACCGCGGGAAGTGTTATTGGAAGAGGTAAAAACGGCTAATGGGTTGTTTTGCCTGCTTACAGAACAAGTGGATAAGGAGCTGTTGGAAAAGGCTACTCATTTACAAGTAGTTGCCAACATGGCGGTTGGTTATGATAATATTGACATAGAGACGGCGAAACAAATAGGTATAACAGTGACTAATACACCAGATGTCCTGACAGAAACAACTGCCGATTTAGCGTTTGCTTTGTTAATGGCAACCGCCAGACGAATGCTAGAGGCAAATACGTATATAAAGACCGATCTCTGGCAGCATTGGTCTCCGTTTTTATTGGCCGGTACGGATGTTCATCACAAGACGCTGGGGATTGTTGGGATGGGAAGGATTGGTACTGCGATTGCCAAACGAGCGAAGGGATTTGATATGAAGATCTTGTACCATAATCGATCACGTCATCCGCAAGCTGAAAGTACGTTGCAGGCGACATATACTGATTTTGAAACACTGCTGAGGGAAGCGGATTTTGTCGTATCAGTTGTACCGTTGTCAAAGGAAACAAACAAGTTGTTTAATCACCATGCCTTTCAAACAATGAAAAAAGAAGCGATATTTATTAATGTCTCGCGTGGCGGGGTGGTGGATGAACAGGCATTATATGACGCATTACAGACGCAGGAGATTCATGCTGCTGGATTGGATGTTTTTGAGCAGGAGCCCATTCGTAACAGCCACCCACTATTGCAATTGAAGAATATCGTTTGTCTACCACATATCGGATCAGCTAGTATGGCAACAAGAATGGAAATGGCGCAGTTGTGTTTAACAAATATAGCGCATGTTTTAACGGGAGAGGAACCGATCACACCGGTAAAGTAGGATAAAGTGAAACTTCATTCAACGGAGGTTTCCGACGCATAAGACGTGACGGTTTTATCCTGCCCCTTCTTCCCCTACTGAAACTGGAGAATAAAGGCTGAGAACAGGATCGGACCTTTGTTCTCCAGTTGACCCCACTTATCTTTTTTGGTTGCCCCTCAAAATTTTAAAGTGGGGTCTTACTACCCGTTAAGGCGGGATAAAAAGGCAGACACCTGTAAAAGGTTGTCTGCCTATATATATGATGGAATGTATAGCTACCTGGACACTGTTTTATTTGTCGTCTAGAATACTTGTTCAATCTCCGTTACGCCTGGAACTTCTGCCATTAATGCACGTTCAATTCCAGCTTTTAACGTGATGGTTGAGCTTGGACAGTTACCACATGCTCCCATTAGACGAAGAAGTACAATGCCATTTTCATCAACATCAACTAATTCCACATCTCCACCATCTCGCAGTAAAAATGGACGCAGTTTTTCTAATACTTCACGCACTTGTTCTTGCATTATCCATCTTCTCCTTTCCTTATTCTCTATTATAAGTCGAAAAGCAAAAAAAATCTATTGAGAAATCTTTTCAATTGGTATCATTCAGTTAGCTTCATTTTACCTTTCTTCATGGGTTTTGTAAAATAAAAGTAATGATGATGGTGGAGGTTTTGATAATGGGGATGAAAAAAGTAAGGATTACTGTTTATGGTGCCCAGCAAATTTGTGCCAGCTGTGTCGGTGCTCCAGGTTCAAAGGATACGTATGAATGGCTGCAAGCTGCAATTGGAAGGAAATATATGACAGAAGCTATCGGGTATGAATATATTGATATTGATGCTCCACCTGAAGTAGCGAAACATCAGCAGTTTTCGCAGCGGGTCATCGAAGAAGATATGTTTTATCCGATCGTATTCGTAAACGATGAGCTTGTAGCGGAAGGAATTCCCAGGTTGAAAACGATCTATCAGGCATTGGATAAACATGATTTGAAGCGGAGATAAAAAGTTTGAATCATGTTGAAACTGTTTGTATACTTGTACTAACACATGATAGTTGAACCATCTAAAAACAAAGGAGGACAAAAAATGGTTATTGAGTTAACAGATAATGCTGTGGAACAGGTCAAAGATATGATGAAAGACGAAGACGAAAATGTTCGCCTTAGGTTTGGTATCAAAGGTGGGGGCTGCAGTGGTTTATCCTATTCACTGGGATTTGATCATGATGTGAACGAAGAATTGGATATGGTAGATGATATTAACGGGATTCCTGTTGTCATATTTAAACAGGATATTCCCATTATTGAGGGAACAACAATTGACTTTAAACAGAACATGATGGGCGGGGGATTCAGCATCGATAATCCGAACGCCATTGTATCGTGTGGCTGTGGTTCATCATTTAAAGCAAAGAACCGTGAAGGCAGCCCGGAAAAATGCTAAGAATCAGCCAGAGCGCTCTTGGATGAGTGCTCTGGCTTTATTTTCGCGCTTATATTGCAATAAAAACATGCTGGCGAACAGCAGGAGTTCCGTTATAATGATCAACAAGAATTGGTAAATGATTGAGGTGAAAAAAATGAGTGTAAAAGATAAATGTTATAAAAGCAATAGAAGAACTTCCTAATGGTGTAACTTATGAAGATAATATGGAGGAAATATATATTCAATCTAAAATAGACGCTGGATTAAAGCAACTTGATGAAGGAAAATATCTTACCCATCATCAAGTAAAGGGGTGTATGAGTAAGTAGTTGGGTTGAGATGGTAATTATTAGCAGCTAATGATTTGGAAAATATTTGTTTATATATTGCAAAGGACTCAGAAAGGTATACAAAAATAGTTGCCCGCGAAATTGTAAGTATGGTTGATACTATCCACTTCCATATTCAGGAAGGATTGTACCAAAATATAATTCTGAGTTGATTAGAGAAAAAATGATGAAGAACTATAGGATAATTTATAGGATACATGATGAATACATTGAAGTTGTTCGAGTATTACACCAAACAAGATATTTAAAGAATAACTTACAGGAATGACCATGGGTTTTACAACGTTGTTTTGAGCCAATAAATTTTTTTGTCTATGTTAATCATCAAACCCTCGAAACTCCGCTCTCTTTTCTGGATTTACTGAAATTTAAAGTTTCCATAGCTTTGAAAAGGATCGTGTTCCATCACGTTAATGCTTATAGGTGATAGAAGACGATCCTTAAAAACATAAGAAAATTCAGCTATTAACTGAAATGACATGTTCAGTGCCCGCAGCTGGTAAACAACACCTCGCAGCCAAAGGGTGCTTATTAAAACATGCTTGTCGAATGTTTTGGCTGGATCCTTGCTTTTGGATCAATATATTGCTTGGCATTGTTGATCGCAGTTGGCCCTTCACCAAAGCCAGTTGCAATTAAATTGATTTTCCCCGGGTATGTACAAATATCCCCCGCTGCATAAATTCCTGGAATATTTGTTTCCATTTTGGTGTTCACAACGACGCTATTTTTTTCAATTTCCAGGCCCCAATCTTTTATTGGCCCCAGTGTAGACACAAACCCGTAATTACATAATACGGAATCAACCGGAATCTCCAGTGCACGTTCACCTTTTACTTCCTGCAGTAATACCTGTTCAATTCTATCACTGCCACTAATATCACTTGGTGCAAATGGGGTCAGGATGTCCACACTTGAATTCATTAATTTTTCAACACTATATTCATGTGCTCTGAATTTATCGCGACGATGGACCAAGGTAACTTTTTCAGCAATTGGTTCAAGCATCAATGCCCAGTCAACTGCCGAGTCTCCACCACCTAACAGCATGACGTGCTGATCTTTGTAATGGTTCATGTCTTTTACATGGTAGTGCAAATTAATCCCTTCAAATTTCTCATAGTCGCCAACATTCAAGCGGCGTGGTTGGAATGCACCGTTTCCGGCAGTAATAATCATCGTTTTGGTAAAGTGTACCTCTTTATCTGTTATCAATTTTAGTGTTTGATCTTCCAGCCGTTCGACTTTCTCAACGGCTTGTCCCAATACAATCGTCGGGTCAAACAAGTTTGCTTGTTCCTCCAAATTATCGACGAGTTCCTGTGCACGTATTTTGGGGAACCCTGCAACATCATAGATATCCTTCTCGGGATATAATGCGGTCAGTTGCCCTCCGGTATGGGGAAGACTCTCAATAATTTTTACACTTGCATCCCGCATTCCACCATAAAACGCAGTGAACAAGCCAGTGGGGCCTGCACCGATAATCGTTACATCATATATTTGTTCAGACATGAATTAGCTCCTCCATTCTATCTTCTTCTATACTACGACAATTTGATTTTATCATAAAGAAATATGCTGTGTTGGTTCGTGTAGTCATTTGGTCATGATTTATGACCAAATGACTAAATTTACCGTATTGTGACAGAGGTTCATGGATTTTAAGCAAAAAAGAGGGTTGAAAAATTGGAGCAAAAAGTTTAAGATATGGTGTGGACTATATTACGTTTTTGTTACATAATTATTTCAAATGTTACGCTGGTCGCTTTTAGACAGGTGTTTAGATATGCGTTTACGTGAAATATGTAACAGAATAATAGATAGAACAGAGAACAAAAAGGGGAGTACGCATGGAGAAACCAAATGTTGTAATCATTGGTGCCGGGTATGGTGGTATGATGACAACGGTTAAACTGCAAAAAATATTGGGAACAAATGAAGCAAATATAACGCTTGTTAATAATAATAATTACCATTACCAAACGACCTGGCTGCATGAAAACGCAGCAGGTACCTTGCATCATGATCGAACACGGATCTCGATTAAGGAAGTGGTCGATTTTAACAAGGTAACGTTTGTTATGGATACGGTTGTCGCAATTAAATCAGATGAGAAAAAAGTAAAATTGAAAAACGGAGAAGTTGTATATGATATATTGGTGGTTGCCCTTGGATTTGAAGCAGCAACATTTGGTATTCCGGGGTTGAAAGAAAATGCCTTCACGATTGGCAATATAAATAGTGCCCGGTTAGTCCGAGAGCACATTGAATATAACTTTGCCATGTATCATAATGATCCGAATAAAGATCAAGCACGATTAAACATTGTCATTGGTGGTGGCGGTTTTACCGGTATTGAATTCGTTGGCGAACTGGCCAATCGTATTCCTGAGTTGTGTAAGGAATACGACATTAACAAAAATCTAGTAAGGATTATTACGATCGAAGGAGCACCAACCGTTTTGCCCGGGTTTGATTCCCAACTTGTTGAATATGCTAGGAATTCTTTAGAGGCACGTGGGGTAGAATTTATCACGGGAGCAATAGTTAAGGAATGTCATCCGACTTATATTGTTTATGAAAAAGGTGGGAAAGAAAAAAGCATTCCAACTTATTCGGTGATTTGGGCTGCTGGCGTCCGTGCAAATGCCATTATGGAAACATCTGGATTTGTTACGAACTGCGGAAAAATTGAAGTAGAAAAAGATATGCGGGTACCAGGTTTTGACGATGTCTTTGTCCTTGGCGATTGTGCACTTGTGACGAATCCCGTAACAGGCCGGCCATTTCCGCCAACCGCACAAATTGCGATCCAGGAATCGCAAACAGTTGCCCGAAATATCAAGGCGCTGATCCAGGGGGAGAAACAATTAGAACATTTTAAAGCAAAAATTCTTGGTACGGTGGCATCACTTGGAGCGAATGATGCGATTGGTATTGTGCTGAATAATCGTAAGTTGTTCGGATTTAAGGCTACTGTCATGAAGAAAATGATCGATAATCGTTATTTGCTGAAATTAGGTGGAGTTGGTCTTTTAATGAGAAAAGGCAAATTTAATATTTTTTATTAATGGTTGTAACGGAAAATGCCCCCCTCGTCTTCAAATTTGACAATTCCGCGAAAGGTGAAGGATTGCCTTTGCTTTTTGTATTTTTTCGTTTAAAATGAAACGTATATGTTTAGTTAATGAAGTAGGGGGACAATTGCTTTGATTCAATTTGTCGTATCAATTATATTGTTTTTTGTTATTTTCTTCGGGATTGCATTTATATTAAATATGCTACTAAGGCGCACATGGTTAATGTCGTTTATATACCCATTTATTGTGTTAATCATCGTGGATGGTATTGCTACAACGGAATATTTTAAACATCCGGGTGAATCGTTTCAAATTGCATTTACACGATTAATCCATTTAACACCAGTTGATATTACGATACTTGCCTCAGGGTTTATCGGGACCATTGTTTCCGGTTTTGTGATTAAATTTCTTCGTAAAAGTGGGTATCAAATGTTCTAAACCTTATCTCACTCTTAACGGAGAGCAAGATTTAAGGTGAAAACAAAAATAGAAAAAGGTGGGAGTCAACTCCCATAAAGGTACGATTCTGTTCAACTAACATCAGTGAGAGGAAAGGCATTCCACTGATGTTAGTTTTATTTTATGAATAAAAAGTTACTAGATTGGAAATGATAGCATCCAGTGAGGTGTTATCATGAAAAAAATGAAGTTTTTGCGAAGAACTGGAATGTTTCTATTGTTTTTAGGCGCGTTTTATACGACACTTACCAGTATTTCGAATGTTACCCTGACAGACGTGAAAGCCTGGGTAGTACAACAGGAACCAGCGTCTGGAAGCATGTCCAATGGCGAACTTGGACAGAACCAGGTTACCCTTCAAGAGAAATCATTAAATCACGAAAACGAGTCCAAACGGTATATTTCCAGTGAAGAAATCGAAGGACCTAAAACGATAGAAGAAGTAATGAATATGGAACAATATCCAACGGCCACAGTTCTTGCCACAGGGTATACAGCAGGGATGGAATCCACGGGCAAATCTCCGGATCACCCGGGATATGGAATCACTTATTCAGGTGTGAAAGTACAACGAGACTTGTATTCTACCATTGCTGCCGATTTAAATGTTTATCCAGTAGGCACAATCATGTATATTCCGGATTATGGATATGGTGTGGTGGCCGATAAGGGCGCTGCGATTAATGGTCATGAGATTGATTTATATTACCCGACTGTAGACGATGTTTATAATAAGTGGGGTAAAAAAGAAGTAGAAGTGTATATCGTTAAAATGGGCGACGGCACATTGAGTGAAGAGCAATTCAAAGAATGGAATGAGGATGAAGCATTACAGGTCTTTCGTGAACAAATTAATTAAGGTTAATGAAAAACAACAGGTAACCCGTTACTGGGCACCTGTTGTTTTTTAGTGCTTTTTGCTTTTGGATGATGCTCACGCTCCCAAGTCGATGTTTCCGTGAATGCGGTTGATGTTCACGCTCCCAGGTCGATGTTTTCGTGAATGCGATTGATGTCCACGCTCCCAGGTCGATGTTTTCGTGAATGCGGTTGATGTCCACGCTCCCAGGTCGATGTTTTCGTGAATGCGGTTGATGCTCACGCTCCAGGGTCGATGTTTCCACGAATACGGTTGATGCTCGCGCTCCCAGGTCGATGTTTTCGTGAATGCGGTTGATGTTCACGCTCCCAAGTCGATGTTTTCGTGAATGCGGTTGATGCTCAGGCTCCCAAGTCGATGTTTTCGTGAATGCGGTCGATGTCCACGCTCCCAGGTCGATGTTTTCGTGAATGCGGTTGATGCTCAGGCTCCCAAGTCGATGTTTTCGTGAATGCGGTCGATGTCCACGCTCCCAGGTCGATGTTTTCGTGAATGCGGTTGATGTTCACGCTCCCAGGTCGATGTTTCCGTGAATGCGGTTGATGTCCACGCTCCCAGGTCGATGTTTTCGTGAATGCGGTTGATGTTCACGCTCCCAGGTCGATGTTTCCGTGAATGCGGTTGATGTCCCTGTTCTTCGATTAAAGATCAAACAAATACGGGAAATTTCTCATACGTGCAGATTATTTAATGCGCCTTTATATTGATCCATTTCGTGGGAACCCGTTTGGCTACATTTACCATAAAGACTGCTGCAAGAACTGCGAATGCGGCATCTTTCAATAGAAACGGTATCATGCCTGTCCAGGCAACGATATAGGTAATATCCAGATGCAACCACGTACTCATCGCTACATACATATATGTGACACCTATTCCATAATTAAATACTAAGCCGACACCCGCAGCGAATGTATACCATGGGATGGATGGGCGATTAACCCGTTCGGAGAGTAAGCCAACAAAAAAGGCAACGAAAATAAATGAAAAAATAAATCCACCGGTCGGGTTAATCAATGCAAAGGGACCAGCCTTCATGCCCGCAAATACCGGTACACCACAAATGCCTACAAACATATAGGTGATCATGGAAATTGCACCAAGCCGTTTACCAAGCATTAGTCCTGCTAACACGGCAAAGAAGTTTTGCAAGGATAATGGTACCGATGCACCACCAATTGGAATCGCAAGCCATGGGAACCAAACCGTAATATTTGCCCCAATAGCCATTAAACAGACAAATACAGCAGCAAATGTTAGATCAATCGGACGTAATCGTTTCATATGTATGCTCCTCTCTTTTTTTAATAGTAAGAGAATACAAACATATTGTCAACTTATTTTTTTTTAGGTTTACCAATACCAAAAAACCGTTCAAGCATTAGTAGCTAGAACGGTTAAATCATTACGCCTTATTTAATAACAGCATCCAAGGCAATTTCCATCATCTCGTGAAATGTTGTTTGCCGCTCTTCTGCTGTCGTTTCCTCACCGGTTAAAATATGATCGGACACAGTTAAAATGGATAGTGCCTGCCGGTTGAATTTAGCTGCTAATGTATATAATGCAGTGGTTTCCATTTCAATGGCTAATACCTTGTATGCGGCGAGTAATTCATTTACCTCCTGAGCATTATCCCGGTAAAAGGTATCACTAGTAAAAACGTTGCCTACTTTTGGCTCGATCCCTTTTTCCGTACTCGCATCATAAGCATTTTTTAATAATGCAAAATCAGCAAGTGGGGCATAATCAATTCCCTTAAATACCATGCGATTTATTTGTGAGTCTGTTGTTGATCCCTGTGCAAGGATAACATCGCGCACGTGCACATCTTTTTGAATTGCACCACATGTACCAACACGGATAAGTTTTTGAACATCATAACTTTGGATAAGCTCATTGACATAAATGGAAATGGATGGGACACCCATTCCTGTGCCTTGGACAGACACTTTTTCCCCTTTATATGTTCCAGTAAATCCATACATCCCACGCACCTTATTATACTGGGAAACATCCTCTAAAAATGTTTCCGCAATAAATTTAGCTCGTAGCGGGTCGCCAGGTAATAGAATTTTGTCAGCAATTTCATCTTGTTGTGCATTAATATGGACACTCATTAAAATACCTCCTTTGAAATTTGCTATGTATACCTATTTTACAACGTAACGTTATCATAACCACCATGGAATGACAAATCTCTATGCAAAACCGCGTAAGTGTAAAATATTTCTCGAGGGTATTTGAGCGATATTCTAGCCAAAAAAGAAAAGGCACTCTATCATAAAATGT
>NZ_JBCLVH010000021.1:0-74378 GCF_039548255.1 Lentibacillus songyuanensis
CTTAATCCATTTATCTAAAATCGGTTTAACTGGATCCATAACGGGTGATTTACGCTTTTGCTTTTCTTTTTTCTTGAATTCCTCCTGATTAGCGTATTTATTAACCGTACGTGGATCCACCCCCATTCTTTTACCTACACTGGCATATGTTTCTCCTTTTTGGTTAACCTCATGTCTGATATAATCAACTTGTGCCACTGCTAACATCTCCTAATATCCTCCTGTCGAACGTTGTTGGTCCAACGAGGAGTTTAAAGTTATTTGGAGAGGTTGGCAAGTGGTTTTTTAATTTTCATTTAATTTATGTAGGGCCCGGAGGGCACTACATAAATTAAATGCCAATCCTTACATTATTAGTTTGCCATAAACAGTTATTGAGCTGGCAAAAAGAAAAAGGGTGGTTTGTCCATTAGAAGATGAAATGTCGGATAAATGGTTGGAAGAATTACTTTATCCAGGGACAACGTTGGAGGCGTCGGGGTGAAAGCCATTAGATTTTGAATATATTCATAAAGAACTGGCCAAGCCCAATGTGACTCTATCGCTGCTTCATCATGAATATGAAATGGAATGCCCCGCGAATCGTAAAATTCCATATTCCTATCGTAGCTTTGTTCGGCACTATAGTAAGTATGCGGATAAATATAAAGCTACATTACGCATTCGGAGAAAGCCTGGTGAATCATGGAAGTTGATTGGGCCGGTTCAACAGCCTTCATTATTGATAGAGATACTGGAGAGAAATTAAAAGCCTATATCTTTGTCGCAACTTTACCATGCAGTCAATTGTCGTACGCTGAAGCAACATTATCCATGGATTTAAGTTCTTGGATAACAGCCCATAATCATGCGTACGAATATTTCGGCGGTTCCACGCAGATTATAGTACCGGATAATCTGAAGACGAGTGTAACAAAACATACAGCGCGTGATTTAGTATTAAATCCTACTTACAAAGAAATGGCAGATTACTATAACACTATAGTTATGCCTGCCCGGGTGCGTATGCCAAAGGATAAGGCGAATGTTGAAGGCTCTGTTGGTGTTATTTCAACATGGATCATTGCAGTATTAAGAAATACACAATGTTTCAGCATCGATGAATTAAATAAAGAGGTTCAGGCGAAATTGGATGAGTTTAATCAGCGCCCTTTTACTCGCAAACAGGGATGTCGCCTGTTAGCATTTGAAGAAGAGGAGAAATTTGCGCTTTCCCCTCTTCCAAACGCACCTTATAAAATGTCTCAATGGAAAACAGCGAAGGTGCGACCTGATTACCATGTCTCTGTTGAGAGCATGTTTTATTCTGTTCCATACGAGTATATCAATAGAGAAGTGGAAATAAAACTCTCGGATGATCTCATTGAAGTCTTTTTTAACCATATGCGAATTACCTCTCACAAGCGATTATATGGGAAATTCGGTCAATTAGCTACAATACGTGATCATATGCCTGATAATCATAAAACTTTTGTAGATCAGACATCGGAGGCGGCTGAATGGGCTGAAAGCATTGGTCCATTTACCTTAGATATTGTTCATTACATCCTAAACAAGACTCAAGCAGAAAAACAAGGATTACAATCTGTGTTTTCGTAAAAAATTAGAGCGTCGTTATACGAAATACGAAATAGAGCGTGCGTGTAAAATGGTAACAACGATGACGAACAGACCGACAGTCAAGGGTCTTCAAATGATTTTAAAGAACAATAAAAAGAACGATGCCGAGCAAAAACTAAAACGCAAAACGGAAGCAAAAGAAAATAACTTGGCAAATCATTTTTGGCAACTGCATTTGGTGTATCGCAAACAAACGCTCATTACGAAGCGACACCCCCCTCTAAAACCCACATATGAGTGAGCCATATTCAATGGTGATATTCGACTAATAAGCCAAAAAATTACTCGGCCTAACATTGGCCAGTAGGGATTTTCAATCATTGGAAATACATTGGCAACGAGTGGTAAATAACTTGGCAAACGGTGGTAAGAAAGATGGCAAGGGTGGTAAATTCCAATGGCTGTAATCAACAAGCAGACATTCATATCCTCTATCATTTGCTTCGCGCATGGTGGTATGGACGCAACCATCCGTAGTAACGTAAGCATCAAATAAATCCCACCTACTAATGCAGGCGGGATTTGATGTATGCTTTATTTAGATTTAATTGGAACGCGGCATTCTTCCGGGATTGTCTCTGACCATGGAAGGAGTTGAGCGAGTTTCGTTTTATCTGTTGTATCTATATTGGGAAGTTCCCCAAACAAGTAGCTGAGATAGTGAAATGGATTTAATCCATTTTCCTTGGCTGTCTCCACAACACTATAGATGATCGCACTGGATTCGGCTCCCTTTTGTGTGTTGCTGAAAAGCCAGTTTTTTCTTCCTATAACGAAAGGTTTGATTGACCTTTCGCCGCGATTGTTGTCTATCTCTAGATGGCCATCTAGTAAGAATGCCTCTAGTTTTTCCCATTGGTTACGACAATATTTAATTGCCTGCCCAAGCGCGCTTTTCGGCAGTACACGTGGAGTTTGTTCACGAAGCCATGCTGAAAAAGCCCCCTAGCACCGGCTGGCTGCGCTTTAGATCCTTCTTCGGGACTGACGTCCTTGAGTTCGCGCTCGATTGCGAAAAGTTGATTACAAAATGCCAGACCTTCTTTCGCTTTGACTGTAGAAGTACTCGCCGAATCTGGAAGGGCCTTTAAGGCATCTGTATATTTGCGGCGCGCATGCGCCCAACAACCAACAAGCGTTACATCTGAAACTATATGATAACCAGCATATCCATCCACATGCAGATAACCCTGGAAATCCTCTAGGAAACGGGCAGGGTGTTTGCCAGCACGGGTTTGCCGATAATCGTATAGGACATTAGGCGTATCTTCTTTCCCAGTACGATAAAGCCATATATAGGAAGTTGATGTCGCAGGCCGCTCCGGTTCAGAAAGCACCTGCAGCATTGTTTCATCCGCATGCAAAATATCCCTTGTCAGGAGTTGCTCATGCATTTCATCGAAAACCGGACAGAGCCAGGTCTCTGCACCATATAAAATCCAATTGGCCAAGTGCGGTATGGAAATACCAAAGCGTAAGCATCAAAACCGCAGTAAACTCATTTTGAAGTGAATTTACTGCAGTTTTTATTATTTTAAGAACTAAACTATTTTAGTGATTCTCAATAATTACTTCTGGTACATTGAGATTTTTGCGTAATGAGGTATTTACAAAAATTATTTCAGCAACATCACAGGGCTGCATCATGCTGCTTTTCTCATCTTTTTCAAATACACCGTCCCAAAACGGCGTATCCATTCCACTCATATAAATAGCATGGACATGAATATCGGTCTCGCTCAATTCCTTAATAATACTTTCTGTAAACCCTCGTACACCAAATTTGCTTGCACAATAAGCTGATTCATTAACTTTTCCTTGCACACCTGCAGTCGAAGTAATATTAATAATTGAACCCGAGTCGCGTTCTTTCATCGTACCAATCACTTGTTGAGAACAATAAATCGTTCCTTTTAAATTCACATCAATCATTCGATCAATCTGTTCTACTTCTAGATTTTCCGCTAAATCAAAGAAACCTAAACCTGCATTGTTTATTAAAATATCAATCGGTTGTACTTCAGAAGTGATTTTCTCAAACGTTTTTGCTACATCACTATATGAAGAAACGTCCATTGCATAAATTGAATAACTTGAGTTCTTAAAGGTATCTGCAGTGCGTTCCAATTTTTCTCGGGTACGCCCTGTCAATGTGACATAAAAGTCTTCATCATTATACTTTTTTGCCAACGTAGCACCTAACCCACTACCTGCGCCAGTAATAACAACATGCTTCTGTAACTTTTCCATCATTCGCCCCCTTTTTATTATTATTTGAATTATATTATTCAATAAACACATCATCTAAATGATTATTCCATCAACTTTAATATAACAACAACAAGATATACTTGATGTTCGACTTCATTAATAAATGAAACTCATCAGCAATCAGAGTATAAGCATTCGCCATTTAACAATCCATAAAAGGTTAGTACTGAGCCATATCTGTTTTTATTAACCGAGTTTACCCAGCATAGAGCTACCTTCGTATGAATTGGCTGATAAATCTATATTTAAATTAATTAGTCAAATTCTTAATTATGTTATCCCATAATTTAGGATAATACTTCCAATTAACAAATTCCTCACTACCCCAATGTGGAGCCATATCTGAAGTAAACACAAGTGATTTTCCTTTCCCAACTTCTTTCGTTGCAATAAAAGGATCACCATTGATCGTCGCAAGTGTTTTTGAGTCTTCTAAACTAATAGTTTTATTATACCCTAAGAAATGAGGCCATTCTTTGGGAATATCATTGAAGATTGAATGATCTTTAATTTCTGGCAAAGACCCTTCAGGTGTTTCAACTCGATCATCAACTGTCAAACATTCCACAGGTAAAATATCAGCGATCGGGGTGAAGCCATATCGACTAGCACCATTAATTCCTGAAAAGGCCATATAGCCACCAAACATAATAAAGCTACCACCATTTATGACATATTCCTTAATCAATTCAAGCTTGTTAGGAGTTTTAGCGCCATCTACAAATGTTTTATCTGGTAACAAGAACGTATTAGATCCGATATCTGATAAAATGACAACATCATATTGATTAATTTCAGTTAAACTCTCAGGAAAATCATATTGTACTCTATGGTTAGGTATATGTGTTAATTTATAACCAGTTTCCTCCAAAGCTTTGCTAAACCAATATGTCCCTTCCTCGTATGTCGTAGTTGTAAAAGTATCCATTCCTTTTTGATGTATTGAATGTATTGTCCAACTTTCTCCTGCTAATAAAATTTTTTTCATTATTATTCCTACTTTCTTTTATTATTTTATAAAATCAACTGTTAAGCACATTTGATAACAGTGTATTGCGCCTCATTAATTATTATCTTTTATCATATCAACTATTACTTCATCTTTATGAAATGTAAAATACTCGATATCTTCTTTGTCATAATCATTATTATCAAACTTTAATTTTTGTAGCGTTCTATTCTCATAAAAATGAATATATAATGTCTTTTCCGAAACGTCGTGATACAAAGCAAACTGGGTCCATGGCATAATTACTTTGCCATCATCGTAAATTCTCAATGACCCTATTGGGTTATCAACTGTTGCAAGTAGATGTATTAATTGTATTAATGCATTTTCCTTATCTACTTCTACAGAAAGTAACTTGTTATAAGCAGCCCTTAAGAACCTTGATTCAGGTTTAAAGTCACTTGATATTCCCATTAAACCGGTTGTGAATTCATCCTCTTTAAATCCTTCAATTGGTTCATCAATTGAATATTTATATTTTCTATATGAGGATCGTTCTAAGTGTGTTTTAAGATTAGACAAATGCCACTTGAAATCAGGAGCATTGGTAAATACGCCTGTGGGATTTTCATAAATATCAAAACCGTCCTCCCTAGTTGGCTCGACTACTATACATTTTCCTGACTCATCCTGAAATATTGAATGTTGTGGCATTGATCTTCCCGTCATAGGTCCTGGTTCTGAAGTAACGGCAATATCTTTGTTTAAATTTTCAACGATATCATCAACATCTTTATAATTAGTTAAAATCCAAGTAGCTACCTCTTCTCCTCTTAAAGGGATTTTTCCATTTTTTTTGATTTCATCTGCTGGCTTGTATATATAAAAATTATCGAAATAGAATGACCCACCTACTAAACCATTTTCGTTTATTCCATCTAGAAGGACTGGAAATTTTTTAACATCACTTTCCGCCCAAGCAATGCCCATAACGGCATATTTTGTTTTATATGATGTGTACATTGAATCATAATTCCAGTTTCTAGGAATCTTCACGCCAGCATAATCAAAGTTTTTTTCAAAGTCTTGTGTTCTTCCCCAAAATACTTCGTTATTTTTTGTCATTAAATTAATTCCTGTGCATCCCATTCTATTACCCCTTCTTTATATATCTCCGAAATGCTGTTATCATCTAAGAATTGCTTTAAGTCTACCCTAAATAAATGTATTGCCTTCAGATGTATAACGAAGAACTTGGAACTTACAGATACATCCTAAAACATATTGTGTATTTAGAAAAAATGGCCTTTATATCATTTTAAAACTTAATAATTCTCTTCAATAAAATCAACAAATTGCTGAACATTAACGGGTTTGCTTTGCATTTTAACCTTCCGAGCGACGCGACTTACATATGGCTGTTGTAATTGGGCTTTCCGAAGTAAATCTATGTTCCAAAAAATTTCTTCGGGGTTATCATCTGCTAATTTCTTTCCTTGTGACATCACTATTACCCTTTTAAAATTATCAACTGTAAATTCCATATCATGCGTTATTGTGATAACGGTTTTGTTTTTTGACAATAAATACTCAATGATATTTTTTATTATTCTCATACCATTTTTATCTTGACCCGCAGTCGGCTCATCTAAAATAACCACTTCAGAGTCCATCGTTAAAATAGAAGCTGTTGCTACAAATTTTCGTATGGAATATGGTAAATCATAAGGATTTTCTTCAAATGAATCGTCCAATTCGCAAATCTTTGCAACTTCAGTTACTATATCTTCAATTTCTTCATCATCTGATTGTGCTTTTTTGGGGCCAAATGCCATTTCATCATAGACATTATCATGAAATATTTGATCATCTGGATTTTGAAATACATAACCTACTTTTTTAGATAGCTCAGCAGTTGTATGTTCTTTTGTATTCATTTCTCCAATTAGAACATCCCCTTTTGTAGGTCTTAACAATCCATTTAACATCTTAACTAGTGTAGTTTTTCCAGCACCATTCTGACCCACAATTGCTACTGATTCACCTTTGTCTATATCAATGTTAACGCCTGTAAAAACATTTTTTTCATTACCTTTATATTTAAAATCGATGTCATTAATTTTCACAAGAACCATATTAATATCCACCTTTAATATTCTCAATCATTTCAATAGCTTCATTTTCTAAAACTGGAATTTTATTAATTTGATATCCTCTTTTTTTTAATTCCAGACTTAAATGCGTATATTGTGGTAAAAACGCTCCGTTTTCCTCGGTTGACTTTTTTGACAATAATTCATGGGGTGAACCTTTATCAAAAATGGAACCATTCTTAACTAGAAGGATCTCATCGGCATATTCTGCAACTAGCTCAATTTTATTTTCAACGATCACAACAGTTTTCCCTTTTGATTTTAGTAAAGATACAGTATTAAAAATTTCTAGTGTACCTACTGGGTCTAACTGAGATGTTGGTTCATCTAATATGAACAAGTCTGGATCCATAACATAAACCGATGCTATAGCTACTCGCTGTTTTTGTCCTCCTGATAATGCCGAAGGATTTTTTGTTAATAGATCTTGAATACCAAATAAATTAATAACTTCAATAATTTTCTTTTTAATTTCTTGTTCCTCTACACCCAAGTTTTCTAAACCAAAGGCTATCTCTTCAAATACTGTTTCAGTACTTCCAGTTATCTGAGAAAAAGGATTTTGGGAAACATATCCTATTGGTTGCACAAAATCGCTTAATTTTGATTCATACAGGTTTTTCCCATAAATATTTATCTCGCCCTCTAACTCACCTTTGTAAATATGAGGAATAAAACCTTTTATAAGATTACATATTGTACTTTTCCCACCTCCGTTCTCTCCTATAAACGCATATACTTTTCCTTCTTCTAATGATAGCGAAAGATTTTTTAAAACATAATCTTCAGAAGTTGGGTATTTATAATTTGCATTTTCAATTGAAACTATTTCCATATAAACACCCTCCCTATAATTAATAAAATTAAACAAGCAATTAAAGAGATCTGAAAGTAATTATCTAATTGTGTTTTCTTACTTTTATATAATCCAGTTCTTTTCTTATCGCTTGAGAAACCTCTGCTTTCCAATGTAAGCACTCTTTCTTCATTACTTGAAATGGTAGATAACGCTAAGGGTATAATCATTGGAACAAACGATTTTATTTTAGTAACTATTGACCCTTCTGTTTCTACTCCTCTTGATTGCTGTGCCTCTTTAATAGTATTTGATTGCTCTTTTGCCTGAGGTAAAAATTGAAGCGTAGAACTAATAACAAATACTGCATTCTTTGGTAAATTAGTGTTTTCTAAACTTTTAATAATTAAATTTGTACTAGTCATGTGAAAAAATAGCGTTATTGATGCAGCTATAGCTCCAATATTAGAAGAATAAGCTATAGCTGCGTGGACCGATTCCCTGGTTATTGAGATAAAGCCCATTGAAAATAATACTTCTTCCCCGGAAACAATAATCAATTGGAAGATAAATAATATAATAATGATTGGAAGTATCACTTTAATAAATTGACTTATATACGTTTTAAATACTCCTGTAATAAAGGAAAGTAAAATACAAAAAAACATAATGATATAACCGGCACTGTTTAATGGAATTAAAAAACTAGCCAAACTTAATACTATTCCTAACAGTAATTTAGTAGAAGGATATAGTTTTTCGTTATAATAATGTTTTCGAGCATATTCTTCCATTTTTATCATTTCTTCCACTTTTTCCACTTCTCCCATTGTTCAACCCCCCTGTTTCCATTTATTTAATATGACTTTTATCTTTTTCTTTTTGATCCCTTTTTCTCTTTCTTATGCTCCATATAGATATATCCATTTCTAAAATTAGATAACACTCTTGGAGATAATGAAAGAGCCATTAAAAGTCCGATTATTAAAGATATTGTTTTATCAAAAATATTAGAAGCAAGCTGTGTAACCGCGACTGCCGACCATAAAGGCATTCCCGCCTTTACAATTATTCCCGTAACAATATCCATCCCTGTACCGGTTACTCCACCTAATACAAGTACTTGACCTGGTAATGATAAAGCTGTAGTGACAATTGTGAGTATAATTGCTGCTACGACAAATTTCCCTACTTTTAACAACATTTTTTTCTGGGATAAAAACCCAATAGTTATTGCTATACCTGCCTGAACGGGAATACCCATAAACGTCATAGGATTCGTAATACCTAATAAAACATTATTTAATACACCAGTGATTAAACCTATCCATGGACCAGCGATGATAGAAACGAAGGCAGTACCAATTGTATCTAAAAATACTGGTAACTTCAGCAATACTGCTAATTGTCCAGCTACATAGTTTAAAGCTACCCCTAGAGGGATTAACAGTAATTGATATAAAGCAAAATTATCAGCGAATGTAAACTTTTTATTCTTCGTATTTTTCATATTTAATTCCCCTTTATTCATTAAATAAATTACCCAAATACAAAAGGTTTCGTATATTCTATCCCTCTATATTTAAAAGACCATTATTGCTTTTTTTAATAAAAGCCTTTAATTCCTCTTCAGTAGGAATTCCTGAATGCGTACCCAGTTTAGTAGTTGATAAACTAGCTGCATATACAGCTTTTTCACAAGCATTCTGCAATGAACTCCCTGTTGAAAGATAATATGCTAAGACACCATTAAACGTATCACCTGCCCCGGTGGTATCCCTTACTTCTACTTCTGGTGCTTTTATTAATTTTCTTTCATTGTTTTCGTGAAAAGCTACTCCGTTTTTTCCTAATGTAATGATAAATTTATCAATATATTTATTATTATAAGAATCACAGTTAGTTATAGCTTTAAACTCTTGCTCATTTGGTGTAATATAAGTTATCTTATCTAACCATTTAATTGGAAATGGCTTATATGGAGCAGGGTTTAATATAACTGGCACATTTTTTTGGTTAGCGATCTCTAGCACTTTTTCTATAACGTTATGATTGATTTCAAATTGAACAACAACAATATCGCTTTCTTCAATAAGCCTTTTTGAACTCTCTATATCCTTTACGCTTAATTTGCCATTTGCACCTTCTGAGTAAATTATACAATTATCATTATCTTCAATCGTTATCAGTGATACACCCGTCGGTATATTATTAATTACAGAAACATTTTCTGTATTTATACCAAATTGCTTTAATTCTTTTAAATAGCCCTTTCCATTTAAATCGCTTCCAACTGAACCAATAAATGAAACTTCTCCACCAATTTTAGATGCTGATATTGCTTGATTTCCTCCTTTACCTCCATACAATATATCTAAAGAATTAGAGCTAATAGTTTCACCTAATTCAGGTCTTCTATCAACAGAAACAACATAATCAGCATTTAAACTACCAACTACTGTAATCATTTAATTCCTCCTTCCTTCCGCCAACCTTTTAACTGATCCATATTTCATTAATTCTACACCCAAAGTGACTTTCCTCGGATTTACATCAATCTGTGACTCTCCCTTAATTTGTTGAATAAGCATCTGAGTAGCTTGTACTCCCATTTCATGGGTAGGTCGTTTGACTACTGAAACCCTAGGCCGAACAAATTCTGCTAGATTATTTTCATCAAAACCAACAAGGGAAATATCCTTGCCGATAACTATATCCATATCTCGAAGTGCCTTTATTGTACCTTGGCAAATCAAATTGTTTGCGGCAAATATTGCAGTTGGTGGTTCGTTTAGTTCCATAAGCTTTTTGGTTGATTGATACCCATTATCTTCAAACCAATTTCCAAACATTTGATACTCTTTTTTAGACTCAATATTATTATCTTTTTGTGATTGCTGATAACCCCAACAGCGTTCTAAACCATCATTAAAATCCTTTGGTCCCGTTATAATAGCAATTTCGGAATGACCATTTTCAATTAAATAATTTGTTGCTTCATATGCCCCTCTAAAATTATCTATCACAACACCACTAAGCCCAACACCCTCAATAAAACGGTCAACCAATACTACAGGTTTTTTAATTCCTTGATAAAATTCCTTTTCGTTATGTGTTCCAATTAAAATAATTCCATCAACATTTCTTCTAAGAAACCCCTCGAAAAAGTTCTTTTCTTCTTCTTTACTTCCATTTGTGGAAAATACGAAGGTGGAGAACCCCTCATTCTTAGCAACCGCTACCGTACCCTCTATCACAGCAGTATAGAAAGGATTTTGAATTTCAGGAACCACTACCGCAAGCATTTTTGTTTGTTTCGTTATAATTGATGCCGCCATAATATTTGGTTCGTAATCTAATTCTTCAATAATCTTTTGCACCTTGTTTCGTGTTGTATCACTAACTCTATCAAGTCCATTCAACACCCGGGAGACCGTTGCCACAGAAACATTAGCCTTTACGGCTACATCTTTAATTGTTATCTCTTTATGGGACATAAACATTACTCCTACTATATTTTTACATGTAAAAACGTTTATATTATTATTATCAATCAATCAACTTAAATGTTAATATAACAATTGTAAAAACGTTTACATGACTATAATAAATCAGATATTTACAAAAATCAACCTTTTTTTAATTTTAATAACTAGTCAAAAACCGACGATATCCGTCAACTATTACATATTCATCATTACTATCTTACTCAACACTTAATGGTACTTTTATCCCGCGACTATTGATAATACCTATTTTGTCCTCACGCTTTTTGCCTCCTAACAATCAATAAACCAACAAAAAAACGCGAACTCCTATAACCTCATGAGCTAGCGTTTTAATGTTTGCAAATGTATTCCAAATAAATATGACCCTACTCCTTACCTTTCGAGCCTAAACCAACCATCCCACCACCCTCTGTAGAAAAGAATCCACAATAACATCCTCACCAACCGCAATTGCTTTGGATCTTTTCTTCAATCTATCAAACCCCTTAATAACTCACCCCTCAAACCGCTCATGAATATCAATATCCGCGAAGAAACCGGCAGAATTGTTAACAGTTCCTAATATCGCAATCCCGCCCATCGGATGGGATTGAACCGGTTCAACTTCAACTGTCTCAACATTTTCATAGTTATTTCGAATGTAACTTTCAACTTTTTCTTGTGCCTTCTTTATTGTTTTATCATCATATTCTGCCTCATCTTTATTCACAAAACATCCTCCCAATAGTGTAAAAGAAATAATACTTAAAAAAACAGCCTTTTCAATTTAATCACATACTTTAATTAAGTTTACAATTGAATTGAGGTGTTGACCATGGGGAGTTTAACTGAAATTCAAGCTTCAATTGCTTGGCAATCCTATTGGGAAAAAAGATGTTCCAGTGGAAAGACGGAAATGATGAAGACGATAATTACCAGACAATCAGTTTACAAAAGCTACACCGATTGTCGATGAATATAAGACGGACGTTAATACGATGCGGATCTGACCCCAAAACGAACAACTTTATTATTTTTGAGTATATAGAAGAGGCGGCATAATCATTTATTTTCATTAAAATAATTCATACATTTCAATATTAATAATCACATACTTTTTTTACATTCTTCTTTGACTTTTGGAAATCCCTCGCTTTCTCCTATACTGCCGACACAAAAGGTCTCTTCGTCCATATCGATTGAAAAGCCCGCTTTACCATTGACTGTCAATAATCCTCCCATGGGACTTGAAAAATCACCATCATCAAATTCAACCGTCTCAACATTTTGATAGTTATTACGTATGTAACTTTCAACTTTTTCTTTGGCTTTTTCAACTGTTTCATCATTAAAATTATCTTTATAGGTATTCACAAAGCATCTCCCTAATAGTATAGTAAGTGATAGAGTTATTGGTAAACAGATTACTTTCAAATAAATCACCTCTTGCAAATAGATTATGTATTTTATTTAATTTGTTGGTAAAATTGCGCATGAAATCGGGGTTCTGTGAATTTTTTACAGCTATTTCGCGGTCGCATCCTGTGCGGGGTGTAAATGCATTATCAATCGGTGATAAATTCTGATGGCAGTATTCATATGGGTACGGCAACCTCCTCTGCCACCTTTTGTATCAATGGTACCAAATCATGTACCAAGTGAAGCCAACCTACTTACCACGAAGGAAAAGGGGCACCTCTGCTTCGCCTAAAATGGTACGAATGCAACAATCCCTCGCTACAGGTCTTTAGTTTCCAAAATGCAGGTTTCGATGGTTGAAAAGAAATTTTAGTGAGGGAAAATAGGAAAGTCAATTAAAATAAACGGTAAAAGTTCAATTTTAGTGTATTAAATAATATTTCGGTTCAACAAGTAATATAGCATCCTTAACCATCAAGCCATCTAGTTCGAAAAGGAAAGTAAATTCATTAAAACACACAACAAAGACCATTTCCATCCGGCAAAATATGACAAATTTCTGGAAGTGTCAAGCACGGGAACTAACGATCTAGCTTGGGCGCACGATCTAAACCACAGTTAATAATCACACACCTCATCTTCACACTCTTCTTTAACTTCTGGGAACCCCATTTTTTCCCCTAAACTCATGACCCTGAATGTATCCATATCTATATCTGCTGTAAAGCCAGCGGAATTATTAACAGTCCCTAATATTGCAATTCCACCCATCGGATGGGGTTTAACTGGTTCAAATTCAACCGTTTCAACATTTCGATAATTATTGCGTATAAAGCTTTCTACTTTCTCCTGTGCTTTCTTTATTGTTTTGTCATCATATTCTACTTCGTCTTTATTCACAAAACACCTCCTAATAGGATAATGATAATAATATTTAAAAGAAACAGTCTCTTCAATATAATCACCTCTAAGGATTAGTTTACAATAGAACGGATGCTTTTAATAACCTTGGAAAGCATTTTGGATAATAATAGTTCCTATAAATTAGCTGCTCAACAATTATTTGTCGTACGTCAAACCTTGTACCACCGTATGAATAAGATTAAGGAAATATTGAGGGAGGGTTTCCTGGATTCACCAAAAAGACTAGCGATTGAATTTTCCATTAAAGCCTACCGGTACCTCCAAAAATTAAGCAATAAATCATTAATCTAGGCAAGTGAATATTACTATGGGGGGACTTGTTGAAATGTTGATGGGTTTCTTACCAACAGGCGCTTATCAGGAGTTTTAATTCTCAAGCCTCATAAGTTCTCAAAATGTTGTTTTCCGCTTAAAAAGGATGAAAATTCACTTTTAAAATTTTATCTTAATCAAAAAAGTCATTGTTCCTATATCTAAGCTTTTGAAGCCGCCCATTTTAAATATAGGCACGAAAAAGGAAGCACCCAGATAAATAGGCATTTCCTATTGGTATATATATTGGCATTCTATTAATAATCACAAGCCTTATGTTTACATTCTTCTTTTCTTTCTGGAAAACCAGTTTTTTCTCCCAAACTCATAACTCTAAACGTGTCCATATCAATATCTGCGGAAAAACCAGCAGAATTGTTAACAGTTCCTAATATTGCAACCCCCCCATCGGATGGGATTGAACTGGGTCAAATTCAACCGTCTCTACATTTTCATAGTTATTTCGTATATAACTTTCAACTTTTTCTTGTGCCTTCTTTATTGTTTTATCATCATATTCTGCCTCATCTTTATTCACAAAACACCCTCCCAATAGTACAATAGAAATAATACTTAAAAAACACAGCCTTTTCAATATAATCACCTACTTTAATTAAGTTTACAATAGAATTGTGGTATTGACCATGGGGAGTTTGACTGAATTTGAAGCTTCAACAATTGCTTGGCAGTCTTATTGGGAAAATGTAAAAGATGTTCCAATAGAATTAAATAAAGATCATACAATTATATGGAAAAACCTAGACACCATCGAAGACAAAGATACCGGTCTCAAAGGATATGTCCTGCAAAATGAGGATACTGGTAAAGTGGTGATTAGTTTTGAAGGGACCCAGCTTAATCATGGAACGGGACAACTACTTAATGACGTTTCGGAGGATGTTTTTGGCATCGGTCTCGGTGGTCAATCGTATACACAACAAGGTACAACAAGCAAATATACAGGTTCCCAATATCAAGACAGCATGCTCGCTGGCGGGCATGCGGAAATCGATGAAGAGGGCAATTTCAGGACAATAAATAAAAATCAGTTTACGGAAGCTACGCCGATTGTCGATGAATATGTTGAAAAATATGGCAAAGAGAATATTACGTTTGTCGGTCATTCACTTGGTGGGGGATTGGCTGAATACTTTGCTGTCCAACATGATGCCAGTGCAATTACGTTTGCTTCTGCTGCCACCTACAGCTTGCTTACTGATGAACAGCAACAACGTGTGAAAAACGGTGATTATAAGGATAACATTATATCCTATACTTACCCGGATGATACTGTAGGAGCATGGATATATAAACAATCCATCGGATCAACCTACTATATGAGTGACCCCTCAGAACCATCGATGTTAGGAATTAGCACACACACCATGAAAGATAATTATGTGAAGGATCGTTTTTTTGATGAAGATGGATATTTCAAAGCGGGTCTTTTATATGATAGTGAACTCGGCATGCAAATCAATCATTCCCCACTTGAAATGAAAAATAACGGTATCCATAGCTTCAGTATCGTCATCCAATCGGAAATCATCCAATCATTTGCTAAAGACCTGGACATAAATACAGACCTCATAAAAAATACAGAAAAATCACTTGAGAAGTTTTATGATTATTACATACAGACCATGACAGAGATTAAAAGCAACTATTTACGATTAGTGGGCTCAGGCGAGTTTGATCAACTAACTGCAGCGGACGTCGAAGAAATTCTTGCAGAATATGGAAAAATGGAAAATGGTGTTCCTATTCGATTTGATGTTGCGCAATATGAACAACTAATAAACCTGTTTAAACAGTGTAAATCAGATACTGCAGAAATCGCCTTTCATATGCAAAAAATGGGTGATGAATTTGACCATACAGATAAAATGCTTGCTGGCTGGCTAGGATTCAAATAATTTGATGGATAAAAAAAGGAGTGATGAATTTGGGCTATGAAGGGTATAGCATTGTCGGGGATCTTTCAGAAAATGATGCGTGGAAAAAGAAAATGGAAACCTACGCTCAAAAAGAGCAGCTTAAATCCCGCATAAAGCAGAGCGTGGAAGAATCAAACCTGTATTTATCCACTTATTTAGAACACGCTAATGCCACGGGTTCCATGACAAATGATCATTTGCAAATACAAACGAGCGTCAATGCCCTTTTTGATGGAAAAGCGAAACGAGCTTTATCTGAACGTTTCTCAGATAACTTGATCAAACTACGAAATGCTAATATGGAATTCGATCTATTTAAAAACTCAATCACTTAAATTCATTAGAAACATGCACTTCCTTGCGGTCAAATGAGTCTTTACCATGTTATTTGAAAAGTCATTTATGTAAAATTAAACAACCCAAGTACTTTGTTCAATTAACTTCTTGAAACTTTTCCACTAAAACATCTAAAACTTGCGTTGTAATACGATAGTTTGTTATTTGCTTCAAGCAGACAAAAACAAAAAGAGAACCAGAACAAAAATCCTGATTCCCCAATAAACACCCATCCCCAACTACCAACTAACCCGCTCACCGCCCTTCAAATAACCAACCACCTCATCCGCCGACATACCATCCAATCCTAAATCTGCCAATTCAAGTGCATTTCCACGTAAATCTTCATTTCTCAATAAACAAGCTATATCAATAAGCAGATTCGCAACATTCATTGAAAGCCCCACCGCTCTCCCTAGCTTCCCCATTGGATTAAGTCCATATGAGATATACTCATAAATATAACGGTCTTCCAATGCATCAGGTGCCTTACCCGTTTTATAAACCGGATTCATTTAAATATTATCATATAGACTCTTTTCAAGTTGATAACTGAATCCCCAGTTTTTTACCAATCGCAAGCCTCTCTTCCTCTAATTTCTCCATTACCCAACAACAAAGGGAGTTGCGCCATCTGGATAAAAGAAAAACTCATTATCTAATTCGATCCTTCCTGCCACATGAAAGATTGGAATATTAACATATTACAGGTTGATTAAACTTTAGAAGCTTTCACGCGCCAACTCACATTTGTGTTAAAAAGGACCCCAATTAAATAGCATACCAATATATATCGCTATTGAGGCTAAAATCATCCATATTAGTATTAGGCGCCAGATGAATTTAAACCAAGCTCCATAAGGTACGCCCCCCATGGCTAAAGCGGCCATTAGAGTGCCTGATGTAGGAAACAAGCTATTTGTAATTCCGTCACCAAACTGGAAAGCTTGTACTGTAACTTGACGAGTAATTCCAAGAATATCAGCTAGAGGGGTCCATATAGGCATCGTTACCATCGCTTGACCAGAACCCGAATTAACAAAGAAATTAAAAATCGCATTGGCCCAAAGCATTCCAATTGCTGCAATGTTTGCTGGAAAAATTTCTAGTGCCTGAGCAAACCCATTTATAATCGTATCGACTATTTTTCCATCTTCTAGAACAAATACAACTGCCCTGGCTGCGCCCACTATTAAAGCAGCATATACAAGTCCACGCATACCGTTCATGAATTCCGTCACAATTTCGCTCGAATTTAACCCTGCTATAATTCCAGATCCAATAGCAATAACCAAAAATAACGCGGTCATTTCATTCATTCCAAAATCTAATTTCAGAGCCCCGAAAACGTAAAAAGCCATTCCAGCAATAAATAATAAAAGGACTAAGCTATGTTTGACAGTAAATTTAACATCAGTATTGATGTTCACCTCTGAAGTATCATCCGAAAACTTGTTTTCCCCCATATAGCTTTTGGATGGATCCTTTTGTATTCTTTTACAATACCAAATGACATATAAAATAGTGGCAGTGGTAAATACCAGAAAGAGAATAATTCTATACCCTATTCCAGAAAAAAGGGGTAATTCTGCAACCTGCTGTGCAATACCCAACACTTTAGGGTTAAGAAATGCAATATTAAATCCTGACATACTTGTTAGAAACACTATCGCAACCCCTGCAATGGCATCAAGCTTCAATGCCTTTGCAATAAGAATTCCAATTGGAATAAAAGCGACCGTAGCATTTGCTGAGAATCCAGTCGTCAAAAGTAATGCAAACATACTTCCTAATATGACAATTAGGAGAGTCCTCCTATTATCAAATTTCCTTATTAAGGATATGACTCCAGCATTTATTGCTCCTGAGGCCTCCATAATTCTGAACGCACCACCAAGAAATAATATTAAAAATATGATATTCGCTGAGTCAATCATTCCTTCTGAAATAGACATGAAAATTTTAGAAATACCAACAGGACTTTGTTCTACAGAGTGAAAACTATCCGGGTCAACAACCGTTATATCATCTTTTTGAACTCTGTCATATTCACCAGCAGGTATAATATAAGTGGTGACCGCTGCTAAAACGACAAGAAAAAACAATAACACGTAAACATCAGGCATTTTAAACTTAAATTTTCTCTTGTTTTTCTGTTTTATTTCCTCTATATCTTTCATCAGACAACTCCCCTATCTGTAAAGATAAATGATTTATTTTTAAATACCTTTTGCATTTTTTTGAACATCTAAATAAAGTGTGGTTGGAATTTCCTCATCTTTGGCCACTCGACTTATCAGATTCAAGAGTCTTATATCAATCATTATTTTTTTGAACTATTCAGATTTTTATCTTTATTAATGTCTTTAAAACAAATAGTCTAGCAGTTAACCCTGGATTTCAGCATTTCATTTTATCTGGCTGAAGTTACTTTATAACATGACTTTACCTATTCCGTCTGCCATTTGGACGCTCGTTCCGAATGGCATAGAAAGTTTTTGTATTTTCTCTAAAACATCATTACACTTTACAACTTTTGGCCAGCCTCTTTTTGAGCGGGGGTGTTCCATTCCGAGTTCTATGGGATATAAATTTAACTCAACCAGTTCTCCATCTTTGATCTTCCACACTGGGATGATAGAAGACCAAATATTTTTATCAACAACGAATCCCTTTGAATCGCTATCAGTCCTGGCATCAAATAAATCAGCAACCGTATTATTGTGATCTAAACTGAATTTATCATAGAATTCTTTTGGTTGTTTTGTCATGGTATCATTTTGAAAAATGAAGTTACCAAGGCTATAAAAGATTGGACGTTTTTTGTATATCTCTATCCCCCTTACTATGTGGGGACCATGACCAATAACAGAATCTGCCCCACCATCAATGCACTTTCTGGAAAATTGCTTTAAAAAATGAGCTGGTTCCTCGAGATTACTTCCCTCCATTTCGTGAGAATGAATGCTGACAAGAACAAAATCCGCCTGTCTTTTTGCCTCAGAAATAGCTCTTAGAATTCTTCCCAAATCCTCTTCATTTGGAGTTGTAACTTGTCTTTCCTTCTCTCCGATCCTAAACTTATATTCGCCAAATGAAAATAACTCATTATTCGATTCCTTTCTTAGACCTAGTTGAGCATGCAAATTGTTTACAGCATTTATCGATACATGATTAGCAACAGATTGTAACGTTTCCATACTTTCCTTTGAAACCTCATAAACAACATTATGCCGTAGGGGGTTAATACCAGGTCTTCCAATGAGATCCGGTCGTTGTTCCCCAGCTTTCCATGTTTCGTGAAATGTAGAGGTAACAGAGATGATAGCAACTCTACCATTGACAGTTTCCAGGTACCTTGGCTGACTAGCTTCAGCTAGATTACAGCCCGCTCCTGCATGCACAAAGCTATATTTGTTCAAATAATTTTCAGTAGCCTTCAGTCCGCCATAAGAAAAGTCCAGCGTGTGGTTTGTCGCCCATGCGATCAGGTTAAAACCGTATTTTTTTAAATCTTCCAGTACACCTGGATGGGCAATTGCCCAGGACCCACCACTTACCGCTGAGGGAAAACCTTCAAAATGATGGGTTGTAACTTCTAAATTAGTAAATCGAACATCTGCCTGTTGAATAATATCGGAAATCCTGCCAGCATTTTTATCATTCTCCGGTAATCTTCGTGTGATAAAACTATCACCTGTAGCAGTTATTGTAATTGGCTCAGACATATGTGTATCCCTCCATTCATTTAAACGGTATGCAATTCTCGATTCGCAATCCGTTCTAGAAGATTAACTGTTGGCACTAATACCTTTTCATCTATATCAAACGCCTGATTATGGTGAGGAGCTGCTATTGTCGTTCCTATTATCATATAAGTACCCTTGCCTCCATTTTTTTGTACTCTATCTATAAGAAGGCTAGCATCCTCACTCCCCCCACCTTTGTTGTAATCTTTAATTTTATGAAATGCAGTAATTTTTTCTGCTTCTTCTTTTACAACATCAATTAACACGTTATCACAAGAAATTGGTATCGCATTGCCAATCACTTGTGTTTCAAATCCAAGACCATGCATTTCAGCACTGTGTTTGATTATGTTCTTTACACGATCTTCAAATTCTTTATTCACTGTTGGGGAGGTTGACCTTGTTTCTATTAATAACTTTGCATGATCAGGAATGATATTGGCCGCCGCTCCACCTTCCAGCAATCCCACATTAACCCGCGTCTCTTCTGAACTATGTCTAGGTAAACTATGAATATTTAACAAAGCAGTTGCAGCACCAACCAAAGCATTTTTTCCTTTTTCAGGAGCTGCTCCAGCATGAGAAGGTACGCCATAAAAATATGAAAGTAACTTCGTATTTGCAAGCCAATCTTTTGATCCTCCACTAATTTCGCCTAATGGAACATCTAACCCCAAATGAAAGCAGTACAATTTATCCACATCATCAACAACGCCTTTATTAACAATGGAAAATGCGCCCCTTCCACCCTCTTCAGCAGGTTGAAATATCAGCTTAAGTGTTCCAGAAAAGTTCCCGTTTGCCATTTTTTTTGCAAATTCAAGTCCAATTGCTGTGTGGGCATCATGTGCACAAGCATGCATGTTTCCTTCATACTTGGAACAAAAACCATTTGCTTTAGGATGATGCTCCCTTTCGGAACTTTCTTTTATAGGTAATGCATCCATATCAAAACGAAAGGCAACGGTTGGGCCGGGACTTTTCCCTTTTAATCTTCCAATAACCGCAGTAAATCCCCCTTCCATCGCCTTTAAAAGATTGACGTTTGCTCCATCTTTAATCGCCCTTTGATATGCATGGTCTAGTTCTTCTTGTGAAGGAACGCCCCTTCTAGAATTCTTATCCATCGCATCCAAACCAAATAAACATTCATAACCCAGTGATTGCAGCGTTTCGACCACTTTACTTGCTGTCCTGAATTCTGTAAAACCAACTTCTGGATATTGGTGCAGTTCCCGTCGTAGATTAATAACCTCTTCCATGATAATTATGCCCTCCTAATTAATTTTCTGATTACACCTAGAAGTTTCCTTATTAATTACTGTACACTTTCAAAATACTTTTATTAACGTTGCCTTTGTTAACGTTTACATTTACAGGCTGATTTACTAAATATAACATCATGTTACTTTTTATAGGTATCCTCTCTAAAAATAGGGAGGATACCAACATTAAAATCCTTTGTTACAATTTAATAGTGGGATCTCTAACAATTTTTTCATCTTTTTGCAAAATAGGTGCATCAACTTCAATTGTATTTGGGTACTTAATTCCAGCACCCGTGTTCAATACCACTACCCGTTCATTACTTTTAATCCAATCTTGTTCCCGTAACTTTCTTGCGGCTGCAAATGCAGCAGCGCCTTCAGGACAAACAAAGGAACCTTCATTCGTTGCTACAAACTTCAATTCTTCTAGAATTGCATCATCACTTACTGAGATTGCACAGCCATTTGTTTTTCTAATCCCATCTAAGATTAAGAAATCACCCAGAGCCTTAGCTACATTGATACCAAACGCAACAGTAGAAGCATTTTCCCACGGGTCCGCACTTGTTTTGCCTTCCTCCCACGCTTTTACAATTGGGGCGCATCCCTCAGATTGTACAGCTACCAGCCTGGGCATTTTTTCTTCTGCTATCCATCCTAATTCTTGCAGCTCGCGAAGGGCTTTATAAATCCCTATTAGCCCAACACCCCCACCGGTCGGGTAAAGAATAACATCAGGGACCTCCCATTCAAATTGTTCGGCGATTTCAAGCCCCATCGTCTTCTTACCCTCAATACGATAGGGTTCCTTTAGGGTGGACGCATCAAATAGATTGTAGTCTTTCACTGCTTGACCAACAATTTTTCCCGCATCACCAATTAATCCATTTACAAGATACAGATCAGCCCCTGCTGCAACACATTCTTTTCTAGTAATTGCCGGTGCATCAATAGGCATTACAATAGTGGACGTAATATTTGCCCGTGCGCAATATAATGACCAAGCTGCTCCGGCATTTCCATTAGTAGGCATTGCTAATTCTTCTATACCTACTTCTTTTGCTTTTGACACACCTACAGCTGCTCCTCTTGATTTAAACGAGCCTGATGGAATTAAACCTTCATCCTTCATGAAAAGGTTGGGAATTCCCATATGTTCTCCCACCCTATTCATACGTAACATTGGTGTCATTCCTTCACCCAGCGTGACTACATTTTGTGGATCTTCTACTGGCAACAGCTCATGATAACGCCACAAATTTGGTTCACGTTCTACCAGACTTTCAGGTTTAAACGCTTCTTTAAGTTCATTCATCTTATAAGCAACGAGCAGCGGTGCTCCACATTCACATAATTGATTTTTCTCTTCAGAACTATAAGTACGCTCACACTTTGGGCAATATAAATGAGATACATAGCTATATGTCATTTTAATCCTCCTAAGTTTCTTATTTAGTAATGTTTCCAGCAAGTTGAATTATCGTATTGCAATTGATTCGATTTCTATTAATGCATTCTTAGGTAATTCTTTAACTCCCACCATCGCTCTTGCAGGTTTAAATTCGCCAAAAAAACGAGCGTATACCTCATTAATTTCTGCTGCTTTTTCCATAGAAGTCAGGAATATGGTATTCTTTACTACATTTTCAAGCGAAAGTCCCGTTTCTTTTAGTATTGCTTCAATATTCCTTAGTGACTGTTCCGCCTGTTCA
The DNA here is from genome assembly GCF_039548255.1 of Lentibacillus songyuanensis. Lineage (NCBI taxonomy): Bacteria > Bacillati > Bacillota > Bacilli > Caryophanales > Bacillaceae > Lentibacillus > Lentibacillus songyuanensis. The sequence goes on from NZ_JBCLVH010000021.1 coordinate 22,935, forward strand.
ACCACATTTGCTTTCATCTCATTTGTTTGAGCGTCTAAAGGTAACTGACCTGAAACAAACACGATATTATTTCTTTCTACGGCCTGAGAATAAGCTCCCACGGCAGCAGGGGCATTATCTGTATGAACTTTAGTAAACAATTAACCATCTCCTAATTATAATTAAAATTTGTTTCCGTTCGTATCTTTTGTAAATAGTTGTAAATAGTGAATTTAGATACTCCCAAAACACTAGCAGAATATTCTGTGGCGCCTTTTATCAAAAATGCCCCTTTTGACTCTAATTCCCTTACAACCTCTATTTTCTCTTCCGTGTCTAAAAGTGTCGGCGTCTTGTGATACTTTTGTAATGCTTGCTTAGTCATTGATTCAATAACATCATGAACATCTGTATGAAAGCTCTCCTTACTTTGTTCTTCATCATTAAAGCTTATAAAATCTTGAATTTCACCTCCAACCTGGACGAGTAAGCTTATATTTATATTGATGCATAGGGCACCAATAACCTCACCTTGATTATTCTTTAAAAAAACAGTGGAAGACTTCATAACCAAACCTTTGTTAGAAGTAGTTTTATAATTGGCGAAATCGGTTACATTTTCACTGCGCAATTGTTCCAATACAAGGTCAGTAATTGGAGAACCAATTTCCCGATCCGTCAATGTCCCGGCTAGATGAATTAAAGATTTTTCCAAGTTACTAAAATCATGTACCGCGACTTCGCAATTTGAACCAAACATCTCCACTAAAATATTCGCAGTTCGTATGGCATGGTCAAAAACTAGTTGATTTTCATTTTTCATTGTGATTACTCCTAATTCCGCTGTTTATTTATTCTGTTAATTATAACTGAGTAAAATGATAACACATGTTTTTTGGAATTACAACAAAATTTTAATTACTAAAAAAATATTGTAAATATGAATGACGTATAAAAGTGATCGACCGGCTGGAGCATTTATCAGGCCTGTTGTCATACTCTTTTTGCGAGTATTTATTCCCCCTATGAACTTCGAATTTTAACCAATATGATAAAGGAAAACTCATTCAGTCGGGGATTCCTTCCCCCACACTGAATAGAAGAACAAAGGCTAGATTCGCAACATCTGAGTTGCAACGCCTTTTTCACCTGCACCGTACAAGTACGAACAGAATCAAACCTTTACAGACAGTTGACTCCCATTTATCTTTTTTGGCCTCATCTCAAAATCTTGAAGTGGACGTCTTACTGCCCATTAAGACTGGGATAAATAAGTATTAAAACCAATAAAAAAGAATCCGTGCACCATGCACAGATCCTTCATATCATTCTATCCACACTAGTCCCCTGAAAAACAGCCTCTTCAAGATCCTTTCCATTCCTCTATTCCCACTCCAAACGAGGATCTTTCGTTACACAATCAATATGCACATCCGCTTTAATCCTACCGCCAAATGTATGGTTCGAACCAAATGCAACATGTATCGTATCATAAGCCTTTTCGTCCTCTAATATCTTGCCGGTTAATCGAGCAGCATAATTCGTACCAATGCCTAATTCGCCTAGAAGTCTTCCGTCACCATCACCAAGTAATTCCAATAGTCGCTTGCCAACTTCGCCAGTCGCATCAACCAACCGACCCTGTTCCACAGTCAAAAGTACTCGCTCATCCAGCAATCCGATTCCGGCAATAGAACCATTGATTTCAATTTCTCCATTCGCGCGACTTTCTAATGGAGCAATAAATGCTTCCCCAGAAGGAAGGTTGCCTGATGCCGCTTCACCCCGAAATACACCTGTACTCGCAACGCCATCTCTTCCCTCAATTGGAATCGTTAATTTATGACCATCTCCTGTAACTATGGTAACCTGATTCATTTCAGTTAATTTCACCGTCATTTCATTGGTTTCCTTTTCTACAATACTATAATCCGCACTCATCGCTCCATGTAACAACATATCCTCTGTAATTCCAGGCATGGTGATCACACTAATGCCTTTTGCATTCGCTTTTTTACGGGCTACTGTGTGTGTTAAAGAATGCTTAGTTAAGCAGAAAACGAGATTATACTGCAGCATTTTTTCAGCAGTTTCCGTGGGTGGTTCTTCACCGGATTTTGTTCGATCCTCCATCACGTGAAAATCGACATTCCATTCTTCAGCAGCTAATGCATTTTTAAATTTTTCAGCTAACTTCTCCGTACTCTTGTCAGTAATAACAAGGATAGCTACACTTTTTTCTACAAAAAAATTATTTTTCATAGTGTTCCTAACAATAGTTTGTATATCACTCATGTTATGCTCCCCTTTCCTTTTTTAGTATACACCTGCAATCAAATATAACGTAACTAAAATTCTGGTTCCAGCGATTAACTGCCAATAAAGTGAAACTTCATTCAATGGGGGGCCCTTTCCCCCACTGAATGTTAGTTGAACAGAATCGGTCCTTTATGGGCAGTTGACCCCCACTTATCTTTTTTAATTTTACCTCAAAATCTTGAAGTGGGGGGGCTTACTGCCCGTTAAGGCGGGATAAACCACCTAAAAAGATGGCTAAAGCAGTCAATGATTCACTATGTAATTATTCCGCGATGGTTGCCTTTTCAGATCCAATAATAGACCATACTCCTAAGAATATGAAAGTAACAAGGAGGGCAGAAATACCGTCCCACCGAACCAATCATCATCAAGAGCCAGCATTAGCCCTCCCCTATACAAACACCCTCATCATACATCTATTTCGCCCATAAGCAGATATTCAACCTTACCTAACCAACATACTCCTTGGCAATCCGAGCAACCAACGTCCGTGGCAAAATAACCGGTAACCCGCTTCCTTTAATGGCATCTTGTTTATGCTGTTCGTTAAATCCCATACAATCAAGAACAATGATATCTGCACCATTAGCTTTTAACGCCCGAGCTGCACCAGCAACATCACTTTCCTCATAAGGTGAAGCAACCTCGATGAGTAGCTCTAAATCTTGATCTTTCCACTTTTCCACAAGAGAATGTCTCTGTTCCTCAAGTGGGATGACCAACCCTAACGAACCCGACATCATAATTGCCTTCATTGTATGATTCAGTACGCGATCTGGATACAGGATAGGTTTATTTACTCTCAGTGTTGGGAAGTCTCCCGTACATAACATAATCACAACATCTACTTTTTCCTCTAATTTCGACAGTTCATTCTGTAATAAAGGAAGTAGCTTACTCTTTCCTATTTTCGTTGATTCGCCATTTCTTAATCTTGAAATATAGGTTGTATCTGAATTACTAGGGAGAATTTCATGCATATTCCCCTCAGTGACGCTGTCCAGTCCACCACTTTCCTTGATTACAACTTCTGACCCTAAAATAGACTGTATTGAGGGCGTTACATCCTTCCTTGGGGATTGACCAATTGTTAATACACCTACAATACCTTTATTCATTCATGACTATCCTTTCCTAATGTCTGTAAATGCCGCATCGAACCATATAGTTCTTCAAGATGATTAAATTCCTTCTCATCATAAAATTCAAATTGCCCCTGGGTAAATTCTTTAGCTGCTTCTATACTAAAGCGTACCGCTTGAGCGACATCTACTTCATGGCTTGCACCAGTACCACATCCCGGAACCGCTGATTGCGTTGTAATAGCCACACCTACAACGGGTGCGTCCGTTGCCACAGCTGGTTGTAAAATACTATTCACATGGTAAACATCATTACCATACGGCGTGATATCTTGTGTCGTAACCGCGAAAGTAACTGGTAACTCTCCTGTTGTCATTTCCATAATACGTACTAAATCATCACAAAATTTAAGAACGTAGCCTGATTTTACTGTTGGAGACAAAGCAATACCACGATGATTAAATACACGATTCCCCTTGGTTGTGTCAATGGATATAACGGCATCCATTTCCGGAAACACTTCATATTTGTTCATGGTTAAAATATCAACCGGCGACCCCATAAAATCAACTGGTTCATGAGCCTGTGTAGGAGCAGTTGGACAAATATGTGTAGTGATATAAACATCACCCGGCAAACGGTCACCTTTCACGGACATATTCGCTAATTTCAGCGCCGTAGTTACTGCTGCTGCTGCACCATCACCATCAGATACAAAACCAATTCGATTTGGACGAGCGCCTAATCCTCCAAGTCGACCTACAATTCCAAGTGAAGGTGCATTGCCGCCAGAAAGTTTACCTTCCGTTCCTTTAACAATAATTTTCACAAAATCGGTCGATCCTTCTTCCCCATGAACCGTTTCATACGTCGCTTCACAGTGCTCAAATTTATCAAATAGATCTACGACGCTTTTCCCGCTAGCTTTGATATCATCAAGAACTTCCATTACTTCCATCGTATACTTTAAAGACATTTTTCTTCATCCCCTTAATTAATTTTCTTTTGGATAATTGGTTCAATTGCTTTCAACAATGTTTCATTAAACATTGTGGAGCTTAATTTTAAATTTTCCTTAGGTACAGAAATAACAGCTATTTTAATGCCTTTTTTAATCTCTGCACTAACAAGCGGTTTCCCTGTTTCAGCATCAAACGTCATAATTAAATCAGGAAATGTTCCTTTGCGTTCACCATGCATCTCCACGGTCATGTACTCATTCCAGAAAGTTAGTTCTAAATCGCCAATGACCACCGTCCCAACATCAAAGCCGCCTGTTTCATTCAACTCAAAATGACTCACTTTCCCTGAATGGATAACTCTTCCTTTTAAATGAGAAGTAACAGCTTCAATACGTTCCGGGCCTTCAGGGACAGAGAGAAATACTTCTCCTAATTCAATGGCCTGTGTAATTCCACCAACAGCGGCGTTCTTTTTAACATAACCTATATCAATCGGATTTCTACAAACACCAACTATTCCTCCAGCTTGGACCGAAACGGATCGCACAGCACTAGAGGAAAGATCAAGAGAAGCTGTAACCGATCCCTTTACTTTTTTACTTCCTTTTCCACCTGCGAAGGTTTGGATGGATTCATAATCTTCTACTTCTGATAGATTCATGGAACCCATCGAACCTGTTGGGTGAGCTCTTCCATTACATGGTGCATCTAAAAAAGGCAGACCAGTTGCCGCAGCCTGTAGCCACCCATTTACCGTTGTTGCCGCACCATTTTCATTGGTCATCAATGCTCTAAGAGGTTGACCAAATTCCTTTTGCATTTGTTTTATAGTTGACGTCAATTGCTCAGCATCAATATAGGCAAACTTAGCGGACGGTGCACCAACTAAAGAAACACTAGCGACATAATCGTCATCTTGTAACTCATCAATTGATAATAATTCCGGATTTCCTATCGTAAACGCTTCTTCTGACTTCTGGAGACCTTCTTCGATCCAGCCACCACCGCCACCACCCAAAATACAACCACCATAAACCGCTTTTTTCGCATCTTCTAATGTTAGAAGCTTTCTAGACATTTTGTTCCCCCCCTATTATTTTGCTTTCCAAATGGATGAAAAGAAGCTATAAATCGCATCACCGGCAATAAATCCTGCAGCAGTCGTAAACATCGCATTTTCAGCTTCTGGCCCCTTCACCTTAAGAATTACAGCACGAATGATAATCCCAGCAATTACTGCCCAACCAGCTATTGGATTAACTATGAGTAACCCGGTAGCAAGCAGAATACCCATTTGCCGTTTTGGCCCACCAATCAATTGGATAACGGCTCCCGGGATTGCCCATAACAATAGAAGCATCCCTACATTTCCTGTTAAGCCGGATTCAATCGTTGTAGCGTATACTTTATCTACTGGCGGTATTAAATCCTGGGCGAAAAAGTGGTTCGCAAACAATACCACCATGACAATCGCAACACCAAAACCAATTAACGAACTTTTCAACTGCATTCTGCGCCCATATAATTCTTGTTGGGAAGTCGCACTCGCACCTTTACGCAAAATAAATCCTGCTTTAAAGTCGTATCCCAAATCGGCAAAGGCCGGTCCAGTTGCTGCGGTGTATCCAACTAGTAAAGCCAGTGCAATCGGAGGGAATCCAAGCATCATTCCAAGTAACAAAGAAATCAACGTAACCGCAAATGCTGGAAACCAACCAGAGTGCATCGCTGCAATCCCAACAATAATTTCACTTACAAGCGCTGCAAAGGCAGCAAATACAACAAATAAAATAATTTGTACGAAACTCATATCTCCAAAGATCCCGCCGATGATCGCAACAACTAATGCACCTAATACATAGAGGACATATCCAAGACCAAAGCCTTTTTTTATATCCTGATCTGAACGAGTTTGTGTGTCTTTAACATCATTTTCAGCAGTCTTTTCTTTTTTTGACTTCCACAGTGTATAAATAAATTGTAATACCGCGACTAAACCGGCACCGATCATCATTCCATGGGGAATATAATAACCATCTAAATCAACACCAAACAATTGGATGTCATAACCACGCAATAACAAGCCCACACCAAACATGGCTAACGCCCAAATATTTCCGATAAACGCAACCCCAAAGGCGGACATGGAAATCCCAAAATGTGAGCCAATCAAACCTCCAGCAATTCCGAGACCTAAATATTTTGCTTTCTTTCCACCTTCGTCACCTGCTTTGATTGCTTCTGCTGTCGCAACACCTGATGGCCATGTTTCGCTCGCAGCAAACAATTTTGAATCAAATACTTTATAAAGCACAAATACGTCGATAAGCAGTGCCACACCAGCACCAATCAGCATAGGAATAATTAACTCCGGCATGCCCATGACATAAGGCAATCCTACTGGAATCAATAAACTATTTGCCGCCCCAAATGTCGCAGCTGAAATCGTTGTCTGGACAAGGTTCTGACTTTCTAGTGATCGATATTTATAAAACATTTGCATTGGAATCCGAGCAATTAACATTGCAACGAGTGCCCCGATGATCGATGTATTTGGGGTAATCCCAAGCGATGTGATGAGCTGCATTCCAATAATTGCTCCAAATATCGCAATTAAGATCGAAAAAAGCACAAATGGGATATCGAATGTCTTTGTTTTATTCATGCTCATTCACCCTTTCCAATCAGTTGGTACGCTATTCCTTGGGCCTCCACCAAGTCAATCACAGGTACGTCAATATGCTGTACGAAATAGTCTTTCAGACGTATCGTTGAAAAACCTGTACAGGCAAACAAAATAACATCCGCACCAGATTGTATCGTATTGTTAACCACTTGTAATAATTCCGTTTTAGCCTTGTCTGAAAACAAATCAGTTGTCTTCCTAAGTTTTGGCGAAAAGGTATAGGAGTGAAATCTTTCACCCAACTCATTTTTCATTCGCGCTGGAGGTTCTTCGGTAATTCCAATGATTCCCACATGGTTTCCAACCATACATGCAGCGTGTGCTCCACAAACCCCAGCTCCTAAAACCGGAATATCTACTGCTTCATTTGCTTCATCCAGAGCTGGATCCGCTGCACAGCTTATCGTAATCGCATCTATTTGTTCATCTTGAGCCATTTGTTGCGCTAATCTTACAATTTTTGGATTTGCAAGAATTTCTGATTCATCGCTGTATATCCCATTTGGCTGATCAGGAATACACTTGGTTATGGAATCGATCTGAAATATTTCCTTCATCCTTTTTCCATGCTCTTGTAAAATAGTTTCTTGCTTTGTCGTCAAAACCCGAATAATACCTAACATATCACTTTCACCCCTTTCCAAGGATTATAAATGTTTTAACAATTCCCTGAAATGTAAAATGTGAGAAACAACACTACCTAAAAAATTCCCACATTTAATTTTCACTTAATTGACTTCAACTTTTTACATAAAAAAAAGACGGGATTACCGCCTTTAAGATAAATCTATTATCATGAGACAAAAACGTAAAATGAAGCGATTCTTCGCATCATTCAGATCCATATTTATTAGTTTATGGATCTTCTGAAGTCTATACGTCAACGTTCGTCGATGGACAAATAATATTTCAGCTGTTTTTGACACATTCCCATTTTCATTTAAATATACTTGGAGTGTTTTTATTAGCTCACCGTTTTGTGTTTGTAAAAGTGGATGCAGCACGTTTTCCGTATAATTCTGTACAAATGGATCAGCAGTCAATTTAATAAGAATTTCATAAATACCTAACTGATCATGCGTATAAATATTTTCCATCGGCCTTACTTTACAACCGATTTCCATAATTTTAGTAACGGAATGGATGGAGTCTTCTAATAATTTGGCATCCTTTATTCCAGAGTTAATTGCTACCTTAAGCTGATCAGCAGGATTCCGTGTATTATGCTGGTCGACTATCTCATTTAATTTCCTTAGCAATTCGGAATAATGAGTACGAGAACAAGACACGAGTGCATAAAAATTATGATACTTTTCAAACACGATTATTTCGCTGTCAGTAAGTTTATCGATTAAATGATTGATCGTCTTTCTAATAAAACAGGAATGATCAATGACATAAAGGGATGGAGAAAAAGGCATCTCCAGCCAATTTGCATGAAAATGAAAAATCGATATAACCCTTTTATTATTTTGCTTCTCAACATTATTCAAGAACCTCTCCATTTGCTTGATATCATCAAGACGTTTCTTTTGCAGATACAACTGTTCGCTCATAAAAAGTTCACCTAATTTACTGCTTACACGCTTCGTATGTGCAGCAGCTATCTCATTCACCCGTGATTGACCGGTATATAATATATGAACAACAGCAAAAACTTTTCCTCTCGTAATTAGAGGTAGAACCAATCGATCACGAAAACCTTGTATCTTAAATATGGAATGACCTTTTTCAAGAAACTCCATCCGCCACATTTCTAACAATTTGTGATAGGATAAATAAGAGGGTTTCGAGAACAGCGATGTTGATTTTCGCCAACCATCAGCATGAAAATCGTTCGATACGTATAACAGCCTACCTTCCGAATCCTCAATATAAACGGATGAGCCTGCAATTTGAGATAATTTTTCAACCGCATCAGACACCGTTGATATATTTGTTTCTTCCAATGCCGAAAATGGATTATGAGAATTTTCTTCCTCAATTTGTTTCTCTTTATATAATCTTTCATAAAGCGGTGTTAACACATTAATATAGGAAATATGCTTGGGTAGTGTAATGATTGGAAAAGCATTCTCATTTGCAAGTGTCAATATTTCTTCGGGTATAACATCGACGAACCTTCCAAGTTTAACAACAATTCCCGCTGCATTTTTATCGATTAATGTCTGCACAATATTAATTTGTTTTAACGGTTCCTCTTTAACTGAATAAAATGTAGTCATTACTAAGATACCAGGCGTTACCCAGCTTACCACTTCCGGAACTTCCATCACTTCAATGGACCGGATAACCCGCGAAAGTCCTTCTTGACCTGCAATAATCGTTCCTTCAGCTAGATTTCCTGTTAATAAAGCATCTTTTACTTGCATGAGAATCGCCTCGCCTTTTAACAGTATTGTATTGTTTTGAAAAACCTTTATAAGTCCCGGCTACAAGTTAGTCAAGTAGTACTTCATAACTATCGCAGATATCTAATATTTCGTCAATTGATGATATTATCAATTCAAAAACAAAAAGAGAACCAGAACAAAAATCCCGGTTCCCCAATAAACACCTATCCCAAACTACTGAATAACCCGCTCACCACGTTTTAAATAACCAACCACCTCATCCGCCGACATACCATCCAATCCTAAATCTGCCAATTCAAGTGCATTCCCACGTAAATCTTCATTTCTCAATAAACAAGCTATATCAATAAGCAGATTCGCAACATTCATGGAAAGCCCCAACGCTCTCCCTAGCTTCACCATCGGGTTAAGTCCATATGGAATATCTTCATAAATATAACGGTATTCCAACGTATTAGGTGCCTTTCCGGTTTGATAAGCTGGATTATTTTGAATGCTATCATATAGACTCTTTTCATTTACCTGATAAAAACGATGCAACAATTCCTGACAAGTTGATAACTGAATCCCCAGTTTTTTACCAATCGCAAGCCGCTCTTCCTCTAATTTCTCCATTACACCAACAACGGAGGGAGTTGCGCCATCTGGATAAAAGAAAAACTCATTATCTGATTCGATCCTACCTGCGTTGAATAGTGTAATTGGCACATGAAAGATCGGATTGCAGTTATCTAATGTCGTTGTCAAAACACTGTCTGTCAATGTTAGTTGTGGGTAAACATCACTAAAGCGCTCTTTTACTTTCGGACCATCATTAGCGGGTAACGTGGCAAATTCCAGTTTTTCTTTAATCTTTCGTATTCGAACATGACCTGGTCGGATGGATCGACAGGTATAAATAAGTGATTCCGTTTCTGCGATATACACATTTTCCTTTACATTCAATTCCCTAAAAACATTTCGAAATTCAAGGGCACCCCAGTATCCTGGAAAAATCATAATGACTTGTCCATCTTTTACATATGGTGCAATCGAACGGGCCACATGTTTATGCGCGGTACCAGTAGTGGTAACCATGATCGCATCTGCTCCATCGATAGCTTCCTCCAAATCAGTAGTCGCCTTTACAGGGGCATAGCCTTCTATTACACCTTCTGCTTTAATTCCTCCATATTGGTTGATTTGTTTGATTAACTCTTCCTGAATATCGTATAAAACCACATCCTGTTTTAAAAAAGTTAAGTGAGCAGCCATACTCTGACCGCCATTACCTGCTCCTATAATCATAAACTTCATATACTTTCCCTCCTTGATTCCTCTATAATAGTAGACTTCCTGTTACGAACAACCTGAAAAGCGATAGCAATCAAAATCATAGCTATTCCAACAATATCTGATAACCAATTAGGCACAAGTAATAGCAACGAAGCAATGGAGAGGATAATCCTAATAATTATGTTTGCTCTGGCCCCAATAAACCATCCCTCCACCGCTGTTGCTAAGGCAAAGGCACCGATAAGCGCTGTGATGGTAGCAAGCAAAATCTCTAGATAAGATCCTTCAAACAAGATTGCTGGTCCATATACGAACGCAAATGGAATAATAAATGCAACGATACCAACCTTGACTGCTGTCATAGCAACCTGCATTGGTTTCGCATTAGCAATACCTGCTGCTGCATAAGCTGCTAATGCTACAGGTGGGGTAAAAGCGGACAAACAGGCAAAATAAAAAACAAACATATGCGCCGCAATCGGTGAGACACCCATTTGTATTAATGCGGGTGCAACCACTGCCGCAGTAATTAGATATGCTGCAGTGGTTGGTAGACCCATTCCCAGAATAATCGTTGCAATCATCGTTAAAACTAAGGCAATGGATAAATGTCCTCCAGAAAAGGAGATTACCAATGTTGCGAACTTTAACCCTGCGCCTGTTAAATTTAAGACCCCAATGATCAATCCTGCAGTAGCACAAGCAGCAATCATTCCAAGTGCCGATTCTGCTCCATTTGCAAGACTATTAATAAGCTTACGAATCCCCAATCGTGTTTGCTTATTCCAAATGGAAACAACTATTGTTGATACAATTGCCCATATGGCAGCTTTTATAGGACTTGCTTTCAACACCGTCATGACAAAAATGAGAACGAGCAATGGTATAAATAAATGCCCCTCTTTTTTTAACACCTCCTTTAAATTCGGAAGCGTCTTCTTATCCATTCCTTTTAATCCCAATTTAGCTGCTTGCAAATCTATGATGACTAAAGCGGTTACAAAATAAAGCAAAGCAGGAATAATGGAAGCTACAACAACGTTAAGATAGGGAACTCCTACTAGCTGAGCCATGATAAAAGCTGCCGATCCAAGAATGGGAGGCATGATTTGTCCTCCAGTTGATGCTACTGATTCAATAGCTCCAGCATATCTGGACGGATAGCCGATTTTTTTCATTAACGGAATAGTAAACACACCAGTGGTTACCACATTGGCTACGGAATTTCCTGATACCGATCCAAATAAAGCACTGGAAAGGACAGCAGCTTTAGCAGGGCCACCTCTTCTACTCCCAGTTGCGCCTATTGCAAAGTTGATAAAGAATTTACTACCGCCCGTTTCATTCAAAAATGAACCGAACAGGATAAACAAGAATACAAAACTGGCAGAAGCACCAATGGGAACACTAAATATTGCATCCATACTGTTAAGATAGCTGAGTATCCGGCTCCAATCATAGCCACGATGCTCTAAAACACCAGGAAAAGAAGCACCAAAATAAGCGTACAACATAAACAGAATAGCCAGCACTGGAAGAATAATACCTGTTGTTCTCCTCGTTATTTCTAGCACAACAATAATGAGAATAAGACTTACTACTAGGTCCAAAGCTGTCGGTGCTACCCCAATCCGATAGACCAACTCGTCCATTTCCACTATTAAATAAGTTCCAACAAACACAATGCCCAATATTAGTAACAAGTCTACTATGGTAACACTCTCACTCGTTGACTTTCTAAATGGGTACATCAAAAATACTAATACAGCTCCCAGTCCCAAATGAACAGTGTATAGCAGCCATGGTGTAACAGGTTGAAACCCTAAGACATAGATATGAAACAATGACATGAAAGTGGCTATACTAATAAATATTTTAAGCTGGTATCCTTTTAAATTCCGCTTCGAACTATTACTTTCTAACAAAGATGCTGAATCATTATGTTCAGACATGATATGCCTCCTTTCCGGTTCATGTAATATGCCCTACTTGGCTTCTGGCGGGATTAATTCGTCCGGTATATCAATCCCTTGTTCTTCGTAATACTTAAGCGCACCAGGATGCAACGGAATTGTCGTATGAAGTATGTTTTCCGCTACGGTATCTTTAGCTGTCGGGTCTACAGTTAGTAAATCTTCCTGTTGTTCAAACGTTGCTTTGGTCAAATTGTAAACCAAATCTTCTGATAAATCTTTAGATGCTATGGCCACATTCCAAAAGGCAATAATGTTAAGATCTTCTTCTTGATGTTTATACGTTCCTTTAGGTACTGTTATTTCATCCCAATATGGATATTTATCTAATGCTTTTTCTATTTGGTCATCAGACAACCCGATATGCTGGACTTTATGTGTCGTTTCTAAATCGAGCATAAATGGGCCAGGAACCCCGGTTACAGCAAACCCTGCATCAATGGTTCCGTCACGCAAATTGTCAACAGCGGTATTTGTCGGCAAACCACTGATCTTATCTGGTTTGATCCCTAAAACGTCTAATAACCCTTCTCCTGCTTCTGCACTGGTACTCCCTGGTGCACCGGTACTAACATGTTTGTCCGCAAAATCGTCAATAGTCTTAATTCCACTATCTTGTAGGGCGTACATATGCATCACACTAGGATACATGGTGAACATACTCCTGATCTTATCCTGTTTTTCATCCGCCCAGCCTTCCCCATTGTAGCCCTCTCCACCTAACCAAGTAGTCACAAAACCCAGTTCCATATCTCCTCCCTGGATTAGTTGGATATTAGAGGTTGGACCACCAGTTACCTCAACGGAGATATCCGTATCTGGCATATTCTTCTTCATGATGTCTGCCCAACCACCTCCCCATACATAATAAGTCCCACCTTGGCTTGAGGTTCCTAATAGTAGTTTTGATGGATCACTTGTCTCGCCATCCGATTTCTCTGAACATCCCGCTGCAACAACTAACATCACACAAATGAACATAAACAGCCACAATTTACGCATCTACTTACCTCCAATTCATTTTAGATTTGTGCTTGCAACAATGACTCTTTTCGATTATGAATAGCATTTTTTTGCTCTTCAAACCATTCCGTGTCTCTCTCTAACCTGTTTTTTAAAGCCTTTAACTGATTTTCCACCTCAAGTGGGGCTGGCCCTCCAGATGCATTTTTGGAATTTACATTCAATACTGGGTCTAATGCCTTTTGAATAGCTTCCTCTTGTACTGATATTTCGGAATTTAACACTTGAAAAGCCACATCTTTAATTAACTCTGGAGTGATATCAGTAACTGTCAGCTTCGATTCAAGCAGATAATTTACCAACTGGCCGACAATTTGATGTGCTTGTCTAAATGAGACTTGTGCTTCACGAACAAGTATATTGGCTAATTCTGTTACAGTAGAAAAGTTCCTTGTTGCTTGTGATAACATTCTTTCTTCATTGAATTTCATTGTTTTAATCGTTTCAATTAAAATCTCTAGGGAAGCTTCTGTTTCATTCATTGCATCCCAAAAACACTTTTGACTTTCCCCAGCGAGATCCCGCGAATGTCCATATGGTGTATTCTTTATACTACTGGTAATGGATACTAATGCACCAAGTACATGGGCGGATTTCCCTTTAATATGCTCGAGTGTTATCGGATTCTTTTTTTGCGGCATAATACTGCTGCTAGCAGCAACTGAATCATCCACTTCAACGAGAGAATATTCGTCTGTTGACCAGATATATAGGTCATAGCTAAGCCTGCTAAGTGTATTCATAAAAATGTTCATCGCCGATACAATTTCAAGCATGTAGTCACGTGATGCAATCCCATCTAATGAATTACCCAATGCACCTGTAAAGCCTAATAATTGCGCCGTTCGCTTTCGATCAATCTGAAAAGTTGTTGATGCCATTGCACCGGATCCAAGCGGTGACAAATTCGTATTTTGGAATGCACGCATGAACCGGCAGAAGTCCCTTTCCAGCGCATAGAGTATGGCTGAAAAATAGTGCCCCAATGTAATGGGTTCTGCTGGCTGCATATGCGTATATCCCGACATAGTTACTTTCTTATTATCCTTTGCTAACTTTAATAAAGTTTCTCGAAGCTCTAAAACCAAATGACAAAGTTTTAGAACGGATTTTCGGCTATTAAGTCTTGTTACGGTAGCGTATAAATCGTTTCTGCTCCTACCTGTATGTAGCTGCCCACCTATCTCTACACCGACCTTTTCTATCAACTTAGCTTCAATATTAAAATAAAGATCCTCCAGGCCGGGATCTATCTCTAAATCGCGGCTCCCTGACTCACTAATTTCCGTTAACGCTTTCATAATTTTGCAGCCAACGTCTTCCGCAATGATATCCTCTGATACTAGCATCATTAAATGTGCCTTATTGACCTCCATCATATTTTCAAAAGATCGATTACACTCTCCTTTAATAGAAGGTGCAAATAAATATTGGATTACCTTTTCCGACAAATTAGACTTTAGTCTTTCTCTCATTGTTAATCACCCCGATTTAAACTTGATAACTAATTCTCACCATAACCTTCTAGCAATCTCCTCTCCGGACAGCACTGTAAATCATGAATAAAGCACTAAAAACAATAAGTATTACTTCCTCCTTTCGACTTAGTGCTATTCATTATACACAACAAAATGTTGTTTGTAAATATATTTTACAACAATTAATTGAATTTAGAAGGTTTGTCCAATTTCTAATTGTATAATTCGGTAGAGAAGTTAAAGAAGGGGTCTGGATATGTACATATTTAGCGAACGATTGAAGGATCTTCGTATTGAATACGGATATAAACAGGAAGAAATAGCTAAAGCACTTAATGTGACTACCAGCGCCTATGGCTATTATGAACAAGGCAGAAACGAGCCTTCATTAGAAACGGTAAAAAAGATAGCTAACACGTTTCAGGTTTCTACGGATTATTTACTTGGTATAATCGATACACCAAATCACTCGGTGCATTATTCGGTAACAGAAGACTTATCATTAAGTGAATCGGAGTTACTTGCGATAAGAAAAATGAAAGAGTTGTTTCTTGAGGAAATCAGTAAGCAGCCAGAAGATAATGTGGAGCGGTTACAAAGATATTGGGAGTTTATTAAGAAGGAACACAATATTTGAAAAAGCCCCAGTGATGCACTTTGGGATGCACCAATGGGGTTTTTAAAAATTAGTTAGAATAATAGTTCTTATAAATAGGCTAAGGTCACCATACTATTATAAAGTGAAACTTTATTCAGTTGGAATTTCCCTTTCTCCACCACTGAATGTTAGTTGAACAGAATCGGACCTTTGCGGGCAATTATCCCCCACTTATTTTTTTTAGCTCCACCTCAAAATCTTGTAGTGGGGGCTTACTGCCCGTTAAGGCGGGATAAATCGCAACCATTCCTATGAGGAATCCACCTTTAAGATCTACACTTTTCGTTGATGTGTCTTGCAATAATTACTAGTAGTATTCCATCTACTGTTTTAATGGTGCCGTCTGGTGATAATACTCCAAGAAATGCTACAGATCAGGAATGGGATCTTTAATATCACTTACTTCCTTCAAGATTCCAAGTTACATTCGAATCACAATCCTTGATGCTTCTCCTCCTGCCAGTTTATCAAAACCTTCATTAATATCATTTAATGCAATGGTACCAGAATGCAATTTATCAACCGGTAGCCGGCCTTGTTTAAACAGGCTGATAAACCTTGGTATATCGCGACTCGGCACACAGCTACCGACGTACGATCCTTTTAATGTTTTCTCTTCTACGGTTAAGCTGACATATGGAAAGGAGAAATGGTCGTCTGGATGTGGCAAACCGGTTGTTACCGTTGTGCCACCGCGTTTCGTTATCCTATAGGCAACTTCCATGGCAGATACCGCCCCAGCAGTCTCAAAAACATAATCAAGCCCGCCTTCTGTTGCTTGACGAATAGCTTCCACAACATCAGGATCATTTGAATTAAATGTATCAGTTGCTCCCAATT
The DNA here is from genome assembly GCF_039548255.1 of Lentibacillus songyuanensis. Taxonomy (NCBI): domain Bacteria; kingdom Bacillati; phylum Bacillota; class Bacilli; order Caryophanales; family Bacillaceae; genus Lentibacillus; species Lentibacillus songyuanensis. The sequence continues at coordinate 39,565 of NZ_JBCLVH010000021.1, forward strand.
CCCGTGCCTGCATTAATTTTGTTTCATTTAAATCAACCGCAATAATATTACTGGCGCCCGCTGAAACAGCACCAAGCAATGCGCTCAACCCAACACCACCAAGTCCAATAATTGCTACTGTGCTTCCAAGGGTAATATTTGCGGTATTGACCACCGCTCCTATTCCTGTAATTACCGCGCAACCAAAAAGCGCCAAATGCTCAAACGGTATGTCTTTGTCGACCTTAACTAAGGAATTGCGAGAGACGACTGTATAATCAGAAAAGGCAGAAACACCAAGATGATGATTTACACTCTCCTTCTCTGAATGTAATCGTATGTCTCCATTTATCAATGTTCCAGCTTCATTTGAACGGGCGCCTGGTTCACATAAAGCTGGACGTCCTTCCTGACAGGGAACACAATGACCACAACTGGGAACGAATACGCATACAATGTGATCTCCTGGCTCCAAATCTGTTATTCCCTCCCCGACTTCTTTTACAATACCAGAAGCTTCATGTCCTAGTGCCATCGGTAAAGTACGTGGCCTACTACCATTGATTACCGATAAATCTGAATGACAGAGACTTGCCGCTTTGATTTGAATTAATACTTCTTCCCTCCCTGGAGGGTCAAGTTTCAATGATTCGATATGAATGGGTTTGGTTTTGGCATACGGATATTCCGCTCCCATTTCCCTCAAAACCGCTGATTTGATTTTCATATTATCCCCTTCGCATGATAAGTCGTACTGTCAAATGTTTCTTAGTAAAACCCAATAGTTTTCCCGATTTCATGCGCTTTTATACAAAAAAACTTGCCACCCCCTCTAAAATAGGCTGTTAATGAGGTAACCACACACCCAAAAACACCTAAAAAGGAAGTGACAAGTTGTTACCTCAATTTATAACTTATTTGCTCCAATATATCAAGTATCAGGAGAAAATAATTTTTGGACTTCTCGGGATCATACTTGGTAAATCCGTTTCCAAGTCCCAATTTGACGAGCCTGTGAACCAACCTTACCGAAAATTAGAAGTCGATGATATGCCTGTCATCGAGACCCTAGAAAAACTTGATTTTCAAGAACTTATTCTGGAATACCAGGCTAAACACGGTAAAGCGTTAAAACCTGTCGCCCGACGCAAAAATAGTGTGGTTAAGGTGCCGGCGACATTGACTTGCCCCAAGTGTTCAACTCCAGCTTCGTATCTATATGCCAACAACGGCGACAAAGGACAATACCAGTGTAAAGTGTGTGGTTGCCTGTTTAATAAACAGAATCGCTTTTTGAAAGAGGCCATTATCAAATGTCCTCATTGTTTGAAAACACTGGAACGAATCAAAGAACGTAAGGATTTCTACGTCTTCAAGTGTAAAAACAACCATTGTTCCTTTTATCAAAAGAGTTGAACCAGATGACCAAGGAAGAAAAAGAACGCTTTAAACAAGACCCGCAGGCAGCACTGGCTTGTAGTAAAGACTGGAACGATTGATCCCAAGCAATTCAGCCTGTTCCGAGATAGATAGTTCTGCATTGTTCCATTCCACCAATTCCATACGTTCTTTTTTAGTCATGGTGGATGCTAAATTTTTTTTGAGCCACGATAATTGCGTGGTTAGTTTCCCGACTTCTGCATACAAGTTTTCCACCTATGCTTCATGTTCGGCTTTCATTTTTTCCAAGTCTTTGTTTTATTTCTCAAAGATTTGGGGCACATCTTGCAGGAACTGTGTCTTCCATTTATGAATCCGATGCAATTTGGCTCATAGATTTTTCTTCCTTCAAGACTTCTAACACGATTTGTGATTTAAATTCGGCTGTATATCTTTTTCGTTTCATATACCTACCTTAACATCTCCTTTTTTCGTGTCTAGATTCTTGGGTCCATTATATGAGAGCATGTCAATTACTTTTAATTCAAGATTTAATCAAATTGACTTTCCATAGTCAACGGCTTTTCATATTGGTATTCCCGTTATATCCTTAGCTGGGAATTAGGTCAGACGCTGGAAATAGGCTTTGTTTTGGAAGCAGTTCAACGTGCATTTACCATAGGGAAACCTGAAATATTCAATAGCGACCAGGGCAGCCATTTTACAAGTCCTAAATATATTAATCTACTAAAAAAACACCATCTGTCCAAATCAGCATGGACAGCAGAGGCCGTGCATTGGATAATATTATGATAGAACGTTTTTGGAGAAGTCTAAAATACGAAGGAGTTATTTAAAAGACTATGGCATCCCAAGGGAGGCAAGACGCAATATAAGAGATTATGTTGATCTTTATAATCACGATCGGCCTCATCAGTCGTTATGTTATAAGACGCCAAGTGCCATCTATTTTCACTAGGTCATTGTCCTTCCTCTTCCCATCTTTAGGCAATTATCTTTCCTATGTCAGGTTCTGTCAAGGGAAAATACGCCCTTGACAGAACCTGACATAGGAAAGGCATGGTTAGTAAGATGGGAAGGGGCAAAAATTATAACCCCCTTATTTTTATAAAATTAGTGTCTTGACAATGGGTTCCACTTTAATTTGATGAATGACCAACACAGCTTATTCCCTTGATTTACATGGGTTTGTAAGTCATCTTTGAATTTCTGTGAATAATTCAGGGTTAATCTTATTTTTTAGTTTTTAGTGTTCAACACCATGGATACATTATAATTTGGAATAGACTAAATCCTTTTTTGTATCCATGCATGTTTGCTCGTTTAGGGATGTTAAAACTTTCATAAACATATCTTCATTTTTATTAAGTTCCTCAGGAGTTGTTGATAATGAAGCAACAACCATTCTTTTTGTTTGCTTAGAGAAGAACAATAATTGAAGAACTTTAACCAATTCGTCTTTGCCAAATATACGATAAATACTATGATTTGCGACAAATTCAGTTTTAAGTAAATAAGCTTCCTTACCATCTACTTTGTATTTTAGTTTTTCGTTAATTTTATATCTGTCTTTATTACGGCTCTTCTTTTCTTTTTTAAGGAACTCTTTTGTCAATTCATTGACATAGTCATTTAAATCTATATTTTCTCTCATACTTGCCCACCTAATTGATAAAGATGTCGCTGTTTTGTTGGAAACTGATATTTTATCTATTTTTACTAATCCTTCTTTAAAAGTAAACTTGTTATTAGGGTTAACAAAAACTTGCCAATCACTTGGATGATATATTCCTATACCGTATACATTAAACAGAAGTAAATTAAAATCCCCCACGTTTATACTTCCTTTCTATTGTTCAATGCGGAAAGGGAAGAATCCACAGCAGAATTAATTTCGGTTCCTGCGTTTATGATGGAATCCACTCTTATTATATATTTATTGATTATTTCCTCTGGAGCTTTAGTTATAAAGCTAACCCCGATATAAGCAATTGTATTCGTTAAGAGTGCCCAAGCTAAGGCAGAAAATCCTAACGGTGGTGTAATAAAAAATGTAAATAATGTTGTTACAATTAATCCTAATATAGTACCAGCAAACGCACCTTCTTTTGTCCCTCTTTTCCAAAAGAGCCCACCTAACGTTGCGGGAAGAATTTGAGCAAAAAATGGCGAGGACAAAGCATAAGCATAATCAACTATATAAGCTGGCCTTAACGCGACAACAACCAAGGTTAGCAACATCAAAATCACTAGTAGTATCCGTCCAAAATAAACAACACGTTTAGGGTCGACATTCTTTCCCTTCAATTCAAATGCATGGCGAACATAAATATCCCTTGATCCAATGGCACTTGCAGAAAGAAGCAACGAATCTGCTGTTGAAACACCAAAAGCAAATAAACATAACAAAGAAACAAATGAAATAATCGGCGGAGCATATTCGGTAGATAATACCGATATAATACTGTCAGTATCAGCAAAATTTGGTCCCAATATTGCTGGAGCTAGTATACCTCCAATTATTGCAATTAAGAAATAAACAAAGACGTAAGAGACTGGCAAAGACCAAGACATTGATCTGAAGGTGTCTTTATTCGCGGCAACATACATTCTCATGAAAATGTGTGGCCAAACTACAGTTGCAACTGCTCCAGTCAAGACATTAGATAGTGTTCCTTGCCAGTTAAATGTTCCATTCGGTCCAGGGTGAGATAGGATAGGGGCCAAATCTGGGTCATTCATAATTGTACTTACTGCCTGTGCGAAACCTCCTTCTGGAAAATAAGTAATCGTTAAGTACACAATTAGCACAATTAAAGTGCCAGCACCTAAGAGGAAATGGAAAGTGTCCATCCAAGCAACGGATTTTAATCCACCACCAATGATATGCAAAGAAACAACAATTGTAGCAAATCCAACGGCTAAAATATAAGGAAACATACCATCTGTGGTTACTACCGTTGCATCTCCAATGGCTATAAGTTGCATAGCAACGTAAGGTACTATAAATAACACTAAAATAGCTGCAACTAACAATCCATAACCTTCCGAATTATATCTTGCTCTCAAATAATCAACAGGGGTGACAAATCCATACTCCTTTCCCAAAATCCAAAGCCGATAACCGATTACGACAAATAGTAAACCAGCAATCATCCCCCCTGTATTAGAGAGATATCCAATCCCTTCCCTATAAATAGCCGCTGGCACACCATAAAATGCTAAAGCTGAAAACACTGAAATTGCTGTAGTGGCAAGCAACACAAGCGGATTTATACCTCTATCAGCAGTGAAAAATGCTTCAGATGACTTACTTGTTGCCTTAAAGGAGCGAAATCCATGGCTAACGAGTATTGCACCGTAAATTAATACTCCAATAATAATTAATACATTTGCATCCATACTCTTGCCTCCTTTCCTATTCGTTGTATTTCACATGTGCTTGAGTCTTGAAGTAGCAATGGAAGTACAGTCCCCAAATCAAAGCAGCTACCAAGGGAGCAGTGAACAATAAAAATAACTGTAATGGAATCCACCCAAATAGTATAGGATTAGAAACATAAGGTAAGAAAATCCAATCGAACAAAAAATATACTATGTTAAAGATAATAAAAATCACTTTTGTAGTTGATTTCATCCATTTTCCTCCTTCATTTTTTTTGAGTTTCTACTGCTACATTCAGTTCATAACGGAAAGCGCTTTCTACATTAATTATAAATTTAGCGTTCGGTTATTGATACATTCTGTATAACAAAAAAATCACAATAACCAGTCAACTGCCTTGTTACGTATAACAAAGTTGTTAACTGGTTATTGTTAAAGCTTCAAACCAAATTAATAAATTAATTTCAACTGTTACATTTATTATTCTACTGCGTAGAAGTATTTACAGGTAGTTTATACTAATTGAGCTTCTCCATCAACAGTCCTTCTATTTCTTTCATTTTTTACGAATAAATAGGCAAGTTTTAATACCATAAAGTCCCGGTATCTTCTCAAATCGTAACCTGTTATATTATGCAGTTTATTTAATTTGTATTGTAAAGTATTTTTATGAATAAACATTTCAGAGGAAATTTGCTTAATGGAACCATTATATTTCTCGAACAAAATAATTATTTGCTCGTATTCCGCGATATCATTATCATCTAAATTTCCTATTATCTTGTTACTAAACTCTTCTTGTACATTTTTAGATATGTTTTCAACTATCATTTCAACATCAATGTCATTATAAAATTTAATGTACTCCGACTTATTAAATAAAGACCAATTTAAAGCTACAAGTGCTTTTTCATAGGAATCTCTCATTTTAGAAAGATCATTTTCTATCGTTCCTACCCCAAATTTTAATTTCAAACCATAGTTTTCATGAACAATTTTAGCAATATCTTTTAAAATATATGCAAGGTCTTTAGAGTCCTCTAGCACCATTATTATTCTATTTTTGTTTTGCATCATGAAATTCTTGGGGTATTTAACCAGTTTATAGTCAAATATGTTCTTTATTTTACTATTACTACATATTAAATTATAGCTCTCTCCACAAATTTCTGAAATTACTATGACTCTTGATAGATTCTCTAGAATGTTAAATACCTTTAATTGGTTTAAAATGCTCCGGGTATTTTGTTTACCGCTAAACAAAAGTTCCTCTATAATTATCCTTTGATTTTCTTTTTCTTTATTTTTTAAGTCTGTCATGTATGCGTCTTTAATAAGTAACTCAGTCATTCGTTTAATTATTGCGGCATATTTCTCAACTTCATGACTCTCGCCAGTAATGCCAATAGCACCTACTATTTTGCTATCAAAATATATAGGCAGATTAATTCCCTTTCTAGAACCTTGGTATTCACCATCATATCGTATAATTAAATTATCACTTGTTTCACTGACTTTCTTGCCGCCACCATGAAATGATCCTATTCGATTCTTATTAGTACTTGCTATTATAATTCCATCGGTATTTATATAATTTATATCCTGTTTGATAATTTCTTTCATATCAAATACAATTGCCTGAGCTAATTTTGTAGAAATATTCATGTATGCTAACCACCACCCACTGTAATGTTATAATATTTTATAAAACACGGGGGCACAGCCCTTATAATTTATTTTCAGTGCTATCCGTAATTCATAGCTACAGACTTATTTGAAGCGGTTTTATATATACAAATTCAACGTCGATTCAATAATTTTTCAATTCTGCAGTTAAACATAAAGAGGATAGCAAAACTACTATCCTCTTTATGTTAAAAAAGACTCCATTCTATTCAAATATTTTCTAAATTCCTTAAAATTTATTATGCATCAATACTCCCATTTTTCTCTTGCAGTTCTCGTATTTTCCCCTTTTTATTCACACCTTTCAAATAATGCTGAGATACCTTGCCCCCCACCTATACACATAGAGACAATACCTTTTTGTAAATTTCCACGCTGCATTTCATACATCAATTTAACAGTTAAAATAGTACCTGTCGCTCCTACTGGATGACCAAGACTTACAGCTCCACCATTGACATTAACCTTATCAGGATCAATGTGTAAATCTCTTGTGACTGCAAATGCTTGAGAAGCAAATGCCTCATTAATTTCAAAGAGATCTATTTTGTCCAAATCGACATTTAATTTTTTTGCTAATTTTTCCGTTGATATTTTTGGAGCATAGCCCATAAGTTCTGGACTATTACCAGCAACAGCATAGCCTTTCATTTTTAAAATAGGCTTGATACCTAATTCTACCGCTTTTTCTTTGGACATCAATACGACAGCTCCAGCTCCATCATTTATACCGGAAGAATTCGCTGCAGTAACAGACCCACCTTCTCTAAAAGCTGGTTTCATTTCCCCAAGCTTTTCCATTGTCAGCCCTTCTCTAGGATGTTCATCGGTATCAAAAATTGTTATATTTCCTTTTCTATCTTTCAACTCAATTGGAACAATTTCATCTTTGAATCTTCCTTCTTTAATAGCTCTTAATGCTTTGTCCTGACTGTTAATAGAAAAAAGATCTTGTTCCTCTCGGGAAACACGATACTTTTCAGCTACGTTTTCTGCCGTTACACCATTATGGAAAGGTCCTCCCGGCCAAGTCAGAATTGATAACACCCCATCCTCTAATACACCATTACCCATTCGATAACCAAAACGAGAACCTTTATCATAATATGGTAATTGAGACATGTTCTCTGTTCCACATGCAACAATAATATCCGCATTTCCCGTTTGGATTTCAAGCATACCGTCTACAATAGACTGCATTCCCGATCCGCATTGTCTATTGACAGAATAAGCAGTTGTTTCTTCCGGTAAATTTGCTTTTAATGAGATCATTCTTCCTATAAAACCATTTTCCGCTATTTGTCCAACATTCCCTACAATTAGTTCGTCTACACTATCTGATTCCAGTCCAGCCCTCTTTACCGCTTCCTTAACAACATGTGCTGCAAGGTCAACAGGATGTACATCCTTTAAACTCCCGCCAAATTTGCCAATGGCAGTTCTTGCACCAGATACAATTACAACTTCTTTTAACTCATCCATTTATAATATCCTCCCTAGTTTAACCTACTGATTTTTTATCCATAAAATCTTTCAAGCCAAAAACACCATCAATAAATAATCTCTTATCCATTGTTTTTAAATTTTCACTAATAATTGGCACAAAGTCCATCATTTCTAATACGTCTTTTTGTAAGTCAATTCCAGGTGCAATTTCCGTAAGCATTACACCGTTTTTTACTAATTTAAAAACTGCTCTTTCAGTAACAAAAATAACATCCTGTCCTTTTTCCCTTGCCAATTTTCCGTTAAATGAAACTTGGGACACTTTTGGAACCATTTTTTTAATAGAACCCTCTTTATGGATCACTATATTTTGATTATCAAAGCTGATTCTCGCGCCGCCCGTACTAAACGTAGCACAAAAGACAACCTTTTTAGCATTTTGGGTAATATCAATAAATCCTCCAGCCCCTGTGCATAAGGAACCCATTTTAGTCGCATTAACATTTCCTTCGCCATCAAGTTCACCAGCACCCATAAATGTTACGTCAACACCAGCGCCATTATAATAATCCATTTGTTCCACGTGTGAAATCATTGCATCTACGTTTTGTCCGATTCCAAAGTCAATTCCACCTCCTTGTATACCTCCATATATTCCGGATTCTACAGTAATCATAATGTCTTCAGATATACCTTCCTCATTGGCAATATTGCCAATGACATCATTTGGAATTCCTGTTCCTAAATTAATAATATTTCCATTATTAATTTCAAACATTGCTCTTCTACCAATAAACTTTCGTATGTTCAAATCCAATGGACTAATGGATGTTTGCGGAACTCGTAAACTACCGGAATAGGAAGGATCATAATACCAAGAAGACGTTTGTCTGTGATCTTCTATAGGATTCTTACAAACAACAATTCCATCCACAAACACTCCAGGAACAGTCACATCTTTCGGGTTAATTGTACCGTTTTGTGCAACTCGTTTTACCTGTACAATTACCTTTCCACCAAATCTTTTCGTTGCAAGTACCGCTGGTAATACCTCCAACTTCATCGCTTCTTCTTCCATTGAGATATTTCCCATTTCATCAGCTGTAGTACCGCGAATTATACAAACATCTAACGGAATCTTTTTATAAAACATAAATTCTTCATTTTCAAATTCTACTATTTTAGAGATATCTTCCAATTCTTTCGTTCTTTCATTCATTTTTCCGCCTTCTACACGTGGATCAACGAATGTCCCAAGACCAACTTTACTCATCTTTCCCGGAAGGCCACACGCCATCGATCGATATAGTTGGGCGATTTGTCCTTGAGGTAGACAATATGCTTCTACTTTATTTGTGGCGATCATATCCATCCATCTTGGTTGAAGCCCCCAATGAGAACCAATTATTTTCGTAACTAGCCCTTCATGTGCAAAATGTTGTATACCATCTTTTCGATCACTTTGACCTGCTGAATGAACCAACGTAAAATTTTTAGGGCGACCATTCATTAAAAAGCTGTTTTCAATTTCTTTTAAGATGGATTCCGATGCACCTATTAAGGTCATCCCCACTGTTGTAATTGTATCCCCATCTTTGATGAAATCCATCACATTTTCAGCTTTTATAAAATTAGCTTTCAAGACATTTACACTCCCTCTATATAATTAAAATATCTCCAAAATGCTCTTATTTTCTTAGAATTTCTTAAACACCTAATTAGGAATTTCACAGGAGAAGCGGGTGTTGTCCACGGTACAGAATATTCTAACACATCCTAATCCACCCTAACGACCAAATTGTAAACATTTGGTTAAAACTGGTACAACCATGCTTCATTACCCCACACAACTTATGGTCGCTCACCCTCCTATGTATCATGGGATTAAATCCACACATTCCTTCGTCCTGCGTATCCACAAGGTGGAGATCGGAAAAGCTCCTTTATCTTTTAAAATAGATTTTCAATTGAAAACTTTTCTACTTGTATTCACTATTTAAGATTCCAATTTGTGCGTTTCCCTTTTTCCTAGATAAAAGGCTCTAATTGCCCTTTCTCCTGCGTCTTCTGTAAGTTCACGAACGTTTTCCATTGCGTCTTGCATACCCATAGGCCTATTAATGATGTTTATTATTAAATCAATGCCATGTTCATATACTTCATTAACACCTGCTCCTTCACTCCCAACAATGGCAATAACAGGAACACGATAATTCTTTGCAATATTAGCTACTCCTATGGGTGCTTTCCCATTAATTGATTGAGAATCCATCATTCCCTCACCGGTAATAACTAAATCTGCACCTTTTATATGTGCTTCCAAGTCCAGCATCTTTAATACCGTTTCTATGCCTGAACTTGGAATTGCATGACAGAATGCCATTAATCCTGCTCCCAACCCACCAGCAGCTCCAGCACCTTTTTGATTCATAACATTTATTTGTAATTCTGTTTCAATCATTTTCCCAAATTCATATAACAGTGAATCTAATTTTTTAACATCATCTGCAGATGCCCCCTTTTGAGGCCCATACACATAGGAGGCACCATTTTCGCCACATAAAGGATTTGTAACATCCGATAAGATCGTTATTTTCGTATTTTTGATCCTACTATCTATTTTTGTTATATCCATCGTTTTAATATCCGCAATTGATTGGGCACCGTATCCTATTTCTTCGTTGTACTTGTCTTTAAAAGATACACCCAGAGCCTGGGCCATTCCAACACCAGCATCATTGGTTGAACTGCCACCAATACCAATAAGAATCTCCCTTACACCATAATCTAATGCTGCTTTTATTAATTCTCCTGTACCATACGTTGTTGTTAAGAAAGGATTTCTTTCTTCTTTTTGGAGAATCGTAAGCCCGGATGCCTTCGCCATTTCAATCACAGCGATATCCCCAATAATCCCAAATTTTGCTTTTACTTTTTTCCCTAATGGACCTGTTACCTCTCTTTCAATATATTGACCATTTAATGCAGTAGTAAGTGCATCGACAGTTCCTTCTCCTCCATCTGCAAGTGGAAGTTTTATTACAAAGGCATTAGGTACAACACGTATTATCCCTTTTTTTATAAAACTAGCTATTTCAAAAGTCGATGCACTACCTTTAAAGGAATCTGAAGCTATAACAATCTTCAATACTATCCTCAACCCTTCGATATAGTACTACCTTTTTATCAAGTGTATTCTTTTACTCTATGTTCTACCATAATATTATGTTTTTTTGCATACACAGCCAACCTTGGATATAGCAAATTGATTTTGAACCCATACACAAATGATAATTGGATAGGTAACTTTTTATTATACTTATAAATTAAAATAGAATTTGAACTAGCAAGTACAATCTTCTTTATAAGGTGTGCTTTTATATACTTGTGATTATACAGCCATTTAATAATAATATCGTTATCAGTAATCGTAACTTTTGGTTTCATAAAAAATAAAAAACTGATGACAATCACATAAAAAATGGATACTGTGATATTAAGAATCCAATTAGATGTTTCTTGAAAAAATGCAAAAGCAAAAAGAAATATACCTGGGAGCATAACAGGAAAAAAGCTGTAATAATTTCCCTCTAATGTAAATGGAAAAGAAGTTTGATTATTTGATTCCCTCATAATTCAAAACACCTCTATCTTTCTCAAATAAGGGAATAGATCTATTTTTAACAGTTTTTTTCATCACTCTATTCCACAGGATTTCTTACTTACCAATGCCCAATCCTTTCCACGTCTTTTTCCAGCGGTTTCTCTTGTAAATAGTAAGGTTATGATAAACGCAAGAACCATACAGCTGGAAAGGAAATACAAGCCAGTAATATAGCCTCCTTGAGCATTCCAGCCACCGCCCAGATTAATAAAAAACCCCAACACAGCTGGTGAAGCACCCCCGATATACATCCCAGTTTCAGCTAATCCCATTGCAGTACCCGTATAGCCCTCAGTTGCCGAATCTGTTACCAATGAAAAAATAACAGGGAAGAGAGCGTTCGTACACATACCTGCAAATAATTGCACTGCTACTAGCATAAATATACTACTAGCACTAAATTGGAAAAGTATTAGTGCTACTGTTAACCAAACAAACGCAATTAACATTGTTCTTTTTCGACCAATAACATCAGAAATACTTCCCCAAAAAATTTGTCCAATCCCTCCCGTAATAGAGAAAATAACAGACCATCCTGCAGCAGCAGCATAATCAAAATTCCCGACAAATGCCAAGTAGGGTGCGAGCCAAAAATTCAAACCAGTAAATGCAGCTTCAGCCAAAAGAACAGCTATACATCCTACTAGAATATTTGGGTTTTTCAAGGACTCTAATATTGCTCCTTTTTTATGGGACGTCTGTTCCATAGATGGGTCAATAGCAGGAGTTAAATTCATTTCTAAAGTATCTTGTTCATACTTTTTAAACCTCTTAGGTGATGAAAAAATCCAATACCCTATATAAATTGGAATAATTAAAAGTGGTACAATAAGAAACGGCATGCGCCAATTATCATTTGACTGTACAAGAATGAAAGAGATTAATAAACCACTTAGAAGTGTTCCCCACGGATAAGCAGAGTGGTGAGCCCCCAATGCAAATCCCCTACGTTCTTTTGGCCACCATTCTGCAACAGTCGTAACCTCAATAGATTCTGACATACCTCCAAAGGCATTCTTTATCACTTGAAAAACGACAAAACCTGCTACAACAGAAGTAAATGCAGGAACTCCCGTTAAAATGGAAAATAGGGTAAACCCTAGAGCCGCCCAAACACCACTATATTTCCGAGCCCATCCTACACCTTTTTTATCTGACCATGATGCCCCCCAAATCGAAAAGGCACCGGTAGCAACCATAATTAGAGCTACTATATTCCCCACTACATCTGCTGTAAGGTTGTATTCATCAACAATTGCCGGCATTACACGGTTCATAATTTCCCTGCTTGTTGCGTTCATCGCAAACAGAAGCCAAGCAAAGAGTAGAGCGATCCAAGACATAGTTGGAGCCTTTGGTATTAAACTGCGTTTCGCCCTAACAGGTGGCTGTAGCTGTTCATATTTTTTAGCCAAATCTTTCATTGTTTGACCTCCTAATTCATTTGTACACTATTCTTTTCTATTAATGGGAAGTGGCTATTTTGAAATTTTTCAATTGAGTATTCATGACCAGGTAAAATAAATTCAGCTTTTTTACGCACTTTTTCCATACCTTCATACATTTCCTTATTACACGTTAATATTCCAGCTGGAATATTTTCATAAATATTTTCTAAAATATTGACAATATCTCCTGAAACACATAGAGTACCTTCGTCTGTATTAACGATAACTGATTGATGTCCATCTGAATGACCTGGCGTTAAAAATACTTTTACTCCTGGCACAATTTCCTCCTCCCCATTTACGAACCGCCAATCGAAATAATTCACTGCGGTGGAATCGAATAGTTCCTTCAAATATATATTTTTTTGGCAAGGAATAGGATTATTAGCTGCTTCCCATTCTTTTTTTTGAACGATAAAACGTGCATTTTTAAAAAGTCTGTTATTACCACAGTGATCATAGTGAAGATGTGTATTAATAACAATGTCAACATCTTCTGGGGACCAGCCAACTCCTTTTTTTAGTGTCTCAACAATTGTCTCATCTGATTGTTGTCGAACTGGACCAATATTATCTTCCACCCATTTCAAATCATGAATTCCAGTGTCTATCAAAATATTGTATCCTCCTGCTGACAGTGCTGTTGCCCACATTGGAATCCACAAATATTCACCAATATCTTTTTGGTAGGTTAAAGAAGATTTCTCAACATATAATTCGCCCATCCTTAATGCAGTTGCTTTCCATTTTGTGTTCATGTATACCCTCTCCTTATTGATCAATTAAAATTCTCCCTGCACTAGGTTCCTCTTGGAATATTCCTATATCCATTTCTTTTAGATTAGGTGAAATAATTGGAGTAAATTCCATTTGATTTAATATATCCTTTTCCAAATCAATACCGGGTGCTATTTCTGTTAAAACTAATCCTTCCTTTGTCAAAACAAATACCGCACGTTCGGTTATATACTTGACATTTTTAGAATGAGTAGACGCATATATTCCACTAAAAGTAATTTGATGCACTTTATTTTTGACTTTTTTTATTTTTCCTTCTTGGATAATTTTCAATGCATTATCTTTTATTAAAACTTTTAATCCACCACTAGTGAAGGTAGTACAAAAAAACACATTTTTCGCCGTTTGAGTAATATCAATAAACCCACCACAACCTACTGATCTTGTACCGAACTTAGATACATTAACATTTCCGAAACTATCAATTTCAGCAGCGCCCATAAAGGTCATATCGACTCCAGCGCCATGATAGTAATCAAATAAATATTCATGATCCAATATAGCATCTGCATTTCTGGCTATTCCAAATTCATTTGCTCCAACAGGTACTCCACCAACAATTCCAGATTCCAGAGTTAAGGTCAACTGATCATTTATACCTTCCTCATTTATAATCGGACCTATCACATCTCCGGGGATACCAATCCCTAAATTGACAACAGAAGATGGTGTTAATTCCGCCACAGCTCTTCTACCAATCACTTTTCGTATGTCTAATGGTATACGCTCAAGACTTTTAGCAGGTGTTCGTACATTGCCAGAAAAAACAGGCGAGTATACAGTGCTCGGAACCTGACGATGCTCTGTTTCTGGATCATCCGCTAAAACATATGCATCAACAAGATACCCTGGTACTACAACATCTTTTGGATGAAATGTATCCCTTCTTGAAACATATTTTACCTGCACTATTACTTTACCACCATATGCCTTTGCTGCTTGGGCAGCTGAAAGAATTTCTAGTTTTAAAGGCTCCTCTTCCGTTGTTATGTTTCCATTTTCATCAATACTTGTACCTCTAATAAAAACATAATCAAATGGAATCGAAGGATATAGTAAAAAATCCTCACCCTGAATGGAAATAACTTTTATTAAAGAGTCCTTGTTTTGGCTTTGTTTATTGAATTTCCCTCCCTCAACTCGAGGGTCGACAAACGTTCCTAGGCCAACGGGAGAGATTTGTCCAGGTAATTTGTTTGCCATTGCACGTAAAAGATGAGTTAGTTGACCTTGGGGCCAACAATGACATTCTACTTTATTTTCCTCAATTAATTTTCTTGTTTTAGGAGCGAGCCCCCAGTGTCCACCAATAATACGCGAGATGAGATGTTCCTCTGAAATATGCTCAATTCCGTTTGAACCATCAGATTGACCGGCCGTATGAAAAACGGTTAAATTATTTGGTTTTCCAGTTTTACTAAAGGAGCGCCCAATCGCCTTTAGAACCTTATCACATTGGCCCATTCCACCAAAACCAACTAAGGCAATGGTGCTACCGTTAGGTATTTTCGAAACTAGAATATTAGGATCTATAGAGGTAACCAATTTTTCCACTCCTTTAAATGAATAATGGGTCTATATTGCTATTTCAAAACTCTTTTTATTACAGAAGTATTCTTAAGCAAAGATATCGCTTGCATACAATAGAAATGACCTTTTACATCAGGAAACAGTATATTACCATAATTCAATATATATTATGGAGATCGCTTACATTTTAGTTGAATACCATAACCATCATTATTCTTTATATCTACAAAATCTATTTATCTTATTTGGGTTCCGAAATCATGAGTGCAATCTCGGAATCCATTAACTTACGCATTTTATCATTTATACTTAAAGAACCATTCCACCGCCAACATTAATAACTTCTCCATTAATGTAAGAAGCCTGATCAGATGCTAAGAAAGCAATGCAATTGGCTACATCCTCTGGTTTTCCAGCCCTCCCCATAGGAATTTTAGAGACCATAATATCCCATACTTTTTCAGGTACACCACGAGTCATTTCTGTATCAATAAATCCAGGACAAATTGCATTGGCAGTAATATTTTTCTTTCCTAATTCCCTTGCTGCTGTTTTGGTTATTCCAACAACACCAGCCTTTGCTGCTGCGTAATTTGCTTGTCCAATATTTCCAAGCCAGCTTGCAGATGCTATGTTAACAATACGGCCATTTTCTTGGCTGCGCATAATAACGCTCGCAGGTTGCATTGTATTAAATACGCCAGTTAAATCCACCCCAATAACCTGATCCCATTGTTCATGTGTCATTTTATGAAGCATTGCATCACGATTAATACCTGCATTGTTTACTAGAATGTCAAGCTTTCCATGTTTTTTAGCTGTTGATTCGATAAGTGATTTTGCTTCGTTTGCATTTGCAACATTACAAAGGTAGGCTTCAGCACTGCCACCGCTTTCTTTGATTTTAGAAACCGTTGATTCGGCTCCTTCTTGATTCATATCGCTTATGACAATATGCGCACCTAGGCTTGCTAATTTTACTGCAATTCCCTTTCCAAGACCTTGTGCAGAACCCGTTACCACGGCAACCTTCCCTGTTAAATCAATCATGTTTACTCCTCCTAGCTCTATTGCACCTTATTTGATTAAACACATTTAAAAATTTGTATAACTACTACAGTTTTTCAACAGTCGATTGTTATTTTGTATGTCTCTGTAACGGTTTCTTACAATAGACAATCCAATTAATATTCATAATGAACGGTGGCTATCCCTTATTACAATTTCGGGTTCAAGCAAACACGACACCATTTTATTTGAGTCTTTACCTTCCAATTTAGTAATTAGCTTTTCACAACCTATTTTTCCGATTTCATAACCCTTTGCATCCACCGTGGTTAAAGGTATTCTAAAATCCTTTGAGAATGAAATATTATCGGATCCAATTATGGAAACATCTTTGGGTATATGATAACCGTGGTCTAACAAGGCTTTTACTGCTCCGAAAGCAATCATATCGCTTGCTGCAAATATTGCTGTTGGAATTTCTTTCTTCTTTTCTACAAATTGACTGATGTCTTTATATGCACTTTCAACATCATAATTACTTCTTATAATATTATTTTCTTTAACTTCCAACCCATATTTGATCAATGTATCTTTATAGCCTTTTTCGCGTTCTGAGCTATTCAGACGATTACCACCAATAAATACAATATCTTTGTGTCCGCTTTTAATAAGAAATTCTGTTGCTAATTCACCAACTTTGCAACTATTAATACGAACAAAACCACCATCAAAACGATTTGGTGCTCGGTTTATAAGCATAAGTGGAATTTTTTCTCTTTTTAAGAAATCCAGACTTTTAGCGCTTTCATTATCAACCGTCGCTAATATCACCCCATCTACACCATACTCCAACATAGACTGGACTAATTCATATTCTTTATGGGGATTGTCATCGGTAGTACAAAGCATAAGCTTATAGTTATTAGCTACAGCTACATCTTCAATACCTTTTATCATAATTGGATAAAATGGATTAGTAATCTCTGTTACAACAACCCCAATTAAATATGTTTCCTTCTTTTTTAAACCTCTACCAATTCTATTGGGTCGATAGCCTAATTCATTGATTGCTAGTTCCACTCTCTGCTTTAACTCAACACTAACAAATTTGTTACTGTTAATAACTGCTGATACTGTAGCAATTGATACACTAGCCTTTTTCGCAACATCTTTTATTGTAACCACATGTGATACCTCCAGCTAAACGTTTAACTCTTATTATATATATTTCCCATCCGTTTAACAATAACAAAGATTATTATGGTTAAACGTTTAGTTAAACGTTTCGCTGATTAAACTTTAATATAACCTTTTATAATTGTCAATAATTTTTGTTAATAAAATAAAAACAAATTAATCTGCGCAAATGCTTCATGAGGTCTGTGATCCCCTAAAATTTTCTTTGGCAATGTATTCATCCACTTTGCCACACTATCAATCTGTTTATCTGAGTCTTCATGAATTGGTTGCCCTTTCTTAATAAACCTTTGTATCAAACCATTATGACACTCATTTGACCCACGCTCCCATGATGCATACGGATGGGCGAAATAAATATTTATTCCTAAGGATGCTCCTTATTCTGATAGCTCAATGAATTCTGATCCATTATCCGATGTAATCGTTTTAAAACATACTGGCACATTTGAGTACTCTGCAAATAACTTAATTAAAGCCTTGGTTACTGCTGAAGCAGATTTGCTGTCTATGCATTTGATAATTTTATGACGCGCATTCCTTTCAATTAGCATCAACAAGGCGTTATCATTAGATTTGTGGCCAAGTACAGTATCAATTTACCAATGGCCAAACTCCTCCCTTGTTTCAATGGATTCTGGTCGTTCCTCAATGCTTATACCCAGCACTTTTTTATGTTTCCTTGCGTTTCTTTTCTTCTTGATAGAACGACGTAATTTTAGTGGTAAATCAAGATTAATCACCTTCAATTTACCTTTGTCAATCCATTTTAAAGCACCTTCGTTGAGGGGGTGCAGTCAAACATTTTATCCCTTTTTGCGTTACCCACAACCGCATCAGGTGACCATTCCTCTTCCTTAATTTTTTTCTCTTGAACAGATTGTTTAAGGTCATATAAACTTGATTCAACAAAGTCGGAGGAAAATCAACAATGACCAAAAGAGAAAGAAGAACATTTTCCAAAGAATTTAAAGAGCAAATTGTTCAACTGCATGCATCTGGAAAGCCGCGGCCCGAGATCATCAAAGAATATGAGCTGACACCTTCTGCCTTTGATAAATGGGTTCGCCAGCATAAAACAAGTGGATCATTTGAAGAAAAAGATAATCGGACACCGAAACAGGAAGAATTAATCAAACTTCGTAAGGAAAACCAAAGACTAGCCATGGAGAATGATATTTTAAGGCAAGCCGCGCTGATAATGAGACGAAAGTAGATGTGATCCGTCATAACCGTCACAAATACTCGATATCAGCAATGTGCGACGTCCTACAAATTCCTAGAAGCACTTATTATTATGAAGCAGAAATCAAGGATGATCAGGAAGAGGAGGAACTAACCGATTTAATTATAGAAATATTCAAAAGCAGCCGGAATAATTATGGCCAAAGAAAGATAAAGATGGAACTTCAAAAGAAAGACTGGCAAGTGTCACGCCGCCGCATTGGTCGAATTATGAAGGAACAGGGACTTGTATCAAAGTATACAGTGGCTCAATTTAAACCTCGAAAAACAGAGGTGAATGAGTCTAAAACCGGGAATGTATTAAACTGTGAATTTAATCAGGGAACGGAACTAAAAGTAATTGTGAGCGATTTAACATACGTCTGGGTCAAGCAAAACTGGCATTACATTTGTGTTCTGGTCGATTTATATCATCGTGAAATTATCGGCCACAATGCTGGTCCATATAAAAGTGCAGAACTAAGTTCAACGAGTCTTTTCAACTGTGAAATATAACTTAAACCGACTTGAATTATTCCACACGGATCGAGGTAGTGAATTTAAAAACAGGCTTATTGATCAAATTAGAGACATTCGGTATCAAAAGATCATTAAGTGAAAAAGGAACACTTTACGACAATGCAGTTGCCGAGGCGACGTTCAAAACGATTAAAACAGAATTCGTAAATGGTAGTGTTTTTGATAGTCAACGGGAACTTGATTTGGAGCTTTTTGATTACGTGAATTGGTTTAATCATATTCGAATTCATGGATCCCTTAACTATCTAGCACCTAGCGAATATAAGCGCAAGCACCAAGCAGAAGTGAGTACTATTTAGTTGAGAAGCGACCACTTTACTTGGAGAGGCGGGCATGATAGCCTCGTCTGGCAATGCCAATGTTTTAAACATTTGGCTTCTTGGCAGGAGAATCATGCCCGCAGAGGCTCAAAGTCAAGTGACAAACTGCACGCACTGTTTTCAAACCGAGTTCTAAAACCTTGAGTACGATAAATAAGTATGTGTTCCTTATAAAATTTGTTCAGTTTAGTGTTGACATACCATTACCAAAATTAATGTAGTTAGGTGTAGAGCTCAAAGTACTAGAATCTGTATTATGCTATCTTGCGTTCTTTCGTTAAAGACCAAACAAAAGCAACGGAGTGACTAGGCACCCATAATTAAACAAACAAAAACGAGCATTCATCATAGACCCCACCTACTCAAACTGGAACGATTACTTTGAATCCGTAAGAAAAGGCATCTACCACCGTTGCTCGAACACATCCACTTGTTGTAGCCCCTGTAACAATTAATGTATCAACATCCAGGTCATTAAATAAGTCATTAATGGCGTGCCAAAAAATGCACTTGCATATCATTTTCTAACAATTACATCTTTAGGACAAGGAGCTACATTGTCAAAAATCAGGGTACCTCTGCCTATATATTAAAAGTGTTATTCAATATTCCATTTAGGGCTTCACAAGACTGAAAGATCGGGATTTGAATTTGATTTGGTTGTCCTAAGTTTACAAACTACACTTAGAAGTATATAAAAACATCCCTAAAAAGTCCGAATTAAACTTTCTAAATCTTATTTACATTTTAACTAGATTTAATTATCATATATACTAACATATATTAATATATGTTAGTATATGTTAGTATTTTACGGTTATTATTGCTATACAGGACCCAAAACCCACAACATATAGGGAGGTATCACATTGAGATTTGGACTTATTCCAAGGTTGCTGATTGGTTTGGCCGCGGGTATTGTGATTGGTTTGTTAGATATTGATTGGATGATTCGTACAACAGAGACTGCAAGAGTACTGCTCGGTAGTCTAATAAAGTTCTTTATACCATTGATTCTTATTGCGTTTATTGCTGCAGGTATAGCAGAATTGCGTGGGAAAACAGGGAAACTATTAGGCTTTACAGTGGGGCTTTCATACGTGGATACAGTTATCGCAGCGGGACTAGCAGCATTAGCCGCCTATCTGATTATTCCTAGTTTTGGGATTGAAGCAACGACGGGAACGGAAGCTTTATCTATTGCAGAGCCTTTTATTGAAATAGAAATTCCTCCAATTATGGATGTCATGAGCGCGCTTATTCTTGCATTCATTTTAGGTATTGGCGCAACGTGGGGAAACTCCCCAACAATCAGTAATGCTGTTATCGAGTTTAGGGAAATCATTATACGTTGTATTAACAAACTTGTTATTCCAATTCTTCCTTTTTTTATCGCTTCCATATTTACTGGTGTAGCAGCAAAAGGTGATCTATTTTCAAATATGGTTATATTCAGCAAAATGTTTGCCCTTATCTTAATTGCCCAGATTGTTTGGCTTGTCATCGAATATGTAGCTGCTGGGATAATTTATAAACAAAATCCTTGGGTTATGTTTAAAGCACTATTACCAGCATATTTTACTGCAGTCGGAACAATGTCAAGTGCTGTTACAATGCCAGTTGCTTTAAAGCAAGCTCAAAAGGTAAAATATATGGATAAAGATATCGTCGATTTTGTCATTCCTTTATGTAACACCGTTCACTTATCTGGTGCAGCGATGGGTATCACTACTGGTGCAATAACTGTTTCTGTTTTTACAACGGGAGATATGCCATCTATTACAACAATGATTGCCTTTGTTATTTTGTTAGGGGTAATTGAAGTAGGTGCTGTTGGTGTGCCAGGGGGTTCTGTTATGGCAGCTTTAGGAATCCTACAATCCGTATTAGGATTTGATGAGGCTGCCCTTGGATTAATGATCACCTTGTTTGCTATTCAGGATGGTTTTGCGGCTGCTACCAATGTGGTCGGAGATGGTGCACTCTCCATGATTGTGAATCAGGTTTTCGGTAAACGGAAAGCTACAAATATCACGGAAGAATCAGATGTTACATTAGACGCATAAATACTACTAAAAAGGTGAGATATATGGTAAAAAAGTTAGATCTTCGCAGCGATACAGCTTCACTTCCGACCAAGGAAATGAAGGAAGCCATGTATAATGCTACGCTGGGTGATGATATCCTAAAGGAAGATCCCTCAGTGAATGAATTAGAAGAGATGGCTGCATCCATGCTTGGAATGGATGCGGCTCTATTGGTTATTTCAGGTACGATGGCTAATCAAATTGCAGTTATGGCCATGACAGAGCGTGGTGATGAGGTGATTTTAGGTCGAGAATCTCATCTATACAATTTAGAAGTTGCGGGGATGGCCGCCTTATCACAGGTGCAAGCAAGGGTTATCGATGTGAATAATGGCGCCTACGATATGAATGGTTTAAAAGAGGCTATACAAGAAGATGGTATCCAATCAGCCAAAACAGGTCTAATTTGTTTAGAAAATACTTATAACCTTAATGAAGGATTGGTGATCCCACTTCAGAATATGGCGGAGATAAAAGAGGTTGCTAGTAAATATAGTATCCCCATATATTTAGATGGCGCACGTATCTTCAATGCTTCAGCATATCTGGAGGTAGACCTCTCTGAAATTTGCCAGTATGTGGACGCTGTTCAATTTTGTTTAACGAAAGGATTAGGCTGTCCATTAGGCTCCATTCTCGCAGGGTCGAAATCGTTTATTGAAAAAGCAAAACGTATACGCCAGCGTCTTGGAGGTGGAATGAGACAAGCTGGTGTCATTGCAGCGCCGGGTATCATAGGCCTGAAAGAAATGGTTCATTATATGGAACAAGACCAACAAACGGCAGCTAGACTTTTTAGCGGGTTATCAACTATTTCAGGTATTCAACCAACTTCAAAACAATTCCAAACAAATATTGTTTCAATTGAAATCGTGAAGGATGGCTGGGATGCTGATTTATTCTTAAACGCTTTAAAAGAGTATAATATCTTCGTTAAAAAAATCGGCAAAAATAAAGTAAGGATGGTTACACACTATCGAATTTCTAACGAGGATATTAATTATGTTATAAAATGTATACAAACCTTGTTGGAGTGATAAAACATGTCCATGAACAAAGAAAGTTCCATGCCATTGTATATACAATTAGCGGAAACGATCAAAGAAGAGATTCATCAAGGAATTATCAAAGCCGGCGAAACAATAGGCTCACAAAGAACGTTGGAAAAAAGGTTCGATGTTAGTACCGTTACAGTACGTAGAGCTATTCAGCTGTTAAAAAATGAAGAATTAGTTATCACGAACCATGGAAAAGGAACATTCGCCAAGCCCACTAATAAAGTTGAACAAAATCTGGTACATTTACAAAGTTTTTCCGAGATTATGCAAGAACAAGGGTTAGAATCTGCAACACAAATTAAAAAGATGAAAATACAACCTGTGGTGAACTTGAAGGAAAATATATTACCACTAGAATTCGGAGAAAGATATCTCCATATAGAACGTGTGCATCTAGTTGATCAAAAGCCGATTGCTCTTGCCGTTATTTATGTTCCCGCTTATATCGGAGAAAAAATTACCATTGAAGATCTGAAAAATCACTCGATTTATTGGCTGCTGGAAAATAAATTTAAAATTGTTATAGGAAAGGCAGAACAAACGATTGAAGCCTGTCCAGCAAATAGCCTTGTAGCGGAGCTTTTAAATGCAGATGAAAATACACCCTTACTTAAAGCGGAACGCATTTCTTTTTCAACTGAGGATTTACCAGTGGAAAAAATTGAATTCTATTATCTTCATTCCGCATACTCATTTCGTATATTTTTGAACCGTGCTGATCAAATGTCGATGTGGCCCTAAAGGAATAATGACTTTGGAATTCACGTAACTAATCCATTTCGACATATCATCCAGGTTGTTTTCAAATATGATATACCGTAACCCTTGAGATACAATTTTAATATGGCTGCCCGAGAGCTGCCATATTAAAATTGCACTAACATCTAATAAGTGTTCACTTTTATTTAGCTTGTTCACTTTAGTTTATTAGTCACACAAAGAGATAGAGATAGAAATTGAAATTCATTTTAAAATTACTTTACCTCCATTGAAAATGTAATCAATCACACAGCCTTCTTTCATCACATTACTAATTAATTATAATCTAAATATATTTTCATTTGAGTTCCTACTCATTGTACCTTGTCAACAATATTATTGACTACTAAAAATAGGGGTGCCAGTTCCCCCCCTATTTATGAAGCAACTATAGAGTTCACTTTATAGCACTTTAAAACAAAATATCTAAGGGCTAATTGTCTTAAGTATAAAATCAAGTGATTTATTTGATTGATTCGTTTTAGAGCTTTCTTCAATTAAGCAAATCAATTTTTTACCATTGATTAATGTAATCGATTTGTCCAAAACATATGTAATGGCTTGATTTGTGAACTCCCCCGTGGTAACAAAATATCCCCTTTCAGCATTACAATCTACCATTGCACTATGAAACTTTTGGATGTCCGGTCGTGTGACTTTACTTTTAGTATAGCGCTTACATTCGGCAATGGCAAAAAAGTTATTTTGATAAATCATGATGTCCTTGCCGCCATCACCTGTTGATTTGGTTACATAAGCTTCATACCCAAATTGTTTAAACAAATCACACACATAACTTTCAAATGCTAAAGGTGCCATCCTTTTTAAATAGTTTAAATTGCCTTGTCTTTCTAATGCTATTCTTCGCTGTTCTTTTTCTTTTAATTTAATCTTCTTATTTAAATAACGCTTAAAAAACATTAACCCTATTACCGCAATTGCAATAGCAAGCCATACAGTTATAGATAATGATGCTAACCATGTTACGAACCGATTGATTAAAATGATTATAAAAGCAGCCCCAATTAGTCCTAAAACAAATATCGATTCTTTAGAAGTCCTTTTTCTTCTTTTACGCATTTTGGTCACCCAAAAATAGTATCTCCAATTTTTTCTCCATACATCCACTGAATGTTAGATAGATTTCTGCACTAGTAATCAAGATGATCTGCATTGATAGTAATGAACTTATATTGTATAACAAAAAATAGAACTAGCTATGTGTATTCAACCACACAACCATCATCACATCCAGGGCACATTTTATATCCCAATCCTTTTATCCGCCTTAACGGTCAGTAAGACCCCCACTTCAGGATTTTGAGATGGAACGAAAAAATAAGTGAGGGTTAACTGCATGACAAAGGTCCGATTCTTTTCGGGCCTGCACGATGCAAGTCACAAAGGCGTTGCAACTCAGACGTTCTCGTTCTTAGCCTTTGTTCTCCTGTCTCAGCGGAGGGGAAAGGGCAGACTAAAACTGTCACGTCCTTATGCCTTCGCCTGCACTATCACGTCCTGTGCGTCGAAATCCCCCACTGAATGAAGTTTGACATTACAAAATCCCCCCTCCAACAACTAACACACTCCCAAAAACAAACCAACCTTCACACCCGCACTCCCTCCTCAACAAACTCCGCCAACAACGCATCAAATTCCGCAATCTCTTCCTTTGTCTCCACTTTCTCCAGTACCTTCTCTTTTTTCGCTTTCTCTATCTTCTGCCTTCGTTTATGATCATCAAACCACTCCGGCACAACCTCCGTCCGCCGTACTCCCGACTGAGCACCCGCTACCCGATGCATCTGTTCCCGTCGCTGGTTTTGAAAAGCGACTTCTTCCGCCTGCGCATCATCCAAACTGGCAATCCCTTTTTGTTGCCAATTCAGCAAAATCCCCTTCACATAGGACCACATTATGCGATCGCTTTTCACCGCACGCTTCATGGCTTCCAGTACCAACGGCTCACCAATAGCCTCGACCCAATGGATAATCTCTCCTGTCATAAATGGGCGAATAACCCCAAAATTTTGCTGGTAAAAAACAAATACTTCCGCTGCGGCAGATATTTCGTTTTGTATTATTCGGTTTGTGTCTTGTTCATGTTTCATTAATGTGCCCGCATTTTGGCCCGTCGCCTGGTCCATGTCCCGTTCCTTATGCTGGTTGGCAGGTTGGTCCATCAAGTGGTCCGTCCCTCGTTCATTTATTTGTTTGTCCTCTACGCGCTCATCGCTTAGGTTGTCCGCATGCAGGTCAGTTAACCGGTTCACACGTGCATACATCCCTTCTTGTCCATTCCGATGTTCCAAACCAGTATACATCGACTGATCCGGCAAATCCTCCGTATCATCATCACACTGTAAATTCTCTTGGTATTCGAAAGTCCAGGCACGCTCATCAGTACCGTTTATTCCTTCCACAAGCGAAATCATCCGATATATTGGTGCTTGATTCCTTGGCCGTGACACATAATCAATGTAACCGCACGCCTTCAATTCTGCCCGCGCACGCTTAAACGAACTTTCTTTCAACCCCGTTTTATACCGCAAAACGGTGGCGGAAGCGGTAAACGTTTTCGCCCACATCGCTTTATTATTGATATGCATGAGCGCATACCACAGATTAATGGCCGATGCAGATAATGGTTTCCGCTCCATATGATCGTAAAATGCATTCATTTCTTTTATGTAATTCATATCCCTCGATCCCTTCTATGTTTTTGCTATGTTTTTTTCGAAGCCTTTCTAAAACTGCTTCACTGGCTGCCGTAATAGCACAATCGAGTCGGATCCCCATTACATGCACGTGCCACAGCAATGGGGGCGCCCTTCAATCCAACAATTCCCGAATTTCGCTACTCTCCAGCCGCTTCTTAGCCGTCTTCCTCCAACTCTTCACCGCATCCACCGTGACACCTTCTTGTTTTGCAATTTCCGTCAACGGCATATCCTCGATAATATGGTATTTCACCCATTTCCACTGATTATCCGTCAGCATGGCACTTATTTTTTGCCAAAACACATCATCGAACATCGTCATTCCGCTCGAATCAGGAATAGGCACATTATGTTTACACGCACGATTACCATCGTCGAATGAAAGCTTTTCATGCTGGATAAACGTTTCCTCGTGCTGGTTGTCCCGCTTTTTCTTGCGGAGCATATCAATTAATCGATTGCGAATCATGAAGTTGAAGTAAGTTGACATCACCCCCTGATCCGGCTTGTATTTCTTATAGGCACACCACATCGCATACAGACCCTCGACAAAAAACTCATTATGCGGATCCTGGATGTGTAACTTATGAATATGGTAATGAATCCGCCGCTCGTTTTGTTTAAAAATATCCTCAAAACTCACCTTTGCCCGATCATGCTTATCACCACATCCCCGTTCGTTCCCGCTCTCTTGCTTACAATTCAAATTTCCCGCTTCCTCATAATCCTTTTCTTCATTACGCATCTCTCGCCTCTTTTCCCAAAAGTCAGCTTTCACGACGATCTCCACATTCATTGGAAGAAATCCATACTTGGCAGAAAAAGATACACGAACAGAACCTATCTTTTTGTCCCACCAACAATAGCTACATGGGGTAACGATGTGGAAGAGGATAGTTGTCAGGCAATCGTTTAGCAAACAATCGACGCCCATTTGAAAAAAGCGACTTTTGAACTAGTTATTTATACCCCCTCTACCTCTATTATCGAATAGGACATGCAAAAAGTAGCATGTTGTATTGGAAAATTTCTGTTTGTCACAAATCATTCACATATGGCAAAAACATAGCACCAATCTTCTCACAGGTTCAATCTCTTAAAAGTCTGTACGCTCTGGGTAATTATGCAACTGTTCACCCGTCACATGGTAAAGCAACGGAATGCTCCAAGTTTCCCCATTCCTTCTTCAATTTCACTTTCGCTGTTTTCGCCCAACTATGAACAGCGGCAACTGAAACACCTTCCTTCATGGCAATTTCATGATTCGAAAGACCTTTTAAAATAAAATACTTCACCCATTTCCATTGATTCACAGTCAGCAGTGCATGCAACCACTGCCATAAATCAACTTCAAACGACGCTATCCAAGGTTCGTCACAAACAGGTATCTTCGTGTAGCAGCAGCGATTCCCGCTTTCCTGATGCGTCATGATTTCCCGAATGTATAACCGATCATAGCGTTGCTGGCACTCCTGTTTGCGCAGTACATCAATCAAATGGTTGTGAATCATGCTGTGCAGATAAGTCGATAACTTTGATTTGTTAGGCTGGAACGTCTGATATGCCTGCCATAAAGCATATAGACCCTCCTGGTAAAATTCCTGATGTGGGTCATGGATGTGTAGTTTGTGGATGTGGTAATAAATTATCTTTTCATAGTTGCGTAATACTTCCTCGAAGGATTCCTCAATTAATGGATTCATTTAGCCTCACGCTTTCCAAAAGGCCGGCCTTTTCCACTTTTTTATAGTACTATCCCTTCTATTATCGCAAATATTGTCAAATCGCTTAGAAAACCGGAAATGCCTGTATTTATTGTCGAAACACCACGAAATCGGTGTCCTTTTTTACGGAATATACTCGAATGATGGCTGCAAATGTCGGCTCGCGTCGAACTAAAAAGCAAAAAAAGCACCGTTCATGATTGTGGCAGATTTATGACATTTAAAAAGCGAGAGAAAGATCACATTATTGGGTTTATAGGATGGCTAAAGGAAGGAATTTCAGAGGTGAATACAAACACATTGTATTTTCTTGGAACTGAACTGATTCACAAGGACCACACCGAGATGGCTTCCTAGTTTAATCTGGTATGGTCAGCTTTATGAAACATGAAAAGAAAAACAGCGAAGTTTAAAAATGAAATGAACAATCAAAAAAAAGCCCTTTACCCTAAGAAAGGTCACTGAAAAAGTGAAACTAATTCGTTTTGAAAACCTCTACATCTCGCCGATTCGGACTTGCTGTTACTCGATACAGGATTTGATCTCGCACATTTCCGAGTCTGTTGTCGCACGTTTCAGCCCGTTTTCTTTCAAACGATTATGAATGGTACTTTTTCGGTGTTTTCCCTTAAGATAATGGACTTTTTTAATTTCTTCTATTTTATTATAACTCTATATCAATAGACATCCAATTCGGTAATTTCTAAAGCATCAATTTAAAATTAAAAGTACTTCTCACGTCAATTTCATAATCCGTTTCCTTGAAATATATTAATCTCTCAGAGGAATCACAATTTACTTCTTTATTGAAACACAACTTATTATTGAATTTAAATGCTGGTTGAATATCCATTTTATAATCAGTATCTTTTAATACGTTCTCAACATTCTCATGGTTCTTCATGGATATCTCTCACCTTATATTAAGGCTAGAAACTGATTGTTCTTGACTCTTAAAATCATTGCATGATTCATGCTTGGCCTAATGATATTAGAAACCTTGTTTTATCAGAACGGAGATGCAAAACTATTCCAATTCATACAAGCGACATCAAGCGTCTTTTTATAATTCAGGAAATGATAGGTACCTTAACCTTTATACACTACCTTGCAGTTTTCAGCTAGTTTCTTAGCTTTAGAGGATCGCAGTGTTATTTTATCAGGTGAGTCATGAATTAAGGCATGATATTCATTTCCTTCAACAGGGGCATATACAAGATGGGTATCAATTTCACAGCAATATTGGGCAGTAACGGAAACGATAGATCTGATGTTTTCATCACCGAATCGTTGGATAAACGAAGCAGTAACTTCAGAATCGTTTCTTCCCCCATCCCGATCGACAGAGACACCTTTAGAATCTTTAAATACAGCTGAGGTTGGCCTTCCCGTCTCTGTTTTCCAATAATCTGGTTTCATAATTACCTTTCTGTATAGCTGCTCCTCATCGTTAAATATTTCCTTCATGAAAATCTTGAATGCGACTGTTTATTTTATGGAAGGCTCTAACGGTAAATTGTTCTTCTTTCTCACCCTGTTCCTTATTCATTAGCAGCATATCAATGTGGTCTTTAAAAATTTCAAATTCTAGGTAATCACCATTTTCTTTTTCATATTCCATTTGTATACTTTGCCTAGCTGTTGGGAAAACATCCGGTTGAACGGGGATTACACTAATTATTTCCAATGCTTTATTTATTAAATCCTCATCGAAAACAGCTGCTTGATTACTATTCCAATTTTCTTCCAGTTTTAAAAAGTCTTTTAACTTATTTATATTGTACCGTTTCCTTTGTTCATTCTTAACAATTTTGTAGTAATTGGATCTCAATTTTCGTGTAGTTGCATTTTCCGATGTTCGCATACGAGGTTTAAACATTGTAGAATTATTCTTTTGAGATGCGGGGAAAAACTTACTTTCTAAGAATACAGTATCCACTATAACTCACCTCACCATTATTTATTTTTCTTGTTCCAAAATCTCAATATGTTCTCCTAACCATTCATGCAATGATTTAGCCGATTCCAGATTCATTACCACTCCTGTTGGTACATATCTTATTACATTGGCCAAATGATCCTCTGGTTTTGTTTCAGTAACAATTTCATCGGTTTCATTAATCTGAACCTTTTCTTCATACGGAACAGGATTTCGTTCAAAATAAAAGTTAACAATTATTTCCCCTCTAGGGCTAACACCCCCATATGCTCCATTTACATAAAGTGGGTTATAATCCTCGGAAAACTTATACTTAAAATTGACTGACCGACTTTTATCTTCCATCTGCATACCCCTTCCCATTAGTTAAACATATTATATCTTATTTTATATTTTATTCAAAGTGAATCATTCATAAATGGGATATATACACCTACAATATTTAATAGTGTTATCTTCTGCAGGGGATCTGGTCATATCGTCTGCGCTCTTGGTTTCTTCATGTCTTTGCACAACTAATTGATTGAACAATCTCAGATATACAGCGGTTGTAACCTGAAGAAATTGTAGTATGATTGAAATGCCACTAAGGAATCCTGTTATCAAGACATGAATGAAAAAAGATCCAGATATAGATGATTTAAACAAACCAGATTCAGTAAAGCCTAACAATAGTTGTATCCAACTAAACCGATTTTCATCCTAATTGGTGAATCTTTGCTTCATGGATGGCTGTCCGTTTAGGCGGGATAAAATTAGTGTCTTAATAAAAACGTCCACTTTAAAAGGTGGACAAAGACGGTATGATTTTTCGACCATGGCTTCTAATACATTAAAGAGCTATATTGGTTTCTACAGATAGGCTTCCTTTTACAACAATGTCTCCAGTGATAATCCTGTTTAAATGCCACCACCAATGCTTCATGGGTTCAGTTGACTTGGTGAAATCGTAAACTTGATCCAAATGATTTTTAAACGCTACAATGTTATCGAGCAAGTAAAGACCGTATTGATACAGTTTTAATTTTTCTTTATTCGACATCCTGTCCATTTCGTGGTTTGCGCATGTTTGGAGCTGTTATGTCCACCACTAAATATAATGCAGGTCAAGTACGCGGACCAATGCAGTTAACATTTGCGCGTTCCATTAATCCAATAACACCATTCGATATGACCATTACACGTGTCGCCTTGACGAATGCGACAGATGGAAAAAACGAAGCAGATGTTTCAGAAGATGAAACAGAAGCAAGACATGGACAGATGGGGCGTAAAGCTTATTTACCATATGGTATGTATGGAGCGTATGGCTTTTATACTCCTGCTTTTGGAGTTCAGACTGGTATCATAGAAAAGGATTTGGAAGTATTTTGGGAAGCCCTTATCAATATGTGGGATATAGATCACTCAGCTGCAAGGGGACGAATGGCATGTAGAGGGTTATACGTTTTTGAACATGATAGTCAATACGGGAATGCTCCCTCCCACCAATTATTTGATAAAATCAATATTAAGAAAAGAAAACATGACGTGATCCCGCGTTCACACAAGGATTACCACGCCATTATTGATGAAATATCGTCAGAAGATGTTAGATTACACCCAGTCGTTTCATTGTAAAGTCTTTGTTGGTGCGAACCTATAGTGCACATAAAAACACTCGGGCATTCGCACCACATTTTCTTTGTATAATTACTGAAAGCCGAATAGAATAGGAGAAAGATTACGTATTTTAAACTTTTTCGTGAAAAATATGTAGTAAATAATAGAAGTTCTATGGATTTTACATGTTTTTCGCTGTCGCATCCTATATGGGTGCGTGGATTGAAATCTTTGCAAGATTGTGAGATCACTACGGGGAAGGACGTCGCATCCTATATGGGTGCGTGGATTGAAATCCAGGTTAATCGCCCCCTACCCGTATAGAGGATATGTCGCATCCTATATGGGTGCGTGGATTGAAATATTGTTGATTGCGCGTATCCGTTTTTACCTAGATGTCGCATCCTATATGGGTGCGTGGATTGAAATTCAACTAAAAGAGATTTTAGTAGCAGCCAGAAAAGTCGCATCCTATATGGGTGCGTGGATTGAAATATCACAGTACGTACCAACCCATCACCTCTAGCAGGTCGCATCCTATATGGGTGCGTGGATTGAAATCTCTACAAGGATAGTGAGCCACACATCGTATGGAGTCGCATCCTATATGGGTGCGTGGATTGAAATTTATCGTTGCCTAAATTGCTAACAAAAATCAAAGAGTCGCATCCTATATGGGTGCGTGGATTGAAATTTCCAGATCAGCAAGTATGATCGTTTTTAATGTGTCGCATCCTATATGGGTGCGTGGATTGAAATAAATTGATGTGTGGACACATGACCGAATATTAAGTCGCATCCTATATGGGTGCGTGGATTGAAATTAGTATGTACAATACAGCAAAAGACAAATTTGCTGGTCGCATCCTATATGGGTGCGTGGATTGAAATCTTGTAAATGTGCCCCATTCATACCAGGGACGTTGTCGCATCCTATATGGGTGCGTGGATTGAAATGATGTAATCATCAGCAACCAGCGTGTTATAAACAGTCGCATCCTATATGGGTGCGTGGATTGAAATCTTGTGGTAATAATTACCATCAACGTCAATTACAGTCGCATCCTATATGGGTGCGTGGATTGAAATAGAGGACTACATGCAGAAAAACGGTATCATGGAAGGTCGCATCCTATATGGGTGCGTGGATTGAAATGGTAAATCCGAATGGATCCCTCCTTTGTTTTTAATCGTCGCATCCTATATGGGTGCGTGGATTGAAATTCCCACATCAGTAGCCACCTTTTTTACCTGTCTTGTCGCATCCTATATGGGTGCGTGGATTGAAATTCGTACAATTATAAGCAAGTCACTCCTGCGACCCTGTCGCATCCTATATGGGTGCGTGGATTGAAATTCATAGTTGCCGTTGTTATTATGTTTAATCTGCGTCGCATCCTATATGGGTGCGTGGATTGAAATCAAATAATCGATTTACCATCAAGCGCAATACTAGGTCGCATCCTATATGGGTGCGTGGATTGAAATTTTTTAATTTGATTGCGCATTGTGAAAATGCCTGTCGCATCCTATATGGGTGCGTGGATTGAAATCTGTTTTGGAACATGGTAAGAATGACGTTAAGTGGTCGCATCCTATATGGGTGCGTGGATTGAAATATCTGAAATAACAAAAACAATTTTGGGAGGAATTGTCGCATCCTATATGGGTGCGTGGATTGAAATGGTAGTGTGTCCGTGCTAAATGACGATTTAAATAGTCGCATCCTATATGGGTGCGTGGATTGAAATCCGATGATCACGAAGTATTGCTTAATTATGAAGGTCGCATCCTATATGGGTGCGTGGATTGAAATAAAATCGTGGAAAGGTATGCTTGCTAATACGAAGTCGCATCCTATATGGGTGCGTGGATTGAAATTTACTACCAGCTCCTTCGGATTTAAAGAAATTTGTCGCATCCTATATGGGTGCGTGGATTGAAATTAATCCATCCATAAAAAAGTCACATTTATCAATTGTCGCATCCTATATGGGTGCGTGGATTGAAATAAAAAAGGCGAAATGGTATCAGAAGAACAAGCAGACGTTGCATCCTATATGGGTGCGTGGATTGAAATATCTATGAAGAACAATTGGATCCGGATGAATTTAGTCGCATCCTATATGGGTGCGTGGATTGAAATAAAAAAGGCGAAATGGTATCAGAAGAACAAGCAGACGTTGCATCCTATATGGGTGCGTGGATTGAAATATCTATGAAGAACAATTGGATCCGGATGAATTTAGTCGCATCCTATATGGGTGCGTGGATTGAAATAAAAAAGGCGAAATGGTATCAGAAGAACAAGCAGACGTTGCATCCTATATGGGTGCGTGGATTGAAATATCTATGAAGAACAATTGGATCCGGATGAATTTAGTCGCATCCTATATGGGTGCGTGGATTGAAATATAATGTCTCAGTCGCTCACCAGCAAATTCATGTGGTCGCATCCTATATGGGTGCGTGGATTGAAATGTTAACTATCCCTGCCCATAGCCATAGTTTCAGGTCGCATCCTATATGGGTGCGTGGATTGAAATCGTATGGAAAAAGAAAAGGCTATACAAAGCGTTAGAGTCGCATCCTATATGGGTGCGTGGATTGAAATCTTTTGCTATTGTGTGGATTGAGGAATTGGCGGAGGTCGCATCCTATATGGGTGCGTGGATTGAAATCTTTTGCTATTGTGTGGATTGAGGAATTGGCGGAGGTCGCATCCTATATGGGTGCGTGGATTGAAATACAAGAGATTATGGTTTTTTTATGCGTATGAACGTCGCATCCTATATGGGTGCGTGGATTGAAATCCTGCTACGCTATCAATCCCCTGTTCAATCCCCTGTTCGGCTTCGGAGTCGCCTCCTATACGGGTGCTCCTTGAGTCTTGTGTATTTCAATGTTTCATATTTAGCATCAAATTTGACATCAAAAATATCATATCAATAGGAATGCTCCCGAAACAAGTCGGAGCAAAGTGTTTATCAAAGCCAGTTGGCTCACTCTCATTTTTCTTATTGTAGGCAATGACGAGCTGGTTCCCCATTCGATGCACTTGTTCATAAATGGGGTCATAGTCATATCCAGCATCCATTATTTGATAGTGCAAAAATGGAAGGAGAAGTTCATCGACACCTTTTAATAATAGAATTGCTGCTTTCCCGTCATTCAACTGTCTGACGAAAAAAGGGTTATAGAATGTGTTTGACTGGAAAGAATGTAAGTGTAAAATATTTCTCGAGGGTATTTGAGCGATATTCTAGCCAAAAAAGAAAAGGCACTCTATCATAAAATGT